>NZ_JAJTBB010000086.1 GCF_021287135.1 Acidovorax sp.
CTTGATGGCTTCCTTGGTCTGGGGCATGACGCCGTCGTCAGCCGCCACCACCAGAATGACGATGTCGGTAGCCTGGGCACCACGGGCACGCATGGCCGTGAAGGCCTCGTGACCGGGGGTGTCGAGAAACGACACCATGCCGCGCGGCGTTTCCACGTGGTAGGCACCAATGTGCTGCGTGATGCCGCCGGCTTCGCCCGCCGCCACCTTGGCGCGGCGGATGTAGTCCAGCAGCGAGGTCTTGCCATGGTCCACGTGGCCCATGACGGTGACCACGGGGGCGCGGGGCAGCACCTCGGCATCCTGTTGGCCCACTTCGTCGTCGGTGAAGGCTTCCGGATCGTCCAGCGCCGCCACCACGGCCTTGTGGCCCATTTCTTCCACCACGATCATCGCGGTGTCCTGGTCCAGCGGCTGGTTGATGGTGACCATCTGGCCCATCTTCATCAGGGCCTTGATGACCTCGGAGGCCTTGATGGACATCTTGTGCGCCAGCTCGGCCACGGTGATGGTCTCGGGCACATGCACTTCCAGCACGCGTGCTTCCACCGGCGCGGATGCGTGGTGGTCGTCGCGCTGGTCGCGGTCGTTGCCGCGGCGGCCGCGCGGGCCGGCGCGCCAGTTGTTGCGCCCCACGCCACCGCTGCTGTCGCCGCGGGTCTTGATTTCCTTCTTCTTGGCCGTGTCGTTGGCCCAGCTGGACGACAGCTTGGCCGACTTGACTTCCTTGCCGCTGCCGGGCGCACCGCCCGTGCCGGCCGGGGCCGCCGTGCGGCCGGTGCCCGTGCCCACGGCAGGCTTGTGCAGCGTGCCCTTCTTGGCGTCGCCCGCTGCGGCGGGCTTGGCCGCCGGCTTGGGCTCTTCGGGCTTCTTGGCCACCATGACCGACTTCTTGGGCGCGGCCATCATCGCGCGGATGGCCTCGGCCTCCGCCAGGGCCTTGCGGCGGCGCTCTTCCAGATCGCGGGCGCGGGCGGCTTCCTCTTCGGCGCGGGTCTTGGCCTCGGCGGCGGCCTTTTCGCGGGCCTCGGCCTGGGCGGCGGCGCGCGCGGCGGCTTCAGCAGCCTGCTCGCGCGTCTGCTCTTCCTTCACGGCGGAGGCCTGGGCCTTCTTCTCGGCTTCCTGCGCTGCGTAGGCGGCGGCGCGCTCCTCGGCCTCGCGCTCGCGCTTTTCGCGCGCTTCGCGTTCCGCACGCTTTTCGGCCAGCTCCGCCTCCTGGCGGCGGATCAGCTCGGCCTGGCGGCGGGCTTCTTCCTCGCGGCGGGCCAGTTCCTGGTCTTCGCGCGACACAACGGGCTCTTCCACGGCTTCATGCGCTTGCGCTGCAGGCGCATCGGCGCCCTCATCGCGCTGGATGAAGGTGCGCTTCTTGCGCACTTCCACCTGGATGGTGCGCGCCTTGCCGGTGGCATCCGCCTGCTTGATCTCGCTGGTGGATTTCTTCACCAGCGTGATCTTCTTGCGGTCTGCGGACGCCGTGCCGTGGCTGGCCTGCAGGTAGGCCAGCAGCCTCTGCTTGTCCGACTCGGTCAACGCGTCGGAAGGGGCGGCCTTGCCCACGCCAGCGGCCTTGAGCTGGTCGAGCAGGGTTTCAGGCGATTTCTTGAGTTCGCTGGCGAACTCGGCGACAGTGTTACTGGACATATATGGTTCGTGCCTCCCTGACCTTTACTCTTGCCCTGCGAACCAGTGTTCGCGCGCCTTCATGATCAAGGCCTTGGCATCCTCAGGAGACTGTCCGGTCAGGTCGGTCAGCTCATCAATGGCCAGATCGGCCAGGTCATCACGCGTGTGCACCCCGCCCTCGGCCAGCTTGGCAATCAGCTCGGGGGTCAGGCCTTCCAGGTCCCGCAGGTCCTGGGAAACCGCGTCCACGCTTTCCTCACGTGCGATTTCCATCGTCAGCAGAGCATCCTTGGCGCGGGCGCGCAGCTCATTGACGGTGTCTTCATCGAACGCTTCGATCTCCAGCATTTCCTGCAGCGGCACATAGGCCACTTCTTCCAGGCTGGTAAAGCCTTCGGAAATCAGGATGTCGGCGATTTCCTCGTCCACATCGAGCTTTTCCATGAACAGGCGGCGGGCCGTGTCGGTCTCGTTGGCCTGCTTCTGGGCGCTCTCGGCGGCGTCCATGATGTTGATCTTCCAGCCCGTCAGGTCGGACGCCAGGCGCACGTTCTGACCGCCGCGGCCGATGGCAATGGCGAGGTTTTCCTCGTCCACCACCACGTCCATGGCGTGCTTTTCTTCATCGACCACGATGGAGGACACGTTGGCCGGCGCCAGCGCGCCGATCACGAACTGGGCCGGGTCCTCGGACCACAGCACGATGTCCACGCGCTCGCCAGCGAGTTCGTTGGTCACCGCATTCACGCGGGTGCCGCGCACGCCGACGCAGGTGCCGATGGGATCCACGCGCTTGTCGTGCGAGAGCACGGCGATCTTGGCGCGCGAGCCGGGGTCGCGGGCGCAGGACTTGATCTCCAGCAGGCCTTGCTCGATCTCGGGCACTTCGTTGCGGAAGAGCTCGATCATGAACTCGGGCGCCGAGCGCGACAGGATGATGGGCGCGCCGCGCAGCGTCAGATCCACTTCCATGATCATGGCCCGCACGCGGTCGCCGCTGCGCAGGTTTTCCTTCGGGATCATCTCGGAGCGGCGCAGACGGCCTTCCACGCGGCCGGACTCGACAATGATGTCGCCCTTGTCCATGCGCTTGACGGTGCCGGTGAAGATCTTCTCGCCGCGCGACATGAAGTCGTTGAGCAGCATCTCGCGCTCGGCGTCGCGGATTTTCTGCAGGATGACCTGCTTGGCGGCCATGGCGCCGATGCGGCCGATGGGCACGGACTCGACGCCTTCCTCGATGTACTCGCCGACCTCGATATCAGGGATGCGCTCCTTGGCATCCATGAGCAGCTCTTCGGCGTCGGGGTTTTGCAGGCCCGCATCGTCGGGCACCACCAGCCAGCGGCGGAAAGTCTCGTAGTTGCCGCTGTCGCGGTCGATGGACACGCGGATGTCCACATCGCCCTGGTAGAGCTTCTTGGTAGCCTGGGCCAGGGCGGACTCCACGGCGCCCAAGACCACATCACGCTCCACGTTCTTCTCGCGCGAAATGGCCTCAACCAACATCAACAATTCGCGATTCATGCGACGACTCTCCTGTTTCAATCACCTGAGGGCAGTGGCGGCGTCCCGCCGCCCCACCCCGTCTATTCAGCAGCCCACGCCAGGCTCAGGCCGGGGCTGGCCCCGCCTTGCCTGCACGCCCCTTGAAGTCCACGATGGGCGCCAGCCGGGCGTCCTTGAGTTCATCCAGGGTGAAGCCCAGCGCCTGCAACGGGGCGGGCACACGCTTCTTGCTCACTCTTTGACCGGGTTTCACCGGGGGCTCGTCGCTCCAGACGATCTGCCAGCCGCCGGCTTCGGCACGCTCGAGCGTGCCGCGAAATTTCTTGCGCGTGGCATTCACCTGCCCCGCCGCTGCGGCGCCAATGGGCGCCTTCAGGGTGATGTCGATGACCGAGCCCGCGAAGCGCACGAAGTCCTGTTCGTGGCGCAGAGGGCGGTCGATGCCGGGGGAGGACACTTCCAGGCGCTTGTACTCGACGCCGTCCACCTCCAGCGCAAACTGCAGCTGGCGCGTGACCTTCTCGCAGTCCTCCACCGTGACGAACTGCTCCGGGACGGGCGTGGCCGCGGCCTCGGCGGCGGGCGGCGCCCACGGCAAATCGATGGTGATGCGCAGCAAGCCTCCGGCAGAGCGCTCGATCTCCACCAGGTCGTACCCCAGGCCCGTCACGGTTTGTTCAACGATTTGCTGCAATGCCACTTACTTGCGTTCCGTCCCGAAAAATCACACAACTTGCGCCCACGGGCACCAGGCCCACGCGTTTGCGCAAATCCAAAACAAAAAACCCGATAACCCCCGGAGACCCGTCCCCGACAGCTTCGAGCTCCAAAAGAAAGCGACCAAAAAAAACGGGCGGTTGGTACCCGCCCGTTTGGTCGTGAGAGTCGTATTGTAGCGCGTAACACATTGATTTGCAAAGGCGCACCGCGGTGCAAGTGTTGCGATCCTGCCCTGCTGCGCCGCAAAGCTAGCGCCCGTGCGGCCTGGCGCGGCGCGGCCGACGGCCGTGGGCTGTATTTTTCCTGGCCTGGCCCGCATCTCGCATCTCCCTCGAGCGATGCGGCCCCCGCACCTTCACGCACCTGGGCCATGCGGCGGGACCAGGCGCCCTGGCCGCACCGGGCCTGCAGCGAGTGGATGGAGAAGCTCGGAGCAGCGGGAAGCGACGCGATTCAGGTTCAAAAATGGCTCTATCGCTTTACCACAAAGCGCTAGCAGCTATCAAAATATGAGCGACCGGTGCGCAGCGTGAACCCGGCCGCAGCCGTGCTCAGCGGCTGCGCGCTGCGCGCACGCGCTCGAACACACCCTGCGCCTCGCCGCCCGCCCCGGCGCCGCCTGGTGCGGCGGCCTGCAGGCTGGCCAGCAGCCGTGCCAGCACGGGCGCCTGGGGCAAGAGCGGCCCCAGGAACAGCGCGCGCTGGCCGTCGGCGATCAGCAGCGTGGGGAAGGTTTCCACGTCCAGGTCGCCGGCCAGGTCGGATTCGTCCTCGATGTCCACCCACTCGAACCGCACGTCGGGGTGTGCGCGGGCCAGCTCGTCGAACAGCGGGCGGTAGATGCCGCAGGTGCCGCACCAGGCCGCGCACAGGCACACGGCCCACCAGCCGCCGGGCGTGGCAGCCGCGGGGCTTGCGGGGGTGGACGGGGGCAGTGCGGCGGGGCTGGACATCAAACGGGCTCCTGGGGCGAACACGGCGGGCCCTTGCGCAAGGCCCGCTACAAGCCGCGCCGTTCCCGGGCGCGGTAGACCTCGATGGTACCCACCCCGGGCGCCTGGTTGCCCCACTGGTTGCGCACAAAGGTGGCGACGGCCGCGATGTCCTCGTCCGACAGCACCTGCTGGAAGGGCGGCATGCCGTGCGGGCGCGGGTTGCCCGCCGTGGCCGGCAGGTACCCGCCCTGCAGCACCACGCGCACCAGATTGGTCGGGTCGGCCAGGGTCACGGCGCGGTTGCCGGCCAGCGCAGGGAAGGCCCCGGGCTCGCCCTGCCCCTGCGCGCCGTGGCAGGCGGCGCAGCGCTGCTCGTACACCTTGGCGCCCCGTGCCATCGCCGCGGCGGGTGGCGCGGGCGGCGGCGCGCGCTCCGCCGGCGGCTGCTGCGGCAGGGCCTGCAGGTACACGGCCATGGCGCGGGCGTCGGCATCGGTCAGGTACTGCGTGCTGCGGAACACCACCTCGGCCATGGGGCCCAGCACCGCGCCCTGCGGGGCCACGCCGGTCTGCAGCAGCGCGGCCACGTCTTCGGTGCGCCAGTCCTTCACGCCGGCCTCGTGCGCGGCGTTCAGCGCGGGGGCATACCAGTTCTGCACGGGGATCAGGCCGCCGCTGAAGGCCCGCGCGTCGCTGGTGGCGCCCAGCGCGTTGCGCGGCGTGTGGCAGGCGGTGCAGTGGCCCAGGCCGTTGACCAGGTACGCGCCGCGGTTGACTTCGGCCGTCTGCGTGGGCTCGTGCCTGGGAGCCCCGGGCGCGAAGAACAGTGCACGCCACACCCCTAGCGCCGCCTGCGTGCTGTACGGAAAGCGCAGCGCATGCGGCCGGTTGGGCTCGGCCACGGGCGGCAGGCTTTGCAGGTAGGCAAAGATGGCGTCCGCGTCCTCGCGCGTGACCTGGGTGTAGTTGGGGTACGGAAAGGCGGGGTACAGCAGCCGCCCGTCCTTGCTGCGGCCGTGGTGCAGCGCGCGCCAGAACTCGGCGGAGGTCCAGCCGCCCAGGCCGTGCGCCTTGTCGGGCGTGAGGTTGGAGCTGTGCACCACGCCAAACGGCGTTTCGATGCCGCGCCCGCCAGCATAGGGCGCGCCGCCCTGCGCGGTGTGGCAGGCCATGCAGTTGCCCACCCGGGCCAGGTATTCGCCGCGCTGCACCAGCGCGGGCGTGGACTGCAGGGTTTCGGTGGCGGGCAGTGGCTCCTCGCCGCGCAGGTTCAGCGTGACCAGCGCGGCGGCCGCGACGCCCAGGGCCGCCAGCACGGAAGAGATCGTCCAGAAGATGCGTTGCATTCCAGCCCCCCTCCCTCAGCGCGCCGCCACGGGCACATCGGCCACGCCGCCGCAGCGGGCGGGCATGGCGGCGGGGAGATGGTTCGCGGGCTTGCCGCCGGCCGGCACCGGCTGGGCCGCCAGCCAGGCGGACGCGGCACTGACCTCCTCGGGCGTGAGCTGGCGCGCAATGGCGGCCATGCAGTCGGGCGGCTGGGTGCGGCGCTGGCCGGTCTTCCAGGCGCCGAGCTGGCTGTTGAGGTAGTCGCGCGGCAGCCCCAGCAGGCCCGGGATGGACGGCGCCACGCCCGTCATCGCCGCGCCGTGGCAGGCCACGCAGGCCGGGAGCTTGCGGGCGGCGTCGCCCTGTTGCACCAGCTTGCGGCCCTGCTCCAGCATGGCGGGCGGGGCCTGCGGCGGCGGGGGCGGCGGATAGGGCAGGTCCAGCGCGGCAAAGTGCTCGGCCATCTCGCGCAGGTAGTCGTCGGTGAGGTGCTCGATAAGGTAGCTCATCTGCGGGTAGCTGCGCCGCCCGTCGCGGAAGTTGAGCAACTGGTTGGCCAGGTAGCCGGCCGGCTTGCCGGCAATGCGCGGGAAGTACCCGTCGGGCGTGGCCCGGCCTTCCTTGCCGTGGCAGACGGTGCAGGCCAGCACGCGCGAGGCCATGCCGCTGCCCACCGACACGGTGGGCACTGCGGGCACGGTGGACACCCGTGCGCCGGGCGACGAAGACGGCACGGACGACGATGCGGACGAACCCACCGGGGGCGCGGCCAGGGCCGCCGCTGCGGCCGTGGCCGCCAGGCCCAGGGCCAGCCCGCGGCACAGGAAATCAATCATGGACAACAAAAAAGTGGGGCGGAAAGGGACAGGCAAATCCAGCCCGCACTCTACGCTGCCCCTCCAATCCAGTACAGATTCAGTTTCCAACTAAAAATACGGATCAGTTGCCGCCCTCCCGCCGTCCCCGCCCAGCCCACCCGCCATGAAGCGCTACGAACGCCACGCCGACGCCCTGGCCCAGCTCATCCACAGCGGCGCCCTGCGCCCGGGCGACCGCATGCCCTCGGTGCGCGAGGCCAGCCGCACGCGCGGCATCAGCCCGTCCACCGTGTTCGCGGCCTACTACCTGCTGGAGGCCCAGGGGCTGATCCATGCCCGGCCCCGCTCGGGCTACTACGTCAACAGCCGCAGTGCCCTGCCCGGCGCAGCCGGCGGCGAGCGCCCGGCCGAGCCCCTGCCGTCGCAGCCGGCCAGCACCTCCACCGGCGTGGCCATCAGCGACCTGGTGTTCGAAGTGCTGGGCCAGGCCCGCGACAGCGGCTTGGTGCCGCTGGGCTCGGCCTTCCCGGGGCCGGAGCTGTTTCCGCTGGAGCGGCTGGCGCGGTGCCTGTCCGGCGGCATGCGCCGGCTGGACCCGGCCAGCATCGTGCAAAGCCTGCCGCCCGGCGATGAACGCCTGCGCCAGCAGATTGCGCGGCGCTACGGCCTGCACGGCACGGCGGTGGAGGTGGACGAAATCCTCATCACCAACGGCGCCATGGAGGCGCTGAACCTGTGCCTGGAGGCCGTCACCCAGCCGGGCGATGTGGTGGTGGTGGAGTCGCCCACCTTCTATGCCGCGCTGCAGGCGCTGGAGCGGCTGAACCTGCAGGCGCTGGAAATCGCCACCCACCCGCGCGACGGCATCGACCTGGCCGCGCTGGCCGAAGCGCTGCGGCGCCAGCCCGCCGACCAGCCCGTCAAGGCCTGCTGGCTGATGCCCAGCTTTCAGAACCCGCTGGGCAGCCTGATGCCCGAGGGCAAGAAGCGCGAGCTGGTGGCGCTGCTGGCGCGCCACGGCGTGCCGCTGATCGAAGACGACGTGTACGGCGAGCTGCACTACGGCCCCCAGCGCCCGCTGCCGGCCAAGGCCTTCGACACCCACGGCCTGGTGATGCACTGCAGCTCGTTCAGCAAATGCCTGGCGCCCGGCTACCGCGTGGGCTGGGTGGCGGCGGGGCGGCAGGCCACGGCGGTGCAGCGGCTCAAGCTCATGACCACGCTCTCGGCCGCCACGCCCTCGCAGCTGGCGCTGTCCGAATACTTGGCCCAGGGCGGCTACGACCGGCACCTGCGCCAACTGCGCCGCAGCCTGGCCGAGCAGCAGGCCGCCGCCCTGGCCGCGGTGGCGGCGCACTTTCCGCCCGGCACGCGGGTGTCGCGGCCCGAAGGCGGCTACTTCCTGTGGGTGGAGCTGCCGCCCGCCCTCAACGCACTGCACCTGCACCGCCACGCGCTGCAGCACGGCATCAGCCTGGCGCCGGGGCAGCTGTTCTCGGCCGACCAGCGCTTTGCCCACTGCGTGCGCATCAACTACGGCCACCCGGCCCAGGGCCGGCTGCTGCCGGCGCTGGAGTGCGTGGGGCGGCTGGCGACAGCGCTCCTGAAAAGAGAGCTGCCCGCGCTTGACTGACAAGCACTAGCGCCGTTTTTTGACCAAAATCAACGGCTACCGCGCCATGGCTTGCACCCAGCTGACAAAACCCCGCCCTGTGGGTTGCGCCCAACCTCGGGTTCTCCCGGCTTTGGCATGCGGCTTGCAGCGGCATACTGGCGCGCGCCCACCGGACGGGCCCATGGCCCCGCAGCGCCCCGCTCCGTTTCCTTCTCATTGCCGCACCTTCATGGCCCACACGCCCCATTCCGTGCCGTTCCTCACCGTGGAAGACGAAGACGACTGGGTCGTCTCGTTCGCGCTGGGCCCGCAGGGCGCCCCGCGCCTCACGCTGATGCGCACGCCGCACCTCGAGTTCATGCTGCGCCCGGAGCAGCGCGGCGTCTCGGTGGGCGGTGTGGAAGCCGGCCAGCGCCCCGCCTT
>NZ_JAJTBB010000003.1 GCF_021287135.1 Acidovorax sp.
CGCGCGAGCGCGACCGGGCCACGCCCCCTGCGGCAGCGCCCGCCCCCGCGCCATCGCGCAGCGCTGCCGCCGAGCCCACTCGCCCGCGCGGGGCAGCCCCGGCGCCCGCACCTGCCGCCGCTGCGAACCGGGCCGCCCCGGAGGCCCCCGCGGGCGCCCCGGTGTTCACCCAGGGCGAGCTGCCCGAGGCGCTGCGCACGCAACTGCCCACGCTCAAGGTCACCGGCGCCACCTATTCCACCAACCCGGCCTACCGCATGGCCATCGTCAACGGCCAGGTGCTGCATGAGGGCGACCCTGCGGCGCCCGGGCTGGTGCTGGAGCGGATCGAGCCCGGGCGGACGGTGTGGGCGTTTCGGGGGTACCGGTATGCGGTGCCCGCGCAGTAGCGGCGCCGCGCCGGCGCAGCGCGCCGGGGATCGCGCGGGGCGGGGGGCGCGATGAAGATCCTGCTGGCGGACGACCACGTCCTGTTCCGCGAGGGGCTGCAGTTCCTGCTCCAGTCGCTGGGGCCGCAGCCCGAGATGCTGTGCGCTGGCGACTATGCCGGGACGGCCGCGCTGTTCGCGCAGCACCCGGACGCCGCGCTTGCGCTGGTAGACCTGGACATGCCGGGCCGCGAGCGCGAGGGCGGCATCGAGCGGCTGCTGGCCCTGGCGCCGACGGTGCCGGTGGTGGTGCTGTCGGCCTGCGAGGATGGCGACGCCGTGCGCCGCGTGCTGGACGCTGGCGCCATGGGGTTCGTTCCGAAGCGGGAGCGCCCCGACGTGCTGCTGGGCGCGCTGCGCCTGGTGCTGGCGGGCGGTGTCTACGTGCCGCCCATGCTCCTGTCGTCAACGCCACGCGCCGCGCCGGCCGCGGTGCTCACGCCCCGGCAGGTCGAGGTGCTGCACTGCCTGTCCGAGGGCTTGGCCAACAAGCTCATCGCGCGCCAGCTGGGCATGACGGAGGCCACGGTGAAGGCGCACACCGGTGCCATCTTCCGCAGCCTGGAGGTGGCCAACCGGGCGCAGGCCGTGCTGGCGGCGCGGCGGCTGGGGCTGCTGCCGCCCGCGTAGTTCAGGCCGAGTTCAGGCCGCCTCGGGCGCCGGACGGCGGGTGGCCTGGCGCAGGAACGCCCGCAGGCGCGCGGCGGGCACGGGCTTGTGCAGCACCGGGTACCCGCTGGCGCTGGCCTCGCGCAGCCGGTCGGGCGCGGTGTCGCCCGTGACGATCAGCGCCGCGATGGCGTTGCCCCAGGCGCCGCGCACCTGTGCGATGGCCTCGGCGCCGGTGCGCTCGTCGCGCAGGCGGTAGTCGGCCACGATGGCGTGCGGCGGGTGGGTGAGCCGGGCCAGGGCTTCGCTGGCGGAGCTGGCCAGCGTCACCTGGTAGCCCCAGTCGCCCAGCAGCAGGGCCATGGCGTCGCGCACGCCGGCTTCGTCGTCGATGACCAGGATGTGTGCGCCCGCCACGTCGGCGGACGCTTCGGGCAGCGCCTCGGAGGGCAAGGGGCCGGCGGCCGACGGCATCGCGGCGTGTGCGGGCAGCGCCAGCGTGAAGGTGGTGCCCCGGCCGGGGGCCGAACGCAGGGTGAGCGCATGGCCCAGCAGCTTGCCCAGGCGCTCCACCACGGCCAGGCCCAGGCCCAGGCCCTTGCTGCGGTCGCGCTCGGGGTTGTGCAGCTGCACGAATTCGCGGAACACCGTGCGGTGGTGTTCCGGCGCAATGCCCACGCCGGTGTCGCGCACCTGCAGCACGGTGGTGCCTTCCTGCGTGTACCACAGCAGCGCGACCTCGCCCGCGTGCGTGTAGCGCACGGCGTTGGACAGCAGGTTGCGCAGCATGGTCTCGAGCAGGACGGGGTCGGACTCGACCACGGTCGGCGGTCCTTCGCAGCGCCACGCCAGGCCCTTGGCCTGCGCCAACGGCGCAAACTCTGCCGCCAGCCGGTCGAGCAGCCCGTGCAGCGCCACCGGGCCGCGCTGGGGCTGCAGCACGCCCGCGTCCAGCCGCGAGACATCCAGCAGCGCGTTGAGCAGGCCCTCCAGCGCACCCACGCTGCCCGCAATGCGGCCCGCCAGGGCCTCCAGCCCGGACCCGCCGGCCCGCTGCTGCAGCGCGGTGACGAACAGGCCCAGCGCGTGCAGCGGCTGGCGCAAATCGTGGCTCGCGGCCGCCAGGAAATGCGTCTTGGCCAGGCTGGCCTGCTCGGCCAGTTCCTTTTGCTGCTGCAGGCTTTCGGCCAGCGCAATCTTTTCGAACTGCAGGCGGATGGTCTCCATCGTCATGCCGTGCGCCTGGCCCATGATGCGGTAGAGGATGCCCAGGAAGAACACCAGCCCCACGCCCATGCCCACGCCGCCCTCGCTGCCTTGCAGGGCCAGTGCCACGGCGGTGAGCCCCACGGACGGCACGGCAAAGGCGAATTCGGACCGGGGCCAGAACGAGGTGACGAAGATCGAGCCGGTGGAGGTGCCCACCACCATGGTGATCAGCAGCATCTGCAGCGCCGGGGAGTCGTGCACCAGGAACAGCATCCCGGCCACGCCCCAGGCCACGCCGTCCAGCAGGGCCGACACCGTGACCTCGTTGGCCCAGCGCACTGCGCTGGCGTGGTCCGTCACGCTGGCCGCGTAGCGGCGCACCAGCAGGTAGCGCAGCCCGGGCGCCAGCAGCGCCGCCAGCAGCCAGGCGCCCAGCTGCCAGCCGCCGCAGCGGTTCCACAGCGCGCCGGCCGCGACCAGCGGCAGCGTGGGCATCAGCGGCACCGCCCCCACCAGCACGGCCTGCATGCGGCGGATCGCCTCCTGCTCGATGGCGGCTTGCGCCTGCGCCTGCGCCGGCGTTGTCGTCTGCGGTGTGCCCTCTGCGGCCATGGGCCTGCCTCCTGTGCGCGGTGCGGTGATCGGGTCTGCGGGGCCTTGCATTGTGCCGGCGGCCCGGGTCGTACGACCGGGGCATTGACGTCGTAGGCCTTCAGGCGAATGGACCCGCGGCGGGGCGATTTCCACAATGGCTGCAGCTGGGTGGCGGAGGCCGCCAAGTCCGTCTGCATTGCCGGATGCGTCGTTTGATTGCTATTTATTTGATAGCTGCTAGCGCTTGATGGATAAGCGCTAGAGCCCACTTTTATTCAAAACCTATGACCCGCCCTTTTCGCACTGCCCTTACCGCCTTCGTTCTGTCGACCGCCGCTGCCGCGGCAGGCGCCGCGCCCTATGCCACCACGTACACGGGCACGGTGTTCGAGTCGACGATTCCCGAGGTGCGCGATGGCGACCCGTACAGCCTCACCCTGGTGATGGACAACGGCGGCACCACGGCCCGCACCCAGACCTGGACCCCGGGCGACCTGCAGTGCGCCATCTGGCGGCTCGACAGCGGCGGCACGGCCGTCTTTCGGCACAGCCTGCGCGCGTTCCCGCTGGAGACGCTGGATGGCAATGTCGCCACCGACGCGGGCGGCGCGCTCACGCAGATGGCCAGCGCGCTCGTGTCCGACGGCCTGCGCACCGGCCAGTTCAGCGCCACCGGCGTTGCGCTGGTGCCGCCCGTGGCGTGGGAGGCCGACGGTACCAACCACGTGTTCTTTGACCGGGGTGGCCCCGGCGGCCTGCCGCGCGGCTTTGGCGACGCGGCCGGGGGCGTGCTGATGGATCCGGCCCGCTGGAGCGCACCCCGCGCGGTCGTGGGGCCTTGCGACGACACCCCGGTGGCGGCCGCGGCACCGGCGGCCGTGCCCACCGCCAGCGGGCCCGCGCTGGGCATGGCGGTCCTGGCGCTGGCCGGCCTGGGCGGGCTGCGGCTGCGCCGGCGTGCGGGACCGCAGGGCCGGCGGTTGTAAGGCGGAATTTTGAGGGGGTAAAGACATGAACATTTTTTCCAGGGAGGTTTTCTGATGCACACATCACACGCACACGGCGGCTTCGGCCACAGCCGCGGCGCCGCGGGGCCTACCCCACGGCGCCGGCGCACGGGGCTGCGCGCCTGGGCGCTGCCCCTCGTGGCTGCGCTGGCATGGACCAGCGGCAGCGCCCTGGCGCAGGCCTGCGCGCCCGGCCAGTGGCTGGCCGAGTATTTCCCCAACACGGCCCTGTCCGGGCCGGCGGTGCTCACGCGCTGTGAGAACGGCCCCATCGACCGCTACTGGATGACGGACAGCCCGGACCCGCAGCTGCCCGTGGACAGCTTCTCGGCACGCTGGTCGGCCACCTTGTCGTTCCCCGGGGGCAGTGCGACCTTCACCACCTTCACCGACGACGGCGTGCGGGTATTTGTCGACGGCCGGCCGGTCATTGACAACTGGACGCCGCACGGCATCACCATGGACACGGCGTCCGTGCCGCTTTCCGCAGGCGAGCACACCGTGCGCATGGAGTATTTCGAAGCCGGCGGCGAAGGGCTGGCGCAGCTGGTGGTGGACGGCACCGGGCCGGCACCGGCGCCCGCGCCGCGCATCGTGTCGTTCCTGGCGGAGCCGGGCACCATCGACGCGGGCGGTGCCAGCACGCTGGGCTGGTCCACCGAAGACGCTGTGGGGTGCGTGGCCTCGGGCGGGTGGAGCGGCAGCCGCCCCGCCAGCGGCACGGTCAGTGTCACGCCGGCCGCCACCACCACCTACAGCCTGGAGTGCCAGAACGCGCAGGGCGACAGCACCAGCGCGTCCACGGTGGTCGTGGTGCGCGGCACGCCGCCGGGGGCGCCCAGCATTGCGCACTTCAGCGCCACGCCCGCCAGCATCCGCCGCGGCGAAAGCGCCAGCCTGAACTGGCAGGCCGACAACGCGGCAGAGTGCACGGCGTCGGGCGGCTGGAGCGGCGCGCGCCTCACCCAGGGCAGCGAGCCGGTGAGCCCATCGGCCACCACGGCCTATGCGCTGGTCTGTGCCAACAGCGCCGGCCAGACGGCCAGCGCCACGGTCAACCTCACGGTGGAGGCCACCAACTCGCTGCCGCAGGTGGGCGGCGTGACGGCCAGCGCCACCTCCCAAGGCGTGCGCGTGGGCTGGAATCCCGTGGCGCAGAGCGGCAAATGGGTCTATGGCTACTACGCCGGCTGGTACTGGAACACGTACCCGCCGGAGGCGGTGGATATGACCACCATGACGCACTTCGTCTTCGGGCGGTACGCCCCCGGCACCGGCCCGCTGGGCGGGCAGGCCGGCGACCTGGTGGAAGGCGCGGGCGGCGCGCACACCGAGGTCGAGGAGCCGCTGATCGCCAAGGCCCACGCCAGCGGCGCCAAGGCGGTGATGATGGTGGGCGGCGAAGGCGACGGCCCGGGTTTCCGCGCCGCCACCGCCGATCCGCAGACCCGCGCACGCTTCATCAAGAACCTTCTGGACAAGGCCGAGCAGAAAAACTACGACGGCGTGGACATCGACTGGGAAGAGGGCCTGGACACCGACCAAAGCCGCGCCCAGGCGCTGGCCCTGCTGCGCGAACTGCGCGCGGCGTCGCAGCAGCGCCCCCGCTACCAGGCCACGCCGCTGGAAATCAGCTGGCCCGGCTTCTGGGTCAACGTGAACCACAAGGACGTGACCCAGTGGCACGCCGAAGTGGCGGCCGTGGTGGACCGCTTCAACCTCATGACCTACAGCATGACGGGCGACTGGGGCTGGCTGTCCTGGCACCACTCGCCGCTGTTTGGCGAAGGGCCGCAGCATCCGACCTCCGTGGCTTCCACCGTGCAGACCTACCTGGACGCCGGCATCCCGCGGGCCAAGCTGGGCATCGGCATCGGCCTGTACGGCGCGTATTTCAACAACCCGGTGACCGGCCCGCGCCAGAGCACGGCCGGCATGCAGGGCTGGATGAACAACGGCGACTGGATGAACAACACCCAGCGGCTGGTGGAGGACAACGCCTTCGGCCAGATCGGCGCCACCTACCACTGGGATGACGTGGCCAAGCAAAGCTACATCACCTACAGCCATCCATGGTGGCGCGCAGCCGATGTGCCGGTCACGTACCTGAGCTACGAGGACGAGCGCTCCATTGCCGAAAAAGGCAAATGGGTGCGCGAGCAGGGGCTGGGCGGCACGCTGGTGTGGACGGTGAACTACGGCTACCTGCCGCAGTCCGGCACCAATCCGCAGATGCAGGCCGTGAAGCAGTCCTTCATCGCGGGGGCCGCCGCGGGCTACCGGGTGTACCGCGACGGCGTGGCGATCGCCACCGCCACCAGCCCCGCCTACACCGACACCGGGGCGCCGTCCGGCAGCCACAGCTACCAGGTCAGCATGCTGGATGCTTCGGGCAACGAGGGGCCGCTGTCCAGCCCCGTGGTGGTCCAGGTGCCTTGAGCCTGGGGCCGCCAGCGGCGTGCGCGCCGCTGGCGGCGCTACCGCAGAAACCGGCCGTCGCGGCCCACCAGCGTCAGCTCCACGAAGCGCGACGCATTGCGGTCCGGGGTGGTGGCATGGATCTCGAAGCCGCCCAGGTCCCACTTCTTGAGACCCCACAGCGCATCCAGGAAGGCCGCGCGGCTGGGGTTGCGGCCCGCGCGCTGCAGCGCCTCGGCAAACACGCGGGCGTTGATGTAGCCCTCCAGCGCCAGGTGCGACGGTTCTGCCGTCGCGCCGGCCGCCTTCCACGCGGCCTGAAAATCGCGCACCACCGGCATGACGACGTTCGACGGCAGGGGAACCACCTGCGAGATGGCCATGCCCGTGGCGTCCGGCCCCAGGGCCTTGACGGTGGCGGGCGTGCCCATGACGGACAGCGCATACAGCGCCACGCCGCGCTGGAGTGCGCGGAATGCCTTGACGAACTCGAGGGTGGGCTTGCCGGCCAGGCCGATCACCACCGCCTCCAGATGGCCCCCCGCCAGCTTGGCTGCGGCCGCGCCGGCGTCTGCCGCGTTGTTCTCCACCGTCACGGTCAGGGCCTCGGGCAGCTTGAGCCGGTCCATCGACTGCTTGGCCGCCTGGAACACTTCTTTGCCGAACGAATTGTTCTGGTAGACGATGCCCAGGCGCTGGATGCCGATGGTCGAGAGGTGCTGCACGAGCTTCTCGGCCTCGTCGGCATAGCTCGCGCGGATGTTGAAGACGTTGCGCGCGCCTTTCACGCGGCTGAGCTGCGCCCCGGTGAAGGGCGCCACGAACGGCATGCCGCTGTCAATCACCTTGGGCAGCATCGCCTCGATCATGGGCGTGCCCATGCAGTTGAACAGCGCGAACAGGTCGCGGTCGGCCAGGAACTGGTCCACGTTGGCGAGCGCCTTGGGCACCTCGTAGGCGTCGTCCAGGGTGACCAGTTCGATGGCCTTGCCATGAACGCCGCCCCGGGCGTTGAGGGCGGCAAAGGCGGCCTTGGCACCCTGGTGCATGGCCGAGCCGAGGTCGCCGAGCGGGCCGGTGAGGGCGGTGGACTGGCCGATGCGCACGGCGCCTTCTTGCGCGTGGGCACGGCCCGCGCCCAGCCAGGGCGCGCAGGTGGCGGCTGCGGCCGCGGCCAGCCAGCGGCGCCGCGTGGCATGCGCCGGGGGGAGGGCGAAAGTCAGGTCAGGCCGGGCGGCGGCCGGCCGTTGCGGGATGGACATCACGGGGTCTCCTCTAGAAATCCCGGGCAGCCGCGAGCGGCCCCGGGGAGGCGCCATCATCCCGTCAGAATTGGCATTTTTTTGTCGGTCTGACGACAATCTGAATCGTGGTATTCCCGGAGGCCGGCACCCGGCGCACCGTGCGCGAGCGGGGCCGAGCGGTTTCCTGCAGTCTGCCGGGGGCCTCCTGCGAGATACTCGGCCCGCTCCCCTCTCCGCCCATGGACCACCGAACGCACCACGACCTGTCGCTGCACCAGCGCCGCCGCTCGCCCACCGCCGCCGAGCTGGACGGCATCCCGTGGCTGGGGCTGCTGCAGCCCGCCGAGCGGGAACGCGCCGTGGCTTCGCTGCTGGTGGGCGACGCCAATGCGGGCGACTACGTGTGCCGCGTGGGGCGCCCGGTGACGTACTGGTTCGGGGTGGTCGAGGGCCTGCTCAAGATGAGCAGCGACAACGCGCAGGGGCAGACCATGACCTACGCCGGCCTGCCGCCGGGCGGCTGGTTCGGGGAAGGGACGGCCCTCAAGCGCGAGCCCTACCGCTACAACATCCAGGCGCTGCGCAGGAGCGTGGTGGCCGGCCTGCCGGTGGACAGCTTCCACTGGCTGCTGGACCACTCCATCGGCTTCAACCGTTTCGTGATGAACCAGCTCAACGAACGGCTGGGGCAGTTCATCGCCGCCCGCGAGATCGACCGCCTGAACAACCCCGACGTGCGTGTGGCGCGCAGCCTGGCGTCGCTGTTCAACCCGGTGCTGTACCCCGGCGTGGGCGAGGTGCTGCGCATCACGCAGCAGGAACTGGCCTACCTGGTGGGCCTGTCGCGCCAGCGGGTGAACGAGGCGCTGGCCGCGCTGGAGGCGCAGGGCGCGATCCGCGTGGAGTACGGCGGCCTGCGCGTGCTGGACCTGGCTGCCCTGCGGTCGAGCGTGACGCCCTCCTGAGACGCTGCGCGCCTTCCCTTCGGGGGGACGATGCTCTCGCTGCGGGGCGGTCTTCGCCCTGGCAGAAATAGTGTGTACAGGAGGCCCTACCTGCGCGGCAGTGCAGGCGCGCGGGAGGTGGCCGCCGCCAGGGGGCGCGGGGCTGCCGTGCGCACAGGCGCCGGCACAGCCCTGGGCGATGCGGCGGGGCTGGCCGTGCCCCAGCTGTCTTCGTCGCCGCCATCGTCGCGCGAGAGGCGGAACGCCCCCACCATCTGCGTGAGCCGGGCGGCCTGGTCCTTGAGGCTGTCCGCGGCGGCGGCGCCTTCTTCCACCAGCGCCGCGTTCTGCTGCGTCATTTCTTCCAGCTGCCCCACTGACTGGCTGACGTGGCCGATGCGCTGGCTCTGCTCCTGCGTGGCGGCGGTGATCTCACCCATGATGTCCGAGACGCGGCGCACCGACACCACCAGGTCTTCTATGGTCTGCCCGGCATGGTGGACCAGGCTGCTGCCTTCCTGCACCTGGTCGACGCTGGTGCTGATCAGTGCTTTGATCTCGCGCGCGGCCGTGGCCGAGCGGCCCGCCAGGCTGCGCACCTCGCCCGCCACCACGGCAAAGCCCCGCCCCTGCTCGCCGGCGCGCGCTGCCTCGACGGCGGCGTTGAGGGCCAGGATGTTGGTCTGGAACGCGATGCCGTCGATCACGCTGATGATGTCGGCGATCTTGCGGGAGCTGGCGCTGATGGTGTCCATGGTCTGCACCACCTGCGACACCACCGCGCCGCCGCGCGTGGCGGTGTCCGATGCGGCGGCGGCCAGCTGGTTAGCTTGGCGCGCCGAGTCCGCGCTGTGGGCCACGGTGCCCGTCAGGTCCCCCAGGGCCGAAGCCGCGCCCTGCAGGTTGTGCGAGGTCTGCTCGGTGCGCTGGCTCAGGTCCAGATTGCCGGATGCCACCTCGGAACTGGCCACCAGGATCGAGTCGGCGGCCTGCCCGATGTCGCCCACCAGGGCGCGCAGCCGCGCCTGCATGGCAGCAATGGCCTCCAGCAGCCGCCCGGTCTCGTCGTGGATGCGCACCTCGACCTGCGAGGTCAGGTCGCCGCGCGCGATGCGCTCGGCCACCACCACCGCGCGGCCCAGGGGCGCCGTGATGCTGGCAGTGATGCGCCAGGCGATGAGCGCGCCCAGCCCGATGGCCAGCGCCACCAGCACCGCCGCCACCGTGCGGGCGCGCAGCTGGGTTTGCTCGGCGGAGGCCGTGGCCTCGGCATTGAGGGTGTTCTGCAGGTCGATGAGTTCGCGCAGCTTGGCGCGCCACTGGGCTTCCGCCGGGGCCACCCGCGTCATCAGCGCCAGCGTGGCGCTCACGGTGTCGCCGTCGTCCGCCGTCTTGATGGCGCCCTCCAGCTCCGGGCGCGTCTTGTCCCGCAGCGCGCGAATCTCGCCCAGCAGCTGCGTTTCCGCAGGCGTGGCCGAGGCCGGTGGCAGCAGGTCGGCCAGCGCCGCTTCCTGGCGGGCGTAGTCCTGCAGCGTCTTGGTCACGGCGCTGATCTGCTCGTGCGCCTGCTTGGGGTCGATGTCATTGAGCATGGCCGCCGAGCGCGCCTGGATGCCGATGGCGCTCACGTTCTCCAGCATGCCGTTGACCAGCTTGGCCTTGGCGGCCCCGGCCCCGGTGATCTGCTGCATCTGGCTGTGCAACTTGCCCACCGAGAGCTGGCCCACGGCGGCCACGGCCACCAGCAGCGCCAGCAGGCAGCCAAAGCCCAGGCCCAGCCGGCTGGAGATGGACAGGGATTTGAAAGTTCTGGCGGGCTGCATGGGGTTCCTCATCGGTCACGAAGACGTTGGGCGGATAGAGAGGTCAAGCAACATCGATGCCCGCGGCCCGTCCCGGTGCGGGGCAGTGTAGGCACAAACCGCAGGGCGCGTGATGTGCCTTTGGGATCGGACAATGCGCGATTTGCATGGCGTTCTTGTTACATGTTTGCGACCTGCTGGGCGACAAGGTGTGATGCAGGGGCGTGGCGCCCTCCGATGCTGCGTTTCGAAGATTTCTTCAAGGAACGCATGGGCTCAGCGCAGAGTGCTCTTATTTACGAAGCAAAGCGGCGGCAGTGGGGCGCGATGTACCTGCGGGGAAAAGATTGCTTCTTGTATAAATCAGTTACATCCAGAGGGGTCTAGAGGGAACCCTTAAAGCCCTTTTGCGCCCGGCACTGCGGTGCGCCGTTCGCGGGGCGCGCCATGATCCTCCGGCGCTCTGTCGCCGGCCGCAGGGACCCAGGCGAAAATACCGGCAATGTCCTCGTCTTCCTCCCGCCCGCCCGGCGCGCCTGCGGCGCCGTCGGCCCCGGCCTCTGCCGGCCGCCCCATCCTGCGCCGCCCAGTGCTGGCCCCCCAGCCTGCCCCTGCGGCGGGCCGTAGCGCCGCGCCGGTGCCGCCTGCGCCCCGCAAGGGGCCGGCGCCCGCGCGCCCCCGCCCCGCGCCGTCCGCCGCCAGCGGCGGACCGGTGCGCGGCGCCCCCGTGAAGGCTGCAGCGGCCGCAACGGCCGCCGGCGGCAGCAGCGCCGAGGGTTCGCGGCTGAACAAGCGCATGGCCGAGCTGGGGTTGTGCTCGCGCCGCGAGGCCGACGACTGGATCGCCCAGGGGTGGGTCCGCGTCAACGGCCAAGTGGCCGAGATGGGCATGCAGGTGCGGCCCGGCGACCGCATCGAGGTGGACAAGGCCGCGCAGGGGTTGCAGCAGCAGCGCGTGACCATCCTGTTGCACAAGCCCGTGGGCTATGTGAGCGGGCAGGCGGAGGACGGGCATACCCCGGCCGTGGCGCTCATCAACCCGCGCACGCACTGGCCGGGCGATCCCAGCCGCCAGCGGTTCTCGCCACCGCAACTGCGCGGCCTGGCGCCCGCGGGGCGGCTGGACATCGACTCCGTGGGGCTGCTGGTGCTGACGCAGGACGGCCGCGTGGCCCGCCAGCTGATCGGCGAGGATTCCTCGGTGGACAAGGAGTACCTGGTCCGCGTGCAGTACGGCGAGGTGGCCACCAACGTGCAGGCCGCGTTCCCGCCTGCACAGCTGGCGCGCCTGTGCCATGGCCTGTCGCTGGACGGGCAGCCGCTCAAGCCCGCCCGGGTCGAGTGGCAGAACCCCGAGCAGCTGCGCTTCGTCCTCACCGAGGGCAAGAAGCGCCAGATCCGCCGCATGTGCGAACTGGTGGGGCTGAAGGTGGTGGGGCTCAAGCGCATCCGCATCGGCCGCGTGACGCTGGGCAACCTGCCGGTGGGGCAGTGGCGCTACCTGGCGCCCCACGAGCGGTTCTGAGCGCTGGGCGCCTTCCCCGGCCGGCCTCCCTCTTCCGGATTCAGGAGCCCCGTGCCATGACCTCTTCCTCGCGGCGCAAAAGCGCGGCTCCTCCGTCCCGGGCTGTGGCCAAGCCGCAGGCGCCGGCCTCCGCGGCGGGGGCGCTGCGGCAGCTGCGTGCGTCGGACTTGCGGGGCGTGGCGCGGCTGGCCGCGCAGGCCACGACCCGCGTCAGCCGCGTGGCCGAGGGGGTGCACCAGGCGGTGCTGGGCACGGTGGGCCTGCCCGGCGGTGCGCAGCCCGGCCAGGCCCGGGGTCTGACCGGGCTGGTGTACCGGAGCATTCGGGGGGTGACGCGTCTGGTCGATGGAGGGCTGCAGGCGGGCCTGGCACGGCTGGAACCGTTTTTCGAGCCCGCGCAGGCCTCTGCAGTCGTGCATTGGGAGCGTGAGGCCGTGCTGGCAGCCCTCAACGGCGTCCTGGGCGACCGGCTGCAGCGCGATGGCAACCCCTTGTGCACGCACATGGGCCTGTTCCAGCACGGGCTGCCGCTGGACTTGCCCGCGCTGGCCGCCAGCGGAGCAGCGACCGGCAAGCTGCTGGTGCTGGTGCATGGCCTGTGCATGAACGACCTGCAGTGGCTGCACGGCGGCCACGACCATGGTGCCCACCTGGCCCAGGCCCTGGGCTATACCCCTGTGTACCTGCGCTACAACTCCGGCCTGCACGTCTTCGACAACGGCGCCCAGCTCAGCGCACAGCTGCACGCGCTGGTGGCGGGCTGGCCCGTGCCCGTGACAGAGCTGGCGCTGCTGGCGCACAGCATGGGGGGACTGGTGTCGCGCAGCGCCTGTGCGCAGGCGGGCGGGCTTGCCGCCCCACCGGCGGCTTGGCTGCCGCTGCTGCGGCATCTGGTCTTCTTGGGAACCCCGCACCACGGCGCTCCGCTGGAGCGCGCCGGGCACTGGGTGCATGCGTTGCTGGGCCGCTCTGTGTATTCGCGGCCTTTTGCGCGCCTGGCGCGGTTGCGCAGTGCGGGCATCACCGACCTGCGCTATGGCCATGTGCTCGCGTCCGACGGGCAGGGGCGCGACCGTTTTGACCCCGGACCGGACCTGCGCACCCCGGTGGCGCTGCCGCCCGGTGTGGCCGCCTGCGCCGTCGCCGCCACGCTGGCCGCGCAGCGCAGCCCGATGGCAGAGCGGCTGGTGGGTGACGGACTGGTGCCGTTGCGCAGCGCCTTGGGTGTGCACGACGATCCGGCACGCACGCTCGCATTTTCAAAGGACCGTCAGGCGGTGTTCTTCCGGATGGGGCATCTGGATCTGCTGGGTGACGTGCGTGTGGCCCGCCAGATTGAGCGCTGGCTGGCAGGCGGAGTCTGAGCTTCCGCCCGAAAGGACGTTTTTTTGATCCCAGCGGGCTTGCCGCCCGCGACCGCGCCGCTACCATGGGGCCCGGCGAATGTAACAAGGAGAAACGCGTGAGCGAAGCGAAATACCGTCTGGTGACCCGCAGCGATTTCGACGGACTGGTCTGTGCCGTGCTGCTCAACGAGCTGGACCTGATCGACGAGATCACGTTCGTGCATCCGAAGGACATGCAGGACGGCAAGGTGGCCATCACCAGCCGCGACATCACCACCAACCTGCCCTATGTGCCCGGTGCCCACCTGGTGTTTGACCACCACGAGTCGGAGACCGTGCGCAACTCGGGCCGGCGCGACACCAACCACATCATCGAGGCGCATGCCCCGTCGGCCGCGCGCGTGGTCTACAACCACTATGGCGGCAAGGCTGCGTTTCCGCGCATCACCGACGAGATGATGGCGGCGGTGGACCAGGCCGACTCGGCGCAGTATTCGCGCGAGGACATCCTCAACCCCCAGGGCTGGGTGCTGCTGAACTACATGATGGATTCACGCACGGGCCTGGGGCGATTTCGCGACTTTCGCATCAGCAACTACGCGCTGATGATGGACCTCATCCAATACTGCCGCGACCACACCATCGATGAGATCCTGGCGCTGCCCGACGTGCAGGAGCGCGTGCAGCTGTACCGCGAGCACGCCCCCAAGGCCCGGGAGCAGCTGCTGCGCTGCGGCATCCGCATCGGCAAGCTGGTGGTGCTGGACCTGCGCGAGGAGGAGACCATCTGGGCCACCAACCGGTTCATGATCTACGCGCTGTTCCCCGACTGCGACATCTCCATCCACGTGCTGTGGGGCCTGCAGAAGCAGAACACCGTGTTCGCCACCGGCAAGTCCATCCTGGACCGCGGCAACCCGGTGCACATCGGCAACCTGATGCTGGAGTTCGGGGGTGGCGGGCACGCCGCAGCCGGCACGTGCCAGGTGGCCAACGACAAGGCCGACGGCATCCTGCAGACGCTGGTGCAGCGCATCACTGCCGGCGGCTAAGGCCGTGTTGACGATCTCCCCGAGAGATCGTCAACACGTTCGCAGGCCCGCGCGTGGAGGGCCTGCGGCCTGTCACTCATCGCTCAGGAGCAAGCGGTAGATGGCCGCGCCCAGCAGGGCGCCGACGATGGGGGCGAGCCAGAAGATCCACAGTTCCGACAGCGCGTACGACGGGCCGAACAGCGCCGGGCCGGTGCTGCGCGCCGGATTGACCGAGGTGTTGGTCACGGGGATGGACACGAGGTGGATCAGCGTGAGGCACAGGCCGATCGCCAGGCCACCCATGCCGTTGTTCGCGCGCTTGGCTGTCGAGCCCAGGATGACGATCAGGAACACGGCCGTGAGCACCAGCTCCGTCACCGCCGCCGACAGCAGGCCGTAGCCGCCCGGGGAATGGGCGCCATAGCCGTTGGTGGCAAAGCCGCCCAGCGCGGCCTCGGGCTTGCCGGTGGCAATCAGGTACAGCACGGCCGCCGCAGCGATGGCGCCTGCCACCTGGGACACCACGTAGCCGGGCAGCTCGGAGAGCTTGAAGCGGCCGGCCAGCACCAGGCCCGCAGAGACGGCGGGGTTGAAGTGGCCGCCCGAGATCGGCCCCAGCGCATAGGCACCCGTCAGCACGGTGAGGCCGAAGGCCAGGGAAACGCCCAGGAAGCCGATGCCCAGTTGCGGGAAGGCGGCCGCCAGCACGGCGCTGCCGCAGCCGCCCAGGGTGAGCCAGAAGGTGCCAAGAAATTCGGCAGACCATTTTTGAAGGGAAGTGGGCACGGTGGGGCTCCTACGCAGGGAAATCAAAAGAAAAGGGAACACGGGCGGCGTTGCGCCCGGACGCCCGGGATGGTAGGGGGCTGAATGCGCTCCGGACGGGCGGCTTTGTTGCCAGAGCGTCAACAATGTTTAGGCACGCGCGGCGCCCCCGCCCTTGAAATGGCGCGGTGCGCCCCGAATTAGCACGCGCGAACGGTTTCGCCATTCCCAAGCCCATTCAAGACACCATGAGCCAGAACAAACAGACCCTGTCTTTCCAGGCCGAAGTGGCCCAGCTGCTGCACCTGGTCACCCACTCGCTGTATTCCAACCAGGAAATCTTCCTGCGCGAGCTGATCTCCAACGCCTCCGACGCCTGCGACAAGCTGCGCTTCGAGGCGCTGAACAACAACGCCCTCTACGAAGATGCGCCCAACCTGGAAGTGCGCGTGAGCTTCGACCCAGCCGCCCGCACGCTCACCATCACCGACAACGGCATCGGCATGAGCCAGCAGGAGGCCATCGACCACCTGGGCACCATCGCCAAGAGCGGCACCAAGGACTTCATGGGCAAGCTCTCGGGCGACCAGAAGCAGGACGCGCAGCTGATCGGCCAGTTTGGCGTGGGCTTCTACTCGGGCTTCATCGTGGCGGACAAGATCACGGTGGAGTCGCGCCGCGCCGGCCTGAAGGCCGAGGAGGGCGTGCGCTGGGTGAGCAGCGGCACGGGCGACTTCGAAGTGGAAACCATCACCCGGCCCGCGCGCGGCACCAGCATCATCCTGCACCTGCGCGAGGATGCCGAGGAGTTCCTGAACGCCTGGAAGCTCAAGTCCGTCATCGCCAAGTATTCGGACCACATCAGCCTGCCCATCCTGATGGAAAAGGAAGAGTGGAAAGACGGCGAGCTCATCAACCCCAATGACGAGAACGGCGGCCGCCAGCCCGGCGGCATGGTCAAGACCGGCGAGTGGGAGACGGTGAACAAGGCCAGCGCCCTGTGGACGCGGCCCAAGAAGGACATCACCGACGAGCAGTACGCCGAGTTCTACAAGACCATCAGCCACGACCACGAGGCGCCCCTCACCTGGGCGCACAACCGCGTGGAAGGCAACACCGAGTACACGCAGCTGCTGTACATCCCGTCCAAGGCCCCGTTCGACCTGTGGAACCGCGACAAGAAGGCGGGCGTGAAGCTGTACGTGAAGCGCGTCTTCATCATGGACGATGCCGAGGCGCTGATGCCCACCTACCTGCGCTTCGTCAAGGGCGTGATCGACTCGGCCGACCTGCCGCTGAACGTGAGCCGCGAGCTGCTGCAGGAAAGCCGCGACGTGCGCTCCATCCGCGAAGGCTCGACCAAGCGCGTGCTGAGCATGCTGGAAGACCTGGCCAAGCACGACAAGCACACGGCCGGTGAAGGCGCCGATGGCGTGACCGACGTGGTGAGCGAGGAGGACAAGGCCAAGGAAGGCAAGTACACCGCGTTTTACAGCGAGTTTGGCGCCGTGCTGAAGGAAGGCCTGGGCGAAGACTTTGCCAACCGCGAGCGCCTGGCCAAGCTGCTGCGTTTTGCCAGCACTACCAGCGACGCCGTGACCGTGTCCTTTGCCGACTACAAGGCCCGCATGAAGGAAGGCCAGGAGGCCATCTACTACATCACCGCCGAAACCCTGGCTGCCGCCAAGAACAGCCCGCAGCTCGAAGTCTTCAAGAAGAAGGGCATCGAGGTGCTGCTCATGACCGACCGCGTGGACGAATGGGCGCTGAACTACCTGCACGAGTTTGACAGCACGCCGCTGCAAAGCGTGGCCAAGGGCGCCGTGGACCTGGGCAAGCTGCAAGACGAGGCCGAGAAAAAGGCGGCCGAAGAGGCTGCCGAAGCCTTCAAGCCCGTGCTGGCCAAGCTCAAGGAAGCCCTCAAGGACAAGGCCGAGGACGTGCGCGTGACCACGCGCCTGGTCGACTCGCCCGCCTGTCTGGTGGTGCAGGACGACGGCATGAGCACCCAGCTCGCGCGCC
This sequence comes from Acidovorax sp., assembly GCF_021287135.1. Lineage (GTDB taxonomy): Bacteria > Pseudomonadota > Gammaproteobacteria > Burkholderiales > Burkholderiaceae_C > Acidovorax. The sequence goes on from NZ_JAJTBB010000003.1 coordinate 16,948, forward strand.
TGCTCAAGCAGGCCGGCCAGCAGGCCCCGTCCACCAAGCCGGTGCTGGAGGTGAACGCCGAGCACCCGTTGGTCAAGAAGCTCGATGGCAGCGTGCACTTCCACGATCTGGCGCACATCCTGTTCGACCAGGCCCTGCTGGCCGAAGGCGGCTTGCCGGACGACCCGGCGGCCTACGTGAAGCGCGTGAATGCCTTGTTGGTGTAGCGCATGAAAATGGCTTCTGGCGCTGATGTGGTAAGCGCTGGAAGCTATTGAAAATATAGCGAACCCGGCGGTCCCGCACTGCCGGGTTTTTTGTGGGTGCGGCTGCCGTTCAGTCTTCTTCGGGCTGCGCCTGCTCCAGGATCCGGCTGTGCGCGCGGTTGCGTTCCTGGGGGTCTGCGTCCATCAGTTCCTTGAGGGCGCCCACGGGCGCGCGCAGCCCCTTGCGCCGGTCGTGCTTCACGGGCAGGTTGCGCCAGCCCGAGAGCACCAGCCAGTCCCACAGCTCGGGCGGGACCTCGTGCGTGATGAGCATCTTGACCGGGCCGCGCACCAACGTGGCGCCCGGCGCGGGCCGGGAGCCCACCGGCGCCGGCCGGCGTTGCTGGCGGATCGACAACGCGTTGCGTATCCAGTCCTTCATGGGCGTGGTGAACCGCGAGGCCACGGAATGATGAAAGAGCGGCCAGCATAGCGGAGATGGCGCCAGGCGGCTGGCACCGCCCTCGGGCCGGGGCTTTGCGCTCAGCGCGGCGGCATGCGCCGGCTGGCCAGCACCACCCCCAGCAGCACCATCATGCCCGCCAGCGCGGTGCGGGCCCAGTCGCCCAGCGTGGGCACCTGGGACACCGTGCGGCGGGACAGGAAGCAGCCCAGTGTGGCCAGGGCGGGGGCGTCCAGCTGGCCGGCGGCGGTGGAGAACCGGTTCCCCCCGGGCGCCGGCCCGGGGGCGATGGCATTGGTGACCAGCGACGCCGTCGCGCAGGCCTTGATGCCGTCGGCCGTCCTGGGCCAGGCGACTTCGGCGGTGATGGTGCAGCCCCCGGGCGGTATGGTGGCGCTGTACAGCTGCAGGCGGCTGCTGCCCGCCGCGGCCGCCAGCGCACCGCCGCCGCAGGTGTGCGCCGCCTGGATGAGCTGCAGCGGCGCGGGCAGTTCGTTGACCACGTTGGCGCCCGGCACGGGCGTGTCGAGATCGGGGTTGGCCAGCGTGATGGTCAGGGTGCTGTGCTCGCCGGGCGCGACCGCGGCGGGGGCGAAGGCTTCACTGACGCTGGGCACCTCCGCCGCCTGCGGGCCGGCGTCCGGCATGCCGGGGGTGCCGCCCGCCGGGGTGGTTGCGGTGGGAGCTGCGCCTGGCCCATTCGCTGCCGGGCTGTGCGCCGAAGCCCGGTCAGCGCCCAGGTCGGCGCGGGCGACGGTGCCAGGGTGGCCGTGGCCGCCCGGCGCGGTCTGCCCTGTGGCCGCCAGGCTTGCAAGTACCAACGCCGTGAAGGCTGTGGCCCGCAAAGCGGTGGAAACGGCGGGAAAAAGCGGGCGGCGTGAAGGCATCGTGAAACCCCTTGCAACGGGGTTTACCGATCTTCTCTTGCGGTTTCACGCGGGGCAATGGACGCCAGGGCTTGCCCGCGCACCTTTGACATTTGTTGACGGCCGGCGTGTCGGCACCACCACGGGGGGCGGCGCGGGGCCGCGCGCCGGCCGCGCCGCGCTGCAGCGCGCCGGCCCGCGGGAACGCCGCGGCGTTCAGTCCCGGGGGTTCATCGGCCCGATCACGTCCAGCCGGTACCCCATGCCGTAGAAGGCGTTGATGGTGTAGCCGTTGTCGGGGCTCAGGTGCAGCTTGGTGCGCAGGCGCGAGACGTGGGTGTCCAGCGAGCGCGACGGTGAGTCGCTGAATTCGCCCCAGGCCGCTTCGCGCAGGTGCGAGCGCGACAGCAGCCGCCCCGCATTGCGGAACAGGAAGAGGGCCAGGTCGTACTCGCGGTTCTTGAGGGAGATCAGTTCGTCCCGCAGCGTGAGATTGCGCTGCTCGGCATCGAAGCGGTAAGGGCCGAACACCAGCTGCTCGCTGTGCGCCTGGGGGTGCGAGCGGCGCAGCAGGGCCGACACGCGTGCGGCCAGTTCGCCGGTGCGCACGGGCTTGACCATGTAGTCGTCGGCGCCGCGGCTCAGGGCTTCGACCACGTCGCGCTCGTCGTTGCGGCGGGTGATCACCAGGATGGGCAGATGCTGGCCCGTCATCTCGCGGATGCGTTGCACGACCTCGATGCCGTCGCGGTCGCGCAGATGCCAGCCCGCGATCAGCAAGTCAAAGGTCTCGTGCCGGAAGTCCTTGAGGAGGTTCGTGGCGTGAACGTAAAAGTGGCAGGAATGTTCGGGCTGGAGGTGAACCCGGATCTTTTCAAGCAGGACGGGATCGTCGTGAAATACCGCGATGCGCATGGTGGAGTCTTCGGGCTGTGCTATCCCGGTATAAATCGAAGAAACCTCTTCCTTCGAAGGGGCATATTCCGATGTTCCGCGAGTTCGCGCATTGGTGCAAACCCATTGACAATCGTTTGCACAAGATGCCCAAAGAACAACGCAGCTGCGGCCCCAGGAGGGCACGGCCCGGACCTCAGGCAAGCCCGGAGGGATCTGGACGTATCGAGAGCGGGCAGTGTGCGAGGGGGCGAGCCGGCATGGCCTCGATCTGCTCGACCAGCATGTCCACCTGCCCGCGCCAGGAGTCGCTGGTGCCAAACCCCGGAAAGTTGGCGGGGAAGATCGGGTCTGCCAGCGGCGCGCCAGCCAGGCGCTGTAGTGGATGAGGCGCAGCGTGCGCAGCGGCTCGATGAGCGCCAGCTCGCGGCGGTCAAAGCGGCGGAACTGCTCATCACCGTCGAGCAGCACGCTGAGCTGGTGCGTGCGCTGGCGCCTCGGGAATTGCAATTCACCAGTTGCGTGCTCTCATCGCGAACGCTCCCCGAGCCTGGTGCCGCCAGGGGTTGCGCCCCTAGCGGAGACACCCCTGAATACACGCCAGAATGCTTGGGCCTATTGACAATAGTTGACATTTGCAGCAGGGGCTGTGGCGGCCGTGTGCGGCGATGATTGACATTTCGTTACTCAGTCTACATCTCGATGCCCACGCTTTTTCGCCCATTCGCTGCCAGCGTGATCGCGCTGATTTGCAGCCACAGCATTGCCCAGGAGGTGCCGGAAATTCCCACGGTTTCCTGCACAACCAATCCGTCGTCCTTCAACACCGGTGTGAACGCTGACGGTTCCATGATCGCTGCGGGTTCGCCCGATCTGCAGTGGTGGGTGACGTCGGTGATGCAGAACAACGCGACAAACATTCCGCCTCCCGGCGGTGCAGTCTGGACCCCTGCCTATGTGCCCACGGCGCCGCCGCCCTATGCGCACCCGAGCCAGGCAGATTGGGTGTCCCCGCTGCCTGGCGGATACACCTATCCTAGAAACTCGCCTTACCCGTGGCCCTATCCCACCCCGGTCACCACTTACTACCGAACGCAGTTCAATTTGGCCCCTGAGGTGCCGCCATCCGCCGTGCAGTTCACCATGAACTATGTGGTTGACGATGTTGCCCACGGGGCATTTGTGAACGGCACACCCACCGCCAGCATTGCGTCACCACTCGTTCTTTCCGGGCCCTGGCAGAGCGGCCTCAACACGATCGTTTTCCCGGTGGACGACTTGGGCTGGAACACCGGCCTGGTGCTGGACAGCCAACCGCCGGCCGCCTTCACAATCTGCAGTGTCTCTCCCATCCGCGTGCAGAAGGCCGTCTCGCAACCCTCGTTCACGCCTGGTGCGACGGCGACCTACTCCGTGCAAGTGACAAGCCTGGGGCTGCAGCAGGCAACTGGGGTGCAACTGGCCGACCCGGTGCCAAGCGGTCTCAAGAACCCGGTCTGGGGCTGTTCCGCCAGCGGGGGCGCAGTCTGCCCGACGGTGACTTCAGGCCCGCCGTTCACCTTTGATCTCCCCGGGCAGGGCTCTTTGACGTTTACCTTGAGTGGCACCGTAGCCACCACCGGAAGCCTGAGCAATACCGCAACCCTCAATCCCGGCACGGGCGGCGTCTGTGCGGCAGATACGCCCACGCCGTGCAGTGCAACGGCCGCGGCAGCCATCGGGGCGGTTCCACGGGTGGTGCCCACCCTGTCGGAATGGGCTTTGCTCGGCCTCTTCGGGGCGCTTGCGCTGTTCGGAGCCCGAAAGGTCGCACGGCGTCCTTCTCGCTGAAAAGCCCCGGGGCCGCTGCAGTCAGGTTCACACGTTTAACGGCGCCTCCTGCATGGCCTCGATCTGCTCGACCAGCATGTCCACCTGCCCGCGCCAGTAGTCGCTGGTGCCAAACCACGGAAAGTTGGCGGGGAAGATCGGGTCCTGCCAGCGGCGCGCCAGCCAGGCGCTGTAGTGGATGAGGCGCAGCGTGCGCAGGGGCTCGATGAGCGCCAGCTCGCGGCGGTCAAAGCTGCGGAACTGCTCATAGCCGTCGAGCAGTGCGCTGAGCTGGTGCGTGCGCTGGCGCCGGTCGCCCGACAGCAGCATCCACAGGTCCTGCACGGCGGGGCCCATGCGCGCGTCGTCCAGGTCCACGAAGTGCGGGCCGCCGCGGCCCCATTCGTCCAGCGGTGTCCACAGGATGTTGCCGGGGTGGCAGTCGCCGTGCAGGCGGATGGGGGTGGCGTCCTTCAAGCAAAAAGAGGCGCCAGCGCCGGTGGTTTGGGCGGTGGCAGCTATCAATTCAAGAGCAATATTGCACTGTGTCTGCCACGCGGCCTGCATGTCCAGTGGGATGATTTCGTTGGCGAGCAGCCAGTCGCGCGAGGCCGTGCCGAAGGTCTGCAAGTCCAGTGCCGGCCGGTGCGCAAAGGGCTGCGCCGCGCCCACGGTGTGGATGCGTGCCAGAAAGCGGCCGATCCACTCCAGCACCTCGAAGTCGTCCAGCTCGGGCTGGCGCCCGCCGCGCCAGGGGCTCACCGAAAAGGCAAAGCCGCCGTGGTGGTGCAGCGTGCGGCCTTCCAGCACCCGCGGGCCCACGGCGGGCACTTCGGCGGCCATCAGTTCGGCGGCAAAGGCGTGCTCCTCCAGGATCTGCGCCTCGCTCCAGCGGTCGGGCCGGTAGAACTTGGCCACCACGCGCTGGCCGTCTTCCAGCGTGGCCTGGTACACCCGGTTTTCGTAGGACGACAGGGCCATGAGGCGGCCGTCGCCGTACAGGCCCACGCTGGCCAGCGCGTCCAGCACCTGGTCGGGCGTGAGGCGGGCGTAGGGGTGTTGGTCGGGCGCGCTGTGGGCGCCAGCGGAGTGGGCGGGGAGGGCGGCGTTATCGTCGAATTCTTCGTTAGGGGGCGATGCGGTCATGCTCCATTGTCGCTGCCCGCCCCGTGCAATCCGCCCGCGTGGCGTCAGCTGGGCAGCATCGTCGCAATATGCCCGGAACGCGGGTCGCCGCCGCCCGCCAGCACGGCGGCAAACAGCGCCTGCGTGGCCTCGGGTCCTGCATGGTGCTGCACCACCAGCCAGGGCCGGGGGCCGGCCGACACGGCGGTGCTGAACTGGGTCCAGGCTGCCACCAGCCGGTCGTTCAAGCCCTGCGCGCCCCAGTCGGCGTGGCGCTTCTTGACCTGCGCGGGGGCAAAGAACATCACCGGCCGTGGGCCGGGCAGTTGGCCGGCGCCGCCCAGGTCTCCCACATGGCTGGCGCCCACCGAGCAGCTGTAGTTCAGGCCCTTGAAGTGCCCGTGCACGCGCTGGCGCAGGCCCACGCTGCCCGCGAAGTCGATGTACACGCTGGGCGTGGTGCTGTCGAGCTGGCCGAGCGCGTCATAGGTGACGACGCGGTCGTAGCAGCCCAGGCTCTCGCAGAACGCCACGTTGCCGGGCGAGGTGAGGCCCACGACCTCGATCCCGTCCCGCTGCGCGAGCTGGAACGCGGTGCCGTAGGCGGTCTTGCTCGACGCGCTGGACAGCAGCATGCGCTTGGCGCCAAAGAACTGCTGGTCCTCCAGAAAGTCGTCGATGAGCCACGACGTGATGAACAGCGGCCGCAGCAGCGCCTGCACATCTTCGTTGTCGGCGCGGTACAGCGGGTCGGTGGTGGTGCGCAGGTAGTGGTTGTAGACCGCGTGCAGGCCCGCGCGGTGCGGCGCGCCGTCGCTGAAGCCTGCGGCATTGGCGCGCTGCGGCAACAGCACCGCCTGCGTGCCCATGGGCCAGTAGCCGTACAGGCGCTCGCCCAGCTCCACGTCGGGGTGCAGCGATGCCATGACGGTGCCAAACCCCCACACTGGCACGATGCCCCAGCCGGGTTCTCCGGTGGGGTAGAAGTGCCAGTAGTTGAGCATGTCGCCCAGGGCGGCATACGTGATGTTGTTGGCGGTGAGGGCAAAGCCATCGACCCGCACGCGGATCTCGCCGTCCGCCAGGGCGGGTTCGTCGGCGGTGACCAAGCGGGTGGTGGCCAGATCGTCCTGGCGCACGAAGAGGGTGGTGGTGCTCATGCCGGCACGCTAAACGAAAGTGCGAACCGGCTCAATGCCATCCTGAAATCGGTCACGTATGTGACAGACAAAAAAGTAAAGGCGTGAACCGAGTTGCAACGTTTGTCACATTTGCACACGCTGTGAAGGGCTAGCAAAGCCCTACGATCTCGCGGTCTTTGGCTATCGACCAAAGCGGTTCCATTGCGCTCGGATTCTGCAGCGGCGTCAGACAAGCCCGGTTTCCATCCCACTGCGCAGTGCACGAATAAGAGAGGGATTCCATGTGTGTCGCGGCTGTCGGCCGCGCAGCCACTGCATTTGCGCAGTGGTTGTGCTGCGCTTTTGTCTTTTTGCTCTCATGTTCCGTGTGGGCCAGCGATGCGGCTGGTGTGGCGTGGTTGCAAGCTCAGGTCCAGCCCAATGGGAGCCTTGCGCAGGAAGGGACTTCCATCGCATGGCCGGTGCAAAGCCGATCTGAAACAGCCGCAACGCTCAAGGCGCTGCCGGGGTCGGTTCCGCCGCAGTTGCTTGATGTCATTGAATTGGCCAGCGACAGCACAGTAGAGGTACTGTCGCGGAAGGCACTGGCCAAGCAGTTGTCGTCCGCTGTCTCGACAGCCCATCTGGATGCGCTGGTGCTCCACCAGAACCCCGACGGCGGGTTTGGCGCTGCGAAAGGCTACGCGAGCAATGCGCAAGACACTGCGTGGGCGCTATCGGCACTGACTGCTTCCGCGACTGTCTATGGAGGCCCCTCGGGTCAAGCCGTGACTTGGCTACTTGGCGCGCAGCAATCGGGCGGGCAATGGCGTCTGGCGCCGGATGGAGATGACCTCATCCCCACAGCACTGGCGATTCAGGCGCTGCAGCCCTACCGGCAGACTTCTGCCGTGGCCTCGGCACTCAGCAAAGCGCGCTCGTGGATGCTGGCCGAGCGCAATGGTGCGCTTACCTGGGGCAGTTCGGTGCGCAGTGCACATGCGCTGATGGCGGTGCTGCCCGGCATGACCAATGCTGCCACGGTGCAGGTTGCTGTGGACGCCTTGCGCGCCTCTCAGCGACCGGATGGGAGCTGGGATGCAGACCCCTACACCACGGCCTTGGCGCTGCGCGCTTCCTTGGCTGCAAGCCAGCCTGTTACGGATCCTGACTTGGCCAGCCTCCGAGGAGTTTTGGTCAGTGACGCTACGGGCCAGCCGCTGGCGGGGGTGCAGGTGCGTCTGGGCAGCAGCGCCCAGTCCACCATCACCGATGCGCAGGGGCGTTTCGAGTTTCAGCAGTTGGTGGCTGGCACCCACAGGCTGGCTGTTGATGCTGCCGGTTTCCTTTCGCTCTCTGCAGACATTGGGCTGCTCAAAGGCCAGCAGCTGGATATGGGCACCATCCGTCTCAAAGCTCTTACCGTGGGCAACGCGAGCACGGTCACCATTGCAGGTGTTGCCAAGTTCACTAATGACGGGCTGAGCTATCAGAACGCTGCCAACGCCACCATTTCGGTCGGCAACCGGACCACGCAGACCAACGCCAATGGCGAGTACCTGCTGGAAGGTGTGACACCCGGCGCGATGGACCTCAAGGCAAACTATTCGTCCTATCAAGCTGTGGAAGTCAGTTTCAGTGCATTGGCGGGGCGGCAAGTCCGATTCGATCCTGTTTTCCGTCGCAGCACTGCGCAAAGCACGCTCAAAGTCGTTGTCACCAACCAGGGAACAGGCGCAGCGATTGCCATGGCCAGCGTGTCACTCAACGGTTTGGTTCGCAATACCAATGCCAAAGGCGAAGCTGCCTTTGATGTGGGCGTGGTAGCTGGCGACAACACCGTCACGGTGTCTGCCAGCGGTTTTGATACACGCATCCTCACTATGAACGTGCAAGGCCATCACACTATTACGCTGCCTGTGACGTTGACCGCGCAAACCACAAACCCTGGTCAAACGGTGCTGCAAGGCATCGTGTCGGATGCCGCCACAAGGCTGCCCCTGCAAGGCGTGACGGTGGTCGTGGATGGAACAGGCCGCACAGCCACAACGGATGCTTCCGGACGCTACTCCCTGGGCGGTGTGCCGGACATCGCAGGCTTGCGCACCGTGTCCATGGAAAAGGCGGGCTATCAGCGGTTCGAGCAAGCCATAGCGCTCTTGCAAAACGGCACGCACCAGTTTGACGTGCCAATGCATCCCACCGTCAATCCTCAGCAACCCATCTCTATCCAGGCCACCGTTACGGATAAAGCCACCCTCCAGCCCATTGCTGATGCGACGTTGACCCTCTCGGGCAGCAACCCGCGTGTGATGCAGACCGACGCGCAGGGCGTGGCAGAAATTTCCGGCCTGAATGCGGGACCCACACAGGTGCAAGTGTCTGCGCCAGGCTATGACAACGTGGCTTTTTCCGTCGATCTGGCAGCGGGCACACGGTATGTGCTGCCGGTGGAGCTGACGCCCAAACTGCAAGGGCAGGACCGCGTTCATGGAGTGGTGTTGGATGCCCAGAGCCAGCGCCCAGTTGCTGGGGCCAGGGTGGTGCTGGCTGGGGTCAGCCTGCTCGAGACCACATCGGGCGCGGATGGCCGATATGAGTTTGCCAACATCACCCCGGGCCGCTGGAATCTGGCGGCAAACGCTCCCGGCTACCAAGGCATCAGCAATGGTTTCGACATTCCAACGAGCACAGTCATCAATCTGCACCTAAGGCCCGACTTGGGTCTGGACGCCCGCAACACGCTGCGTACCGTGGCCGTGGGGCATCCGAACAATTCGACTACAGCCATTGGATACATGTTCATCTTTGGCGAGCACGGTACCTCAGGACAGATTCTGAGCAACGATGGCGCCATCAACTACAGCTTTGTCATCGGCACGAGTGGTGTGGCGGAACTCATGGTGCCCAACAACCAGTTTCTCCATGAAGGGGGCAAGGTGGTGGGCAAGGCCTTGCAGGTGTATGCCAGCAAAGGTGTGAGTGCATATTTCTTGAACCGGCAGATGTATACAACGGACATGTCGTACCTGCTCGATACCAGTGCGTTGGGAACGGAATATCGCATCGTTGATTGGAATCATGCATTGGGCCTCATTCAGTTCTCGCTGACAGCTACGGAGGACGGCACGGTCGCCACCATCACGCCTGCGAGCAGGCTGACGACAGGACAGCTTGCCAATGTGCCTTTTGACGTGACCCTGCAAAAAGGCCAGTCGGTGATTTTTACCGCTGGCTCCGGCAACGAAATTACAGGCACTGCCATACAAACCAATAAACCCGTGGCGGTGTTTGCGGGGGGGCAATGCGCCAACGTTCCAACCAACGCCGGATACTGTGATCACCTGTTTACGCAGTTGCCGCCAGTAAAGCACTGGTCCGCGGAATATGTCGCGCCAAAAACAGCCAATACCGGCAGGGCGGGCAATCTGGTGCGCATTGTGGCGAACACCGCTGCGACCCAGGTACGGGTGAATGGCAACCTGGTGGCCACGCTCAACGCGGGAGAATTTCATCAGGTCACAGACGCAGAGAGTCTCCATATCGTTGCGTCTGCGCCCGTACTGGTGGGGCAATTCCTGAAGGGGTCCACGATCACCACCGGAGGGGTGCTGGGCGACCCCGCATTCACCTATGTGGGCGGCATCGACCAGACCCTCTCTGACTACGTTTTCACGGCGCCGACCAATCTGTCGCCGTACACGGAAAACTACCTGAACATCGCGATTCCTACCTCTGCGTTGGACACCCTCCAGCTCAATGGAGTGGCGGTGGACGTGTCTGGTTTCACGCCCGTGGGCGCCAGTGGTTACAGCGCGGGGCATGTCGCGATCCCCTCCGGCCCAGGGCGCATCAAGGCGGCCAAGCCGTTCGTGGCTACCATTGCCGGCTTCAGTCGGGACGACAGCTACCTCACCATCATTGGGGCCAAGTATTCCGCTGGTGCGTCCCCCGACGACATCGTGGCGCGCGTCACAGCCAGCACCGACAAGCCCTCGTACCCTGCAGATGCAGCAGTCGAGCTGGGTGCCTTGGTGCTCAACCTTGGCACCACGCCTTCAATGTTGTCGGTGGTGCTGCGCATCAACGACGCCACCGGGGCCGAAGTTGCCCGATTTCCGGCGCATGATTTGGGGGCCGTGGCTGCTGGCGCAACAGCGCCGCACACGCAACCCTGGAACACCGCCCGCTATCCCGCTGGCACCTACACGCTGGTCGTCACGCTCCTGAACGCTCGAGGCGAAGCGGTGGGCGTGGACAGCACCCTCTTCGCCATCACCGCCGGTTCCGCACAAGGCGCTGGCAAGGCCGCGCTGACCGTGGCGGTGGACAGGGCCGAATACGCGCCCAACGACCGCGTGCGCATCAGCAACCTGGCCCGCAACCTCACGGTGAACGCGCCGGTGGACAACGCCCGTGTACGCATCACCGTGCGCAACCCGCAGAACGCTGTGGTCTACACCCACGTCCATGTGCTGGGCCAGTTGCAGGCCAACGGCCTGCGGTCCACCGACACCCAGCAGACGCTGAAAACGGCAATGGAGGGCATCTACACGGTAGAAGCCGTGCTCATCGGCAGTGGCAACAACCTCAAATCGGCAACCGTGCTGCCCGCCACCCAGACCAAGGCCTACGACGTGGATGTAGACCTGGCAACAGCCACTACCACCTTTGCAGTGCGGGCCAACGCACCGGGCGGGCCCGGCACCCCTGGCGGCCCCGGCACGCCCGGCGTGGCCAACCCCATCCCTGTCAACCAGCCGTGGTTCCTGTGGCTCGTTGCCGTGCTGTTGGCAGCCGCAGCATTGCAGCCGCTGCGGGCGGGTGCCCGCCCATCCGGCCCGGCACGCCAGCGCGGGGGGGTGCAATGAAGCCCTCGCAAAACCACGCAGCCATCACGATCACCCCCGATTTGAGAGAGAAAGCCACCATGCGCCCATCGCAGGCCCCGGAACACGAGCACGCCCGCAGCCAACCCCTCCAGCCAACCCTGCAGCACCGCCCGGTAGGCTGGTTCAAGCGCACGGTCGTGTGGCTGCTCACCGCTTCGGTGCTCAACACCGTGGGTCTGCCGCTGGTGCACGCGCAAATGGCCCAGCGCAACCAGCTGGCGGCCCAGCAGCGCATGAAAAGCGGCGCGCCCTCCGAGCAATATGCCGACACCCTGGAGCAGTTGTTCAACGCGCTCAATCCGGAATCCGGCCGCCCCGGCATTGCCCCCAGTTTTGCTGACGTAGCGTCCAGCCTGCCCGCCGTGCAAACCCTGGACCGTCAGGCCCAGGCGCTGCAGCAAGAATGGCAAACCCTGCGCAACACCTGGCAAACCGCAGGTGTGGAAGGCAGCGTGCTAGACCGCCAGCTCGCCCAGGAAGCCGTCTTTCTGGACAAGCACGAACAGCTGGTCAAGCGGATCGAGGCCGTGCAGGCCGGCGGTAGCGGCCAGACTGCCGCCCTGCAAGTGCTCAAAGAGTTTGTGGACGCAGAAGCCCCCCGCAAAACCCACCTGCCCGTCAACCTGAACAAGCTGCCCTGGCAGGCAGAGCGTGCCCGCCCCCAAGCGCCCATCCACGTGGATGCCTCCGAAGCAGAGCAGCCCGCAGCCGCCGCGAAGGCCGCTACCGTGCAAAGCTCCAAAGCCGCCAGCGCCCCCAGCGCTGCCGATTTGGCGCCCACTGTGGAAGCCCCCCATACCGACGCCATCAAAACCCTGGCCCAAACCCTGGGCCACAACCCCCACAAGATCTACCAGTGGGTGCACGACAACATCTACTACGTGCCCACCCAAGGCAGCGTACAAGGCGCGCAAGACACGCTCGACAAAAAATCCGGCAATGCTGTGGACACCGCCAGCCTGCTCATTGCCCTGCTGCGCGCCAGTGGCATCCCCGCGCGCTACGTCACCGGCACCGTAGACATCCCCACCGCCCAGGCCCTCAACTGGGTGGGCGGCGCGCAGACCATCGACGCAGCCCAACAAATCTGGGGCCAAGGCGGGGTCAGCAACGTCGCCCTGGTCTCGGGCGCACAAACCAAAGCCCTGCGCATCGAACACACCTGGGTCGAAGCCCTCATCCAATACCAACCCGGCCGAGGCACCCGCCACACCCCCGGCCAAAGCACCCCCGACACCTGGGTGCCCCTGGACGGCAGCTACAAGCAATACACCTTCAAGCCAGGCATGGACTTGGCCGCAGCCGTCCCCCTGGATGCGCAGGCCCTGCTGAGCGCAGCCCAGCAAGGCGCAGAAACCAACCAGGCCGAAGGCTGGGTCAGAAACCTCAACACCACCGCCCTGCAAAGCCAGCTGGGCAGCTACCAGGCCCGTCTTAAAACCTACATCGACAGCCAAAACGCCGGGCAAAGCACAGTAGCCGACGTGCTGGGCCAAAGAACCGCCACCATCGACCCCTTGCCCTACCTGGCAGGCACCTTGCCCTACACCATCAAAACCCGCAGCCAAACCCACAGCGACCTGCCCGCCAGCAGCCAAGCGCAATTCAAATACGAAATCTACGCAGACGCGCGCAGCGCTGCCTGGGGCGACAACCCCTTGCTGAGCTGGAAAACCTCCACCGCCGCCATCGCCGGTAAAAAGATCACCCTGGCCTGGGTGGGTGCCAGCGCAGCGGACGAAGCCGCCGTTGCCGCCCTCATCCCCAAGCCCGCGCCCGGCCAACAACTAGACCCCAGCCAACTGCCCCGAGGCCTGCCCAGCAGCATCAGCCTCAAACCCCAAATCTCGGTAGACGGCACCGTCGTAGCCACCGGCCCCGGCATGCGCGCAGGCACGGAACCCGTGGGCCAAGGCGGCTTCACCCGCTATGGCAGCCAAGACTGGGATGAAACCCAAGACCCACTCATCGCAGGCCAGCAAACTGCACTGGGCGTGAGCATCCAAGGCATCAGCCAAGCCCAGCTCAGCACCCTCAAAACCAGAATGGAGGCCACCAAACAAAAGCTGGAACAGGCCCAGGCCGCACCAGAAGCCCAACGCGCCACCATCCTGCAAGGCATCACCGGCGACCTCCTCACCGGAGACCTGCTCACCGCCACCCTGTGGGGCTACTTTGCAGCGCTTCAAAGCCATGGTGCCATCGCCAGCGCCCAGGCCCAAATGTTTGACCGCCCAGCCCTGAGCTACGGCCTGTTCCACGCCCAGGTCAAACCCAACAAGCTGTACGGCATCGTCACCACGGGCATCACCTTCCAGGGGCTGAACATGGACATCGGGCACCTGCGGCATGTCCGGTGGGTCAAGAACGATGATCCAAGCGCAGCTATCAACGCCAAGCCCGAACTGACCAGCAATGGCAAAACAGCAGCGCAAAACCGGTGGATTGCGTACAACAAGCTGCGCGGGCAATACGCCAGCGCGATGGAACACGCCGTGCCAGAACAATTCTGGGTGGACAAAAGCCAGTGCCGGTACACGGACGAACAAGGCCAAATCCAAAACCCCACAAAAGCAGATTGCGCGCAAGCGGTCTCAGCCGTCAAAGCCATCGCCATTGCCCAGGCAGAAGGGCAGCGCATCTACGCCATCAACCAGAGCAACGCAGCCACGGCTTTGCCCAAACTGCCGGTGGGTGGCACCGTGGGGGCAGAAATACGTTCTGCCATCCAAGCGGGGAAAGAAGTGACATTCCATGAGCGCGGGATCAACGCGCATGGGTTCTCGGGGTATGGGTACATCATTACCGACCCAGAGACGGGGGCGGGGGCTTACATGATTGAAGGGAAGGGGAATGGTATGTGGCTCTCGTTTGATGATGTTAAAAATATTATCTATACGATGCTTGGTGTGTTTCAGGACTTGATATCGGTTGTGATAGCGCTAAAGGACTATATAAAAAATATCTCTGGCATGCTATGGGACGGTTGTTCGGCGCCGTTTGTTGTAATTGCTGCTATATCCATGTTTTTATTCACGGGCGCGCTTCTTTTTTTGGGGGCGACTATTTACGGTTTGGCGACCATAGGATTTTTTGGTGCGTTTGCGATGGCAATGATATTTGGTTATATGATCAATGTAATGTGGGGTGGGTGGAGGTCTGTATGCAAAGTGTCTTGAAGGGGGTTTTGTATATATTGTTCATTATTTTGTTTTTGGCGGCTTCGGATGTTGCTGGGGAAAGGGGGTTATTTTTTTCAAAATTATTTGGAATTTTTTGTCTAGGTTTGTTGATTTTTGTTGTGGCCAATTTTGAATTTGGGCTTGGGGGGGGTAAAAGGATAAAATCGATTAAAATCGCTGGGCTGCTGCTTTTTTGTTTCGTGCTGTTGTTGCTATTCATGGCGATAGAAGCGAGAGTTGGCGGTGTTAATTTTTCTTTGACAGCCTTGGATTGTGAGGTGGTGATGGTGGTATAATTGTTTAATATAATCGACGTTGATGGTGTGCGTGACTATCCAGCTGTGATCCAGTTACGATCATTATTACTGTCAGGGGCTTGTGAGCGTCCAAGGCATCAACCAAGCCCACCGCAGTCCTCAAAACCTGAATGTAGGCCATAAAACTGCGCGCAGCGCTGCCTGGGGCGACAGCCCCCTGCTGAGCTGGCAAACCCCCCACCGCCGCCACCGCCGGTAAAAAGATCACCCTGGCCTGGGTGGCAGCCAGCGCAGCGGACGAAGCCGCCATCGCAGCCCTCATCCCCAAGCTCGCCCCCGGCCAACCGCTAGACCCCAGCCAACTGCCCCGGGGGCCTGCCCGGCAGCATCAGCCTCAAACCCCAGATACTGGTGGGTGGTCAAGTCCAAGCCCAAGGGTCCGGCAGGGATCAGAGCTTGGTCCGGAACTCACCGGCAACGGCAAACTGCTGCGCAGGGAACCCTGGGAAAGTCATCCGCCCGCGTTCGCCTGCCCCAACTGCTCAAACGGCAGCGCCTGCTTGACCAGGATGACGGTGCATGGCGCATCCCGCGCCACGCGCATGGGCACGGTGGCGATGAAGCGCTGCATCTGCAGCCCGTGCGTGGCGGCACCCAGGATCATCATGCTCACGTGGTTGGCCGCGGCGTAGCGCACCAGGGCCTGGGCCACGTCGCCGGCTTCGAGCACGTGGTAGCTCACGGGGTGGCCGGCCAGATCCAGCCCCTGGGCCCACTGGCGCAGGCGGGCCATGTGCTGGCGGTGCAGCATGGTTTCGCTGCGCTGGCTGTCGCTGTTGCTGCTGGCCGAGGGCGAGATCACCGTGACGCAGGCCAGCCGGGCGCCGGGGCGGATGGCCAGCGAGCGGCCCACGGCCTGGCGCAGCGAGTACAGCGTGGCGTCGGTCACGTCGGCGTGGGGCACTGCCACCATGAGAATGGGCGTGTCCTCGATCTGCTGCGCGGGCAGGGGGCTGGGCTGGTAGTGCATGCCGGCGGCGCGCAGCCAGTGGTGCAGGTGCGTGCGCCAGGGCGTGCCGCGCAGGCGCTCGCTGCGTTCGGTGAGCAGCACCTGGTCGGGGTTGGCCAGGTCGAAGGCCAGGTGCGCGGCGGAGGGGTAGCGGTTGGACGCCTCGGGCTCCAGGCAGCGCAGGATGACTTCCTGCAGCCAGGGTGGCAGGTCCTTGCGGTGCTTGCGCGGCGGGGCGGGCGCCATCCATAGGCGCTGGCGCATGCCGCCGCGGGTGGTGGGCGCGCCAAAGGGCAGCTCGCCCGTGGCCAGCTCGTACAGCATCACGCCGATGGCGTAGATGTCGCTGCGCGGGTCGCCGCGCACGCCCACCACCTGCTCGGGCGCGATCCAGGCGGGCGAGCCCACGGCCTGGCGCATCTCTTCGGCCAGCAGGTCGGGGTAGTGCGCGTGGCACGAGAGGCCGAAGTCCAGCAGCACGGCCGTGCCGTCGGGCTTGATGAGCACGTTGGCGGGCTTCAAATCGAGGTGGCACACGTTCTGCTGGTGCAGGCTGTGCGCCGCATGCGCCGTGGCCGCGCCCAGACGGGCTATGGTGGCCGTGTCGCAGCCGCCGGGCGCTTCGTCCAGCCAGTGCTGCAGCGTCTGGCCCGGGAGGTATTCCATCACCAGGTAGGGCAGCCGCACCAGGTCGCCCGCCGCCACAAAGCGCGGCACGTGCGGGCCGCTGAGCACCGGCAGAATTTGCAGCTCCACCTCGAAGCTCACGATGTTCTCGGCGCCGTCGCCCGCCGTCATGCGGGGGATCTTCATCGCCATCGGAAAGCCCGGGCTGCGGCCGGGCTGCGCGTACTCCACGGCATAGATGTGGGCCATGCCGCCCGCGTGGATGCACTCCAGCACGCGGAAGCCGTCGATCTCGGTGCCGGGCTCCAGCAGCTTCATCTCACTGGCCCTTTTCCAGGCGGTCGGCGTAAAAGTCCGGCAGGCCCGCGGCGCGGATGGCGGCGGCCGCGGCCAGGTGGTCGTAGGGCACGCGGTAGAACGTGAGCTGGCGCGCGGCCTCGTCGAACAGCGCGTACATGGCCCGCGCATCGCCATCGCGGGGCTGGCCCACCGAGCCCGCGATGCCCAGCCACTGGCGGTGCGGCGGCACGGGCACGGGCACGCCGGGTTCGGGCGCAAAGCGCATGAGCTTCGCCGTGGGCGTGAGGAAGTACAGCGCCTGGGCATGCACATGGCCGCAGAACACATACCGGATGGCGGGGTCGATGGCCTGGGCGGCCGCCATGCTGCGCTCGGCGGCGTTGGAGTCTTCCACATAGCGCCACTGTTCGGGCGCGTCCACGCTGGCGTGCACCAGCAGCGCGTTCATTCCCATGCGGGCCGTGAGGGGGCGCGACTGCAGGAAGGCGCGGTGTTCGGGGGCCAGGTGGTCGTGCGTCCATTGCGCACCCAGTTCGCTGCGGTTGCGCGGCGTGGCGGGCGGTGCCAGGGCCATGGCATCGTGGTTGCCCAGCACGCACAGTGCGCCGCCTTGGGCCAGGGCCATGGCCTGCTCGACCACGGCCACAGGGTCGCCGCCATAGCCGACCAGGTCGCCCAGCAGCGCGAACTGGCTGGCGCCGTGGGCGCGGGCGTGCTGCAGGCAGGCGTCCAGGGCCTGGCGGTTGGCGTGGATGTCGGACAGCAGGGCGATCTTCATGGGCGGTCTTACTCTTCTTGTCTCCGCCCCCATCATCGCGCGGATCGCTGAATGACAGCTTGCACAAAAGCCGGGCCGCTGCCCACGAAATGTCCATAAAAATAGCTGCCAGCGCTTGCTGGACAAGCGCTGGCAGCTATTGTTTTTGATACAGGCGGGTTCTTAGCGCTGTAGCTTCTTGTCCAGTGCCAGCACCAGCGCCAGCGCAATGATCGCGGGCAGCGCCTGGCTGAAGAAGATCTTGGGCGCAGCGGTGGCGGCGCCAAACACCCCGGCCACGATCACGCAGGCCAGGAAGAAGATCTTGAACACCCGGTTGCCGGTGAACAGCCCAAAGAACAGGCCCGCCGCCAGAAAACCGTTGTACAGCCCCTGGTTGGCCGCGAGCGTGGTGGTGGCGTCGGCAAATTCCTGGGTGAGGTCGAACGTCTTCATGCCCAGCGGCTGGTTCCAGAAGAACATTTCGAGCACGAGGATGTGAGAGCGTGTTCTCGATCTCCCAGGGGCTGCGTTGGAGCGCAATCGGGAGGAGTGGATGCTTCGGGTGCACCGCATGGGCTCGTGCCCATGCAAGCAGCCGAGGCGTCCAATCACCCGATTTCGCTCCAACCCTTCGGGCAGCGGCCTTTGCGGGCGGTCTGCGGCGTTGCGGCGCTTGCCAATAGCCGGGCTATTGGCTGCGCACCGCGCCTTGCATCCCATCCCGCAAAGACCGCTGCGCGGCCCCTGGGAGATCGAGAACACGCTCTGCATGCTCGATGGCCACCAGGGCCACCGCGATGCGGGGGATCAGCAGGCGGCTCATGGTCTTAGACGACGGTGATGGTCACGTCGATGTTGCCGCGCGTGGCGTTGGAGTACGGGCAGACCTGGTGGGCGGCGTCCACCAGCTTCTGGGCTGTGGCCTTGTCCAGGCCGGGCAGGCTGACGTTTAGGCGCGCGGCGATGCCGTAGGCGTTGGGGATGGGGCCCAGGTCCACTTCGGCGTCGATGGATACGTCCTGTGGCACGGGGATGCCAATCTTGCCGCCCACGGCTTTCATCGCGCCGATGAAGCAGGCGGCGTAGCCGGAGGCAAACAGCTGCTCGGGGTTGGTGCCGGTGCCGGAGGTGCCGGGCGAGGACAGCTTGACTTCCAGGCGGCCGTCGTCGGTCTTGGCGGCGCCATCGCGGCCACCGGTCACATGCGACTTGGCGGTGTACAGGACTTTTTCGAGCTTGGTCATGGTGTCTTCCTTGCGGTTGTTGCCCACTGGCGGGCGGTGGAGGGAATCGTTGAAGCGGGGCGGTGGCCGGATGGGTCAGCGTTGGCTGAGCCGGTCCCGCAGTTGTTTGAGTTCGGCAGTCAGGGCCGTCAGCTCGGCCATCGAGCACTGGCTGCTTTGCAGCACGCACTGCGGAATGGCCTCGGCCTGGTCGCGCAGCGCGCGGCCGTCGGCGGTGAGGGTGATGCGCACGCGGCGCTCGTCCTGCACATCGCGCAGCCGGGCAATGTGGCCCTGCGCCTCCAGGCGCTTGAGCAGCGGCGTGAGCGTGCCGGAGTCCAGGAACAGGCGCTCGCCCAGCTCAGACACGGTGACGCCATCCTGCTCCCACAGCACCAGCATCACCAGGTACTGCGGGTAGGTGAGGCCGATGCGGTCCAGCAGCGGCTTGTACAGCTTGGTCATCGCCAGCGAGGCGGAATACAGCGCAAAGCAGACCTGGTTGTCCAGCCGCAGGATGGCGGGGCTGGGAGGGAAGGGGGTGCTGGGGCTGGGCATGGAGCGAATTGTGCTGTGCAATTGAATTGCGTGCAATTGAATTGTGTAAAACCTCTTTGGGGCAAGGGGCAAGGGGCAAGGGGCAAGGGGCAAGGGGCAAGGGGCAAGGGGCAAGGGGCAGGAGGAAAAGCTCGGCGGGTGGTACTGGCGCGCCCGCGCAGCGCGTAGCGGGCGGAAATATTGCTACTGTTTTTATAGCTTCTTGCGCTTGATGGATAAGCGCTAGAGGCCGATTTTGTTCAAATTTCTCACGGGCCGGCACTCCGGCTTCGGCAACCCCGGTCCGATCGGGACCGCAGGTGCCGGGGCGAGCGGACGTTCCTACCGCCCGCTGAACCGCGCCGGCCGCCGCTCCACAAAGGCCCGCACCCCCTCGGCGGCATCCTCGCTGTGTGCCAGCCGCTGCTGCACGGGGATGAACTCCGCCACCGCAGCCGCCTGCCCCTGTTCGATGGCCTTGAGCACGTTGAGCCGCGTGGCCACCACGGCCAGCGGGGCCTGGGCGGCAATGCGCTCGGCGATCTGCAGGGCTTCCTCCAGCTCCTGGCCCGCGGGCACCACCTTCTGAACAAAGTTCAGGCGGTAGGCCTCGCTGCTCCCAAACTCGTCGGCCGTCAGCAAATGCAGCAGCGCGTTGCCCGTGCCCGCGCGCTCGGCCATGCGCAGCGTGGCGCCGCCCGTGGCCATGATGCCGCGCTGCACTTCCATCTGCGAGAAGCGGCAGTTGTCGGCCGCCACCACGATGTCGGCGCCCAGCATCAGCTCGATGCCCACCGTGAAGCAGATGCCCTTCACGGCCACCACCATAGGTTTGGTGCGGCGACGGTAGCCGGGCAGGCCGTAGTCGTGGGGCTCCACCAGGCCCTCGGGGATGGCCTTTTCGCCGCGCTGCATGTAGGCGCTCACGGCCGGCAGGTCCAGCCCGGCGGTGAAGTGGTCGCCCAACGCATGCAGCACGCCCACGCGCAGGCCGGGGTCGTCATCCAGGCGTGTGTACGCCTCGGCCAGCTGGCGGAACATGGGTGGCGTCCACCCATTGCGCTTGGCGGGGCGGTTGATGCCGATGAGCAGCACATGGCCGATGACCTGCGTGTCGATGCAGCCTTCGGGCGGTGGCGTGGTGGACGTGAGGGTGGGCATGGTGCGGAGGTCTCCTTTGCCGCGATTGAAAGCGCAACGTGGGGCTCCGGCGGTCTCCCGTGGGACAGGGGCTTCCCGCCGCGCAGCCGGGGGCTGCAAGGCTCCGTCACGCTTAGGCTCCGTCACGCTTGCGTCGGCGGCTCGCGCAAGATCTGCAGGGCTTCTTTCGAGATGGCCAGCGACAGCTCTTCCTGCAGGATGCCGGCCTTGAGCACCAGGTGCTGCAGCCGCCGCTCGCGGCCGAGGTCGCGGCCCGCGAAGTCGCGCTGCTCGATGTGCTGGTAGAGGGCGCGTTTCTGCTCATGCAGGGCCATGCGCCGCGCGATTTCCTTTTCAAGCCCGGCCGGGCCGATGGCCGCTTCGGCGCGCAGCCGCACCATGAGTGCGTCGCGCAGGGGCACCGGGTCTTCCTGCTGCGCTATCCAGCGGCGCAGCTCCTTGCGGCCGGCGGGCAGCAGGCGGAACTGCCGCTTGCGGCCGCGCCCCGTCTCCGCGGGCAGCGCCTCGATCCAGCCCGCTTCTTCCAGCCGCGCAAGTTCGCGGTAGATCTGCTGGTGCGTGGCGTGCCAGAAATAGCCGATGGAACGGTCGAAACGCTCGGCCAGTTCCGATCCGGAGCAGGGGTGCTCGACCAGGGCGGTGAGGAGGGCGTGGGGCAAAGACATGGACGAAGGCGCAGACAACGGAACAGGTTTCCAGACGCGCGATCTTGCCTCAACCGCGACACGGCGGCGTTTATGCAACCAGTTGCGCAAACCGTGGAAGCTGGCTACATTCGTGCAACTGGTTGCATAAACACAAAGGACCCCATGCTGAATGCCCCCGTTTCTCCCGCGGCCCCCAAGGCCGCCGCGCCATCTGCTGGGGCCGCAGCGGCAAGCCCCTACCCGCACCTGCACGCCCCACTGGACCTCGGCTTCACCACCCTGAAGAACCGCGTGCTCATGGGCTCCATGCATGTGGGGCTGGAGGAGGTGCCCCACGGATTCGAGCGCATGGCCGCCTTCTACGCCGAGCGGGCGCGCGGCGAGGTGGGGCTGATCGTGACCGGCGGCATCGCGCCCAACGAGCGCGGCCGACCCATGCCGGGCGGCGCCATGCTGGTCCACGAGCACGAGGCCGAACAGCACCGCAAGGTGACGCAGGCCGTGCATGCCGAGGGCGGCAAGATCGCCATGCAGATCCTGCACTTTGGCCGCTACGCCTACCACCGCGATCTGGTGGCGCCCAGCGCCCTGCGCGCGCCCATCAACCCCCACGTACCGCACGCACTCACGGCCGACGAGGTGGAGCAGACCATCGAGGACTTCGTTCGCTGCGCCGCGCTGGCCCAGCATGCGCACTACGACGGCGTGGAAATCATGGGCTCCGAGGGCTACCTGATCAACGAGTTCATCGCCGCGCGCAGCAACCAGCGCGACGACGCCTGGGGCGGCAGTTATGCCAACCGCATCCGGTTCCCCGTGGAGATCGTGCGCCGCACGCGTGAGCGCGTGGGGCCGAACTTCATCATCATCTACCGCCTGTCCATGCTCGACCTGGTGGAGGGCGGCTCCACCCTGGCCGAGGTGATCGAGCTGGCCCAGGCCATCGAGGCGGCAGGCGCCACCCTCCTCAACACCGGCATCGGATGGCACGAGGCACGCATTCCCACCATCGCCACCAAGGTGCCGCGGGCCGGATTCGCCTGGGTGACGAAGCAGGTCATGGGGCAGGTGGGCATACCGCTCATCACCTCCAACCGCATCAACACGCCCGAGGTGGCCGAGCGCCTGCTGGCCGAGGGCTGCGCCGACATGGTCTCCATGGCGCGCCCGCTGCTGGCCGATGCCGACTTTGTGCGCAAAGCGCGCCAAGGCCGGGCCGACGAGATCAACACCTGCATCGCCTGCAACCAGGCCTGCCTGGACCACACCTTCGGCGGCAAGATCACCAGCTGCCTGGTCAACCCCCGTGCCTGCCATGAGACGGAGCTGGTCATCGCGCCCGCAGCGGCGAAGAAGCGCATTGCCGTCGTCGGCGCCGGTCCTGCGGGCCTGAGCTTTGCGGTCACGGCCGCGCAGCGCGGCCATGCCGTGGTGCTGTTCGATGCGGCGGCCGAGATCGGCGGCCAGCTCAACATCGCGAAGCAGGTGCCGGGCAAGGAAGAGTTCCATGAAACGCTGCGCTACTACCGCCGCCAGCTGGAGTTGCAAGGCGTGGACGTGCGCCTGAACACCCGCGCGCAGGCCAACGACCTGGCGGGCCAGGGTTACGACGAGGTGGTGGTGGCCACGGGCATCCAGCCGCGCACGCCGGACATCGAGGGCATCACCCATCCCAAGGTGCTGAGCTACCTGGACGTGCTGCGGGACAAGAAGCCTGTGGGCCAGCGCGTGGCCGTGATTGGCGCGGGCGGCATCGGCTTCGACGTCGCGGAGTACCTCACGCACGAGGGCGAGAGCGGCGCCCTGGCGCCCGCCAAGTTCAACGCCGAATGGGGCATTGACGCCAGCTACGCGCACGCTGGCGGCCTGCGCGCCGCGCAGGTGGAGGCGCCCGCCCGCCAGGTGCACCTGCTGCAGCGCAAGACCAGCAAGGTGGGCGAGCAGCTGGGCAAGACCACGGGCTGGATCCATCGTACCTCGCTCAAGGCGCGCAACGTGGGCATGAGCTCGGGCGTGGCCTACGAGCGCGTGGACGACGCGGGCCTGCACATCCGCATCGATGGCGGCGCGCCGCAGGTGCTGGAGGTCGACCACGTCGTCGTATGCGCCGGCCAGGAGCCGCTGCGCGCGCTGTACGACGCGCTGGTGGCCGCAGGGCAGAGCACCCACCTCATCGGCGGTGCCGACGTGGCCGCCGAGCTGGACGCCAAGCGCGCCATTCTGCAGGGCACCACGCTCGCTGCCCGCATCTGATTTCTGATCCAAAACGCAGGAGACATGCCATGACCGAAGCCCCGAAGACCATCCACCCCGCCGTCGCCCGTTCGCTCAAGACCTGGCACCACATGGTGGCCAGCCGCGATCTGTCGAACCTGCCCTCCATCGTGCACCCCGACGCGGTGTTCCGCTCGCCCATGGCCAACACACCGTATGCCTCGGCGCCCGCGCTGCAACTGGCCTTGTCCACCGTCATCCAGGTCTTTGAAGACTTCACCTACCACCGCCAGCTGGCCACGGACGACGGCCTGAACATCGTGCTGGAGTTCAGCGCCCGCGTGGGCGACAAGCAGCTCAAGGGCATCGACCTGGTGCGCTTCAACGAGCAAGGCCAGATCACCGAGTTCGAAGTCATGGTGCGCCCCCTGAGCGGCCTGCAGGCCCTGGGGGCCGAGATGGGCGCGCGCCTGGGCGACAAGCTGCCGTCCTTCAAAGCCAAGGCCTGAAGCTGTGCGCCACCAGCGCCCCAAGTGGCCCGTGGGGAAGATCCTGCGCGCCGCCTTGCGGGAGACTGCGTGAGCGCGCGAGGCCTCGCCCCCGCGCGCCGCGCCCGGGGGCTTGTGCCCCCGGCTGAAGCTCAGTAGCTGTAGACGCCGCGTCCAGTCTTGCGGCCCAGGCGGCCTGCGGCCACCATTTCCTTGAGCAGCGGGCAGGGCCGGTACTTGCTGTCGCCAAACTCGGTCAGGTACACGTCCATCACCGCCAGGCACACATCCAGGCCGATCATGTCGGCCAGGGCCAGCGGGCCGATGGGCTGGTTGCAGCCCAGCTTCATGCCTGCGTCGATGTCCTCGGGGGTGGCCAGGCCCTCGGCCAGCACGAAGAAGGCCTCGTTGATCATCGGCACCAGGATGCGGTTGACCACAAAGCCGGGCGCGTTCTTCACGGTGATAGGGCTCTTGCCCAGCGCCTCGGCCAGGGCCTTCACGGCGTCGTGCGTCGCGTCGCTGGTCTGCAGGCCGCGGATGATCTCCACCAGCGCCATCATGGGCACGGGGTTGAAGAAGTGCATGCCGATGAAGCGGTCGGCGCGGCTGGTCGCGGCGGCCAGCTTGGTGATGGAGATGGACGAGGTGTTCGACGCAATGATCACCTCAGGCGCCACCAGCCCATCCACCTGCTTCAGGATCTTGAGCTTGAGCTCGTAGTTCTCGGTGGCCGCCTCGATCACGAGCTGCGCGGCCTTCAGGTCGTCGTAGCTGGTGGAGGTCTTGATGCGGGCCAGCGCGGCGGCCTTGTCGGCCTCGGTGATCTTTTCCTTCTTGATCAGGCGGTCCAGGCTGCCGGCCACCGTGGCCAGGCCCTTTTGCACTGCAGCATCCGAGATGTCGACCATCACCACGTTGATGCCCGACACCGCGCAGGCCTGCGCAATGCCGTTGCCCATGGTGCCTGCGCCGATGATGCCTACGGTCTGAATCGTCATATAGAGAGCCCTCTTCAAAGTGAAACGGATGGCGTGGATGGTAAGCCGAATCGCACGGTCGTTCGGTTATTGTGGGTCAGCTCCCGCGTACAGCGGGGCAGGAGACACCACAGCATGTTCGACTACATCATCATTGGCGGCGGCTCCGCGGGCTGCGTGCTGGCCGGCCGCCTGAGCGAGGACCCCGCCGTGCGCGTATGCCTGCTGGAGGCCGGGCCGGCCGACAGCAGCGTGCTCATCCACTGCCCTGCGGGGCTGGCCGTGATGGCCAAGTTCGAGCTCAACGGCTGGGGGCAGAACACCACACCGCAACCCGGGCTCGGCGGCCGCCAGGGCTACCAGCCGCGCGGCAAGGTGCTGGGGGGCTCCAGCTCCATCAACGCCATGGTCTATGTCCGCGGCCAGCATGCCGACTACGACCACTGGGCCGCGCAGGGCAACCCTGGCTGGGGCTGGGAGGACGTAAAGCCGTACTTCCTCAAGGCCGAGCACAACGAGCGCGGTGCCGACGCCTGGCACGGCCAGGGCGGGCCCTTCAATGTGGCCGACCTGCGCAGTCCGCATCGCTTCAGCCACCTGTTCACCGAAGCGGGCGTGCAGGCTGGCGAGGTGCACAACACCGACTTCAACGGCGCCACCCAGGAAGGCGTGGGCCTGTACCAGGTCACCCACAAGAATGGCGAGCGCCACAGCACCGCCAAGGCCTACCTCACGCCGCACCTGGCGCGGCCGAACCTGCAGGTCATCACCGGCGCCCGCGCCACGCGCATCCTTCTCGAGGGCCTGCGTGCCGTGGGCGTGGAATACCGCCAGGGCGGCACGCTGCAGCAGGTGCGCGCCACGCGCGAGGTGCTGCTGAGCGCAGGTGCGCTGCTCTCGCCGCAACTGCTGATGCTCTCGGGCGTGGGCCCGGGCGCGGCGCTGCAGCGCCACGGCATCCCCGTGCTGCACGACCTGCCGGGGGTGGGCGCGCACCTGCACGACCACCCCGACGTAGTGCAGGTGCTGGACGCCCCCAACCACCGCGACCTGTTCGGCCTGTCGCTCACGGGCATGGTGAACGCGCTGCGCGGCATCCGCGAATGGCGCCGGCACCGCACGGGCATCCTGACCACCAACTTTGCCGAGGCCGGCGGCTTCATCAAGAGCCACCCGGCCGAGCCCGCGCCCGACCTGCAGCTGCACTTCGTGGTGGGCAAGCTGGTGGACCATGGCCGCAAGACGGTGTTCGGACACGGGTACTCGGCGCACGTGTGCCTGCTGCAGCCGAAGAGCCGCGGCTCGGTGTCGCTGGCCAGCGCGGACCCGATGGCGCTGCCGCTGGTGGATCCCAATTTCTTCGGTGACCCGGACGACCTGCGGAGGCTGGTGCGCGGTTTCCAGCGTACGCGCGCCATCCTGTCCCAGCCCGCGCTGGCGCGCTTGGGGGCCAAGGAGCTTCCCGCCTCGGCCGCCGCACGCACCGAGGCCGAAATCGAGCAGTTCATCCGCCAGCACGCCGACACCATCTACCACCCCGTGGGCACCTGCCGCATGGGCCAGGGGGCCATGGATGTGGTGGATGCCGAGCTGCGCGTGCACGGCCTGGCGGGCCTGCGCGTGGTGGACGCCTCCGTCATGCCGCGCATCGTGAGCGGCAACACCAACGCGCCCACGGTGATGATTGCCGAGAAGGCCGTGGACCTGCTGCGCGCTGCCGCGTGAACGATTTCACATTTGGCGCGCAGAACGCGATTTTTAAGGTTTTCAAAGGGTCTGTTTAAGGAGTTTTTAACAGGCAAAGACGGGCCGAATTTCTAGACTTCTCTGCATGGAAACGGGTGCACGGTGCACCCGGCCCGGCGCCTCAAAAAAAAGCGGCGCTGAGACAGGAAAGAAAGACCCTCATGAAAATCGACGCCCGCGAAATTGCCGCCCTGGCAGCGGCCCAGCCCGCCGCTCCCCGCATGGACATGTACGCCAGCATCCACAAGGCGCTGCGCGCCTTCATGGCCGACACCCTGCTGGGCCTGGGGCGCATGGACACCGACGATGACCTGGAATTTGCGCAGACCTGCGACCGCGTCATGCAACTGCTGGACCTGTGCCGCGCGCACCTGCGGCACGAAAACAACTTCGTCCATGCCGCCATGGAGGCCCGCCAGCCCGGCTCCAGCCAAGCCGTCGCGGGGGAACATGTGGAGCACGAGCAGGCCATCGCTGCGCTGGCAGAGGGTGTGAACCATCTGATCGCGGGTGCCAAGCCCGCGCGCCCTGCCGCCACCCAGGCGCTGTACCGCCAGCTGGCGCTGTTCGTGGCGCACAACTTCGAGCACATGCACGAAGAAGAGACGGCCCACAACCGCGTGCTCTGGCAGTGCTACACCGACGCGGAGCTGGCCGGCATCCACGACGCGCTGGTGGCCACCATCCCCCCGCAGGAGATGATGCTGGTGGCGCGCTGGATGGTGCCTTTCATGTCGCCCGCCGAACGCACGGCCATGCTCTCGGAAATGCAGCGGCACGCGCCCGCCCCCGTGCTCGCGGCCGTTCTGGCGCAAGTGCAGCCCCACCTCACGCAGTCCGAGTGGACCAAGCTCACGCGCAGCCTGGGCCTGCCCGTGGTACCTGGCCTGGTCCACTGACCCTTGCAGCCCCGCGGCGCGCGGGCATCACGCGTCTTCGAGCACCACGGGGCGCAGCAGGCACAGCCGAAAGCGGCCGCGCCCCGTCTTTTCGATACGGAGGTGCGGGCTGTTCTCCTGCAGGCGGCGCTGCAGCAGCAACAGCCGCGCCTCCAGGTTGTCGGCCACCTCGGGCAGCCGCAGGGCCGCGTCCAGGCGCAGTTCGCGGTTGGTGAAATCCACGCGGCCTGTCTGCTGGTGGTCGCGCAGCAGTTTCCAGAAGATGGCGCCCGCCACGCCCTTGATCAGGTAGTCGTCGTTGATGAACACGCTGTCGTTGGCTGCGAAGTGGCGCACCCGCAGGGCCGCGCCGCTCACGGGTGCTGCGGCGGCCGTGGCCGGCGGTGGCTCGGGGCCTCCGGTGCCGCCTGCAGCAGCTCGATGGCGGCCGCCAGCTGGCCTGCCAGCGCCACCAGCAGGTCTTCGTCCTCGAAGCCAAAGCGCAGGTCCACCGGGCTTTCGGCAAACAGCACGCCCAGCAGCCGGCCTGCGGACAGCAGCGGCACCGCGAGCTGGCTGTGGGGTTCGGGCAATCCGGGGTAGGGAATGTCCAGGCCGCGCAGCGGGAGCGCGCCGGGCGCGGCGTGCGCGTCCAGGCTCTCGCGGATGGCGTGGCTGTACAGGGCCGCATGGGTCATGTGGCTGATGCGCACCGGCGTGCGTTCGCGCGCGGCCACGCCGATCACGCCCTGGCCCAGGCGGATCTCCGAGCCCACGCCCGAGGTGGCATAGCCACAGCTGGCCACGGTGTACAGCTGCTCGGTGCCGGCGTCGAGCAGCAGCACCATCGCATGGGCTATGCCCAGGTGCCGCTGCAGCCCGGCCAGCGTGCCCTGCAGCAGGTCGTCCAGGCTGGCGCTGCGGGCCATGTGCTCGCTGCAGGCCCGCAGCGCGTGCAGCAGCCCCGTGCGCGGTGGCGGCGGGGGCAGGCTGTCGCCCGCCACGGCCTCGATGCGCTCCACGGCGTAGATGTCGGCCCCCTTGAGTTCAAACACCTCGGCCATGCCGGCATGCGAGGCGATGCCTGCCAGCTGGGCGCGCATGTTCTCGAACACCGGGCCGCTGTCCTCGGTGCGTTCGTACCGCAGGTGCAGGCGGTAGAACCGGGCCGTGACCGGGTCCAGCACCAGCACGGCAGCGTGCGGATTGCGCAGGATGTTCTGCCGCGTCTTGTTGAAGAACTGGAACGACAGCGCCACGTGCGCCTCGTCCACGTAGACCACCTGCGAGATGTAGGCCACATTGGGCGTACCGTCGGGGTCGCAAGTGGCCGCGATGGCGGGGATGGCGCCTTCCAGGCAGGGCCGGATCGCGTGCAGCGAGAGGGCGGTATTCATGGCTGTGGGGGCAGCGCGGCGCCTGCGCGCGGCCCCGGCGTCTGGTCGAATGCGGCCTCGGGCTGGAAGTGCACCGCCACCACATCGTGCAGCGGCGCGGCCAGCATGGCGGCCACGTAGCGCGCGCCGTAGCCGACACGGCCCACTTCCTCTTCCATGGAGCGCAGGTAGGCCTGCAGCACCGGCAGGTCCTCTTGCGTGGCCGGGCGCTGCGTGGCCTGTCGGGCCTTGAGCTGCAGCGTCTGGTGCGTGGAGGGCACGCTGAAGACCACGGCGATCTCGCCGGTCTGGGCGATGTCGCTGAGAAGCTGTCCGGACTGGCTGCGCCGCAGGTACACGGTGACCTCGCGGCCGTCGGCGCTGATGCGGCTGCCCACGGCCCGCATCAGGCTGGGCCGCAGGGCCGCATTGCGCGAGGCCACGATGGCCGACACGCCCTTGGCCACCATGGCAATGTGGGCCGGGCCGAGCAACACGGTCATGCCTTGAAACGCTTGCGGGTCAAAGCCAGTGCCACCCAAAAGGCCACGACCGTAGTCACGACCAGCACCAGCCCGTGGCGCAAGGCGTGCTCGGGCCAGCGGTCCATGAACAGCGGGCGCACCAGCTCCACCGCGTTGGTCAGTGGCAGCCAGTCAGAAATGACGCGCACCACGGGTGGCAGCTGCTCGCGCGGGAAGAAAACGCCCGAGAGGAACATCATGGGCGTGAGCACCAGCGTGAAGAAGTAGGTGAAAAAGTCGTAGCCTTTGGCCAGCGCATTGAAGATGAGCGCAATGCTGGAGAACATGATGCCCACGAACAGCAGCACCGGCCAGGCCATCAGCAGCCGGGGGCTGTGGCTGATACCCAGGGCCAGCATCACGCCCAGGATGGCGGTGACGGTGAAGAGGGCCTTGAAGGCGGCCCACAGCATCTCGGCCAGCACCACGTCGTCCAGGCTGACGGGCGCGTTCATGATGCCGTCCCAGGTCTTTTGCACGTGCATGCGCGAGCAGGCCGAGTACAGCGCCTCGAAGCTGGCCGCATTCATGGCGCTCATGCAGATCGAGCCGCTGGCCAGAAACAGGATGTAGGGCACGCCCTGGCCGCCGACCTGCACCTGCCCCACCAGCGCCCCCATGCCGTAGCCAAAGGCCACCAGCCACATTAGCGGTTCGGCGATGTTGCCCACCAGGCTGGGAAGGGCCAGCTTGCGCCAGACCAGGAAATTGCGCAAGAACACCGGCCACCACCGTGCGGAGAGCGCAGGGGCGCGCCAAACCGACGGCGCAGGCGGCGGCGAGGCCGCAGCGGGAGAGGCGGAAGAAGCGGTGGCGTGCATGGGGCTATTGTGCTGTGTCAGGCCGCCGCGTGCCGCCCGGTGGCGACCCTGCCCTGGCGGGCACGGCCATTGCTAGCCCGCCAGACATGGCTGCCCATGTCCTTGAACTCCCCGCTGCGGCGGCGGCCCTCTGGCGCGACCGGCTGGACCTGCTGCTGGATTCCACCGGCGAGGGGGTGTTCGGCATCGACCTGGCGGGCAACTGCGTGTTCCTCAACCGCGCCGGAGCGCAGATGCTGGGCATTGCGCCCGAGGACGCCCTGGGGCGCAACATGCATGCGCTCACCCACCACTCGCACCCCGACGGCAGCCCGTACCCCGACAGCGACTGCCCGATCTTCAACGCGTTCCGGCGCGGGCTGCCCTGCCGGGTGGACTCCGAAGTCTTCTGGCGGCGTGACGGCTCGGCGTTTGCGGTGGAGTACTCCAGCCATCCGCTGCTGGAGGACGGGCAGGTGCACGGCGCGGTGATCGCTTTCGTGGACATCACCAGCCGCAAGCGCGCGGCCGACGAGTTGCAGCGCGCCCACGATGAACTGGCCCGTGCCAACGACGGGCTGGAGCGGCGCGTGGCCGCCCGCACGCAGGAACTGTCGCAGGCGCTGGCCCAGCTGCGCGAGCTGTCGGCCTATTCGGAGCAGGTGCGCGAGGAAGAGCGCACGCGCATTGCCCGCGAGGTGCACGACGAGCTGGGCAGCCTGCTGGTGGCGCTGAAGATGGATGTGAACTGGCTGCACAAGCGCCTGGGCGAGCAGGGCGCGCGCACGCCCGAGGCCGCGGGCGACATGCGCACCCAGATGCGCTGCAAGTGTCAGAACATGAGCCGCCTGATCGAGACCGCCGTGGACAACGTGGGCCGCATCATCACCGACCTGCGCCCCAGCATCCTGGACCACCAGGGCCTGTGGGCCGCGCTGGAGTGGCAGGCCCAGGAGTTTGCGCAGTCGGCCGAGCTGCGCCTGGCCTGGCGCATGGACGTGCCGGACACCTTGCACCTGCCCGAGCCGGCGGCCATGGCCGTGTTCCGCATCTTCCAGGAGATGCTGAGCAACGTGGGCCGCCACGCACGGGCCAGCGCGCTGGATGTGGCCATCGAAGTGCAGGGCGAGGTGCTGCAGCTGCGCGTGCAGGACAACGGCGTGGGTGCCACCCGCCAGGCGCTGGAGGCACCCACCGCCTATGGTGTGATGGGCATGCGCGAGCGGGCGCGGCAACTGGGCGGGCGGCTCAGCATCACCAGCGCGCCGGGCGAGGGGTCGATCCTGCAATTGCTGATTCCTCTGGAGCTTGCATGAATGCCACCGTTCGCGTGTTGATTGGGGACGACCACCGCATCGTGCGCGAGGGGCTCAAGCAGGTGCTGGCCGACCCGGCCAACGGGGCGCCCGAGATCGTGGTGGCAGCCGAGGCCACCGAGGGTGCCGAGGTGCTGGCGCAGGTGGAGCGGCTGCTGGGCGCCGGGGGCGCGCTGCAGCTGGACGTGGTGCTGCTGGACATCGCGATGCCAGGGATGGATGGCCTCGAAGTGCTGCAGGCGCTGCGCCGGGCGTGGCCCGGGCTGCCCGTGCTCATGCTCAGCACCTACCCCGAGCGGCAGTACGCCGTGCGCTGCATCCAGATGGGTGCGGCGGGCTATCTGCACAAAAGCGCCGACCCCGATGACATGGTGGCCGCCGTGCGCAAGGTGGCTGCAGGAGGCCGGTACCTGACCGAGGCCACGGCGTCGGCCCTGGCCGGCGCGGTGCAGCGCACTGGCGTGGTGCGGATCGCGCCGCGCGGCCAGCCGCCGGGCATCGAGGCACTGTCGCACCGCGAGCACCAGGTGTTCCGCCTGCTCACCGCGGGGCACAGCGTGAGCGAAATTGGTGCGCAGCTCAAGCTGGCCCCGAACACGGTGAGCACCTACCGTGCGCGCATCCTCGAGAAAACCGGTGCCCGCAACGACGTGGAACTGGCGCTGCTGGCGCGTGGCACACCAGCAGATTGAATTCGGTGCGTTGCCCGACCGATTTGTAGTGCTGGCCCTACACGCTGTAGACGCCACACCCACGAATTCATGACAGCGGGGCGGCCAGGGCTGCAACTGGCCCGCGCTTTGCGTAATGCCCGGCACCAACTTCTCCGAGGTGTGCCATGTCCGAATTCTTCTCGCCCTACGATGCCGACCGCCCGCTGATGCTGAAATGCAGCTGTGGCCGCGACCACACGCTGGCCGACCACCATGCCGAAACCGTGGCCGATGCAGCGGCCGCCACCTTGCGCCAGCGCAGCATGACCTCTGAGTTCGAGGCCTACAGCAACGAGTTCATCGAAGCCACCCTGGTCAAGGCCCTCTTTCCGCAGGACGCGGTGCGCCGCCGCTTCCTGCGCGCTGTGGGCAAGGGCACGGCCATGGCCGCCATCGCCAGCGTACTGCCCGTGGCCAGCCTGCAGGCCATGGCGCAGGAGAAGCAGGGCGCGCTGGAGAAGACCAACCTCAAGATCGGCTTCATCCCCATCACCTGCGCCACGCCACTGATCATGGCCCATCCGCTGGGCTTCTACAGCAAGCAGGGCCTGAACGTGGAGGTCACCAAGACGGCGGGCTGGGCGCTGATCCGCGACAAGATGATCAACAAGGAGTACGACGCCACGCACTTCCTCTCGCCCATGCCGCTGGCGATCTCCATGGGCCTGGGCTCGAACGCCACGCCCATGAACGTGGCCACCATCCAGAACGTGAACGGCCAGGCCATCACGCTGGCCTTGAAGCACAAGGACAACCGCGACCCCAAGCACTGGAAGGGCTTCAAGTTCGCGATCCCGTTCGAGTACAGCATGCACAACTTCCTGCTGCGCTACTACCTGGCCGAGGCGGGCCTAAACCCCGACACCGACGTGCAGCTGCGCGTGGTGCCCCCGGCGGAAATGGTGGCCAACCTGCGCGCGGGCAACATCGACGGCTTCCTGGGCCCCGACCCGTTCAACCAGCGTGCGGTGTACGAAGAAGTGGGCTTCATCCACCTGCTGACCAAGGACCTGTGGAACGGCCACCCCTGCTGCGCGTTCGGCACCAGCACCGAGTTCATCCAGAAGAACCCCAACACCTTTGCCGCGCTGTACCGCGCCGTGCTCACCTCGGCCGCCATGGCGCGCGACCCCAAGAACCGTGAACTGATCGCCAAGGTGATCGCGCCGCAGGCCTACCTGAACCAGCCCGAGGCGGTGATCGCCCAGGTGCTGACGGGCAAGTTTGCCGACGGCCTGGGCAAGGTGCAGAACGTGCCTGACCGCGCCGACTTCGACCCCATGCCGTGGCAGAGCATGGCCGTGTGGATGCTCACGCAGATGCAGCGCTGGGGCTACATCAAGGGCGACGTGGATTACCAGCAGATCGCCGAGAAGGTGTTTCTCCTCACCGACGCGAAAAAGCAGATGAAGGCCCTGGACCAGAAGGTGCCCGACGGCGCGTACCCCAAGTTCAAGATCATGGGCAAGGAGTTCGATGCCGCCAAGGCGGCCGAGTACGCCAAGAGCTTCCCCATCCGCAAGGCAGCTTGATGGAGCACCCCCTGAGTCGCCTTCGGCGCCTTCCCCCTGAGGGGGACGCACCCGGTGGCCTGGCAAAGCCAGTTCCACGGATGCACTGGCCTGCGTCGTGCCCGTTTCGACCTTCCTCGCGCTTTGCGACGCTACAGGAGAACTAGGATGAATTCTGCCAATAGCCTCAACCTGCGCGCGGGCCTGCTGTCCGTGCTGATCTTCCTCACGTTGCTGGGCATCTGGTACGTGGCCACATCGTCTTCCGCCGGCGGTGGCGGCGCGGCGGGCATGACGGCCGAGCAGATCGAGTACGCCAAGATGATGGGCAAGGACCCGGGCGCCAGTGCCAAGGGCAGCGGCTTCCCCTCGCTGGCAGACATGGGCAGCACGGTGTGGGCCCACCTGTCCAATCCGTTTTATGACAACGGGCCCAACGACAAGGGCATTGCCATCCAGCTCGCGCACTCGCTGGGCCGGGTGGCGCTGGGCTTTGGCCTGGCTTGCCTGGTAGCCATCCCGCTGGGTTTCATCATCGGCATGTCGCCGCTGCTGCGCCGCGCGTTCGACCCGTTCATCCAGGTGCTCAAGCCCATCAGCCCGCTGGCATGGATGCCGCTGGCGCTCTACACCATCAAGGACTCGTCGATCTCCGGCATCTTCGTGATCTTCATCTGCTCGGTGTGGCCCATGCTGGTGAACACGGCCTTTGGCGTGGCGTCCGTCAAGCGCGAATGGCTCAACGTGTCGGCCACGCTGGAGGTGCACCCGCTGCGCAAGGCCTTCCAGGTGATCCTGCCCGCTGCGGCGCCCACCATCCTCACGGGCATGCGCATCAGCATGGGCATTGCGTGGCTGGTCATCGTGGCGGCCGAGATGCTGGTGGGCGGTACGGGCATCGGCTACTTCGTGTGGAACGAGTGGAACAACCTGTCGCTCACCAACGTGATCTTCGCCATCCTGGTGATCGGCGTGGTGGGCATGTTGCTGGACCTGGCCTTCGGCCAGCTGCAAAAGGCGGTGACCTATGTGGAGTGATGTGACCCACCGTGCCGCCGCCGCGCCCGAAGCCGACGATTCCCCGCCCAGAAAGGCCGCCCACGTGACCTCCGGATTCCTCCAGATCGACCGCCTCGCCAAGGCCTACGTACCGGCCAAGCCCGTGTTTGCCGACGTGTCGTTCACGCTCGACAAGGGCGAGTTCGTCTGCATCATCGGCCACTCGGGCTGCGGCAAGACCACCATCCTCAACGTGCTGGCGGGGCTGGACACGGCCACGTCCGGCACCGTCATCATGGACGGGCGCGAGGTGGCCGGCCCCAGCCTGGACCGGGGCGTGGTGTTCCAGAGCCATGCGCTGATGCCCTGGCTCACGGTGCGCCAGAACATCGCGTTTGCCGTGAAGTCGCGCTGGCCCGAGTGGAAGACCGCGCAGGTCGATGCGCATGTGGAGAAGTTCGTGGCCCTGGTGGGCCTGAGCCCGGCCATCGACAAGAAGCCCTCCCAGCTGTCGGGCGGCATGAAGCAGCGCGTGGGCATTGCGCGCGCCTTTTCCATACAGCCCAAGATGCTGCTGCTGGACGAGCCCTTCGGTGCGCTGGATGCACTCACCCGCGGCACCATCCAGGACGAGCTGATGGCCATCGTGCGCCAGACGCAGCAGACGGTGTTCATGATCACCCACGACGTGGACGAAGCCATCTTGCTGGCCGACCGCATCCTGCTGATGAGCAACGGCAACGAGACCCCCGAGGGCTACCGCCCGGGCGGCGTCGCCGAGGTGGTGGTGAACCCGCTGCCGCGCGAACGCACGCGCACCAGCCTGCACCACCTGGACGGCTACTACGCGCTGCGCAACCACATCGTGGACTTCTTGGTGACCCGGGCAAAGGCATAACACCCCTGAGTCGCTTCGCGCCTTCCCCCTCCAGGGGGACGCCGCCCGTGCGGCGGGGCGGCCCTTGCACGGCGGCCCTGGCCTGGGCCGCGCCAGTTTCCGCAATTGCTTGCAAAGCACGACCGAAATACGTCTTCCATCTTCCTTTTAACCCCGTCTTTTTCAAGGAGCCATCCCCATGAACCGCAACGACGTTACCGAAAAGATCATCAGCACCAAGGTCGCCAAGGGCCTGCAATGGGACGCCATTGCCAAGAAGGTCGGCCAGTCCAAGGAGTGGACCACGGCCCTGTGCCTGGGCCAGATGACCGCCACACCCGAGCAGGCCAAGATCGTGGGCAAGATTTTTGGCCTCACGGCGGAGGAGCAGAAGTGGCTGCAAGTGGTGCCCTACAAGGGCTCGCTGCCCACGCCCGTGCCCACCGACCCGCTGATCTACCGCTGGTACGAGGTGGTGAGCGTGTACGGCACCACCATCAAGGAGCTGATTCACGAAGAGTTTGGCGACGGCATCATGAGCGCCATCGACTTCAGCATGGACATAAAGCGCGAGGCCAACCCCAACGGCGACCGCGTGAACGTGGTGCTGTCGGGCAAGTTCCTGCCGTACAAGCAGTATTGAAATCCCCCCGCGCCGCTGGCGCGGCGTCTCCCTGCTGCGCGGGGGGGCGAACCGGGGGGCCTCCGGAGCGGGACCCCGGTGTGCCTGGACCGAAGGGTCCTGTTGCCATGGCCCGGATGCAGTTCGGCGGCGTTGGGCAGGCCCTTCCACGGGTTCGCGTCGAAGTTCCCCTGCGCCGCTGCCGCAGCCAGACCATCGCATCGCCGGGCGTGTGTGCGCCGCCGCGGCGCTTCATTTCAATGGCCCTGCGGCCGAGATGATTGGGTCTTGAGTCGGGACCTTGGTGCTTGAACCCGCCGTTCGGGCGGAGCCTGTTGAAGCCTCGCGCGGCGCTTCGACCCGCAAGAACGGATTCAAGTGGTGGGATGCCGACTCCATAGCGCTGCGGTGCACGGCGGTGCGGGCCCGGGGATGAGCACGGGGCGTCCCGAGGTTGGGTCGAGAACACCCCGGTAGATGCGGCTTCCGGCCCGCGCCGGGCGGCGCAATTACCCGGCCAGCGTCATCGGGCAGGACGAGGTCTTCACCCGCACCGTGGTCGGGCGCACTTGGTAGGGCACGGGGCAGGCATCGAGCGCCGCGCCCTGGCGCCGTGCCACCAGCTTGGCGGCAATGGTGGCGGCCTGGCGGGCTATGGGTTCGATGTAGCGGCTGGCCTGGCCGGCGATGGTGATGCAGTCGCCCAGCGCGTGGATGCGCGGGTGGCTGGTGGCCAGGGTGGTGCCGTCCACCGCGATGCCGTGGGCCCAGGCCAGGCCCGCGCTGGTGGCCAGGCGGTTGGGCGTGACCAGGCCGGTGGCGGCGATCACCTGGTCGGCCAGCAGTGCCTCACCGTTGCCCAGCGCCAGGCGCTTGCCGCCGCCCTCGGTGCGCTCCATGGCCTCCACACCCGTGCCGCCGATGAAGCGGATCGGCAGGTCTTTCCACGCGTCCAGCGCGGTGCGGCCGGCGGCCTGCGCGCTCCAGCGCGCCAGCGGCTCGGGCAGGGGGTCGATCAGCGTGACGCGGCAGCCCGCCAGCGCCAGGTCGTTGGCCAACTCGCTGCCGATCAGGCCCGCGCCGACGATGGCCACGTGCGGCGCCACGCCACGCGGCTGTAGACCGCCTGACGCATCCGGCAACGCGCCCGTGTCGGGCAGGCCCAGGCTTTGGCGCAGGCGCAGGTAGGCGTCCAGGTGGTTGATGCGCCAGCACAGCTCGGCCGGCAGCGTGGGCGGCAGCGCCACCTGCGCGCCGTGCGCCAGCACCAGTTCAGCAAACGGCAGCGTGCCGCGCGTGGTGGTCAGCGTCATCGCGCGCGGGTTCACCAGTGTGGCCTGGGTCTGCGCCATCAAGCGCACGCCCAGCCGCGCGGCGGCCTGCGCGCCGGTCTCGCGCACCAGGCTGCTCACGGCCAGGCGCTTGGCCAGCGCCACCGACAGCAGCGGCTTGTCGTACACGTCGGCCGCGCAGGCGCTCACCAGGGTGATCGGCAGCGCTTCGTCGAGGCCGCGCAGCGCCTCGGCCATGGCCCAGCCGGCGCGGCCGCCACCGACGATGACCACGCCGGGCGCCGCCCTGCCGCCCGCGCGGGGCGCTGCCGTGGCCGTGCGCGGGGCACAGCCGCCCGCCGGGCGCGAAGGCGGCGTGTAGGGCGAGAAATCGGCCTTGGTCACCTGGCACAGCGGGCAGGCCCAGTCGTCCGGGATGTCCGCAAACCGCGTGCCCGGCGCCAGCCCGCTGTCCGGGTCGCCCTTGGCCTCGTCATAGATCCAGCCGCAGGCGTTGCAGATGTATTGGAGGAACGGGGCCTCGGTGGGCGGGGTGACGGGCAGGCTCATGGGCGACTCACAGGCGGGCGGGGGTGGTGAAAAATTTCAGAGGCTGAGGGTTCTTCGGGCGTGCCCGAGCAACGCGCCACGGCGTGCCCGATCAAGGCGCAAAGCACAGCCATAGCCCGTGCTATGGCGCGCATTTGCAACGCTGAGCGGGTGCGTTGTGGGGTGGTGAGCGGGCATGAACGAGGGACCCTCAGCCTCTTAGGCCGGCAGCGTCTCGGCGCACAGGTCGGCCGCCTGCTTGCGCAGGTGCTTGATGGCCGGGGTGACGATGGCGACGAATTGCGCCTCGCGCACGCGGCGCTGCACGTCCGAGCACATCAGGTAGCCGCGTGCGCCCTGGTGCATGAGGGCCGCGTTGGCCGCGCGCAGGCACAGCTCGCCGCCGGCCAGGCGGGCGTTGACCACGTCCAGGTAGAACGCGTCCGACGGGTCGTACGGCGTCTCGCACAGCTGGGCCACGGTGCCCACCAGGTCATCCAGCTCGGCCTGCAGCTGGTCGGGCCGGTCGTCCAGGAACTGGTTCACGTGGCCCAGCTGGTCTTCCACCTTCCACATGCTGTCGATGGCGCCCTGGATGATGCCGGCCGCGATGCCGCACTGCAGCAGCAGGAAGGCGCCGCGGATGCGCTTGATGTAGGGCAGGCAGGGGTCGGCCAACAGTTCGTTGGGGCCGATGAACACGTCCTTGCATTGCACCGCGAAGGTGGCCGTGCCTTCCATGCCCGAGAACTTGGGGCAGTGCTTGAGCGTCACGCCCGGCGCGCTGCACGGCAGCATGAACATGATCTCGCTGCCCGGGCCCTTGCCGTTCACCGTGGCCACCGTGCCCAGGCTGTGATCGGGCGCCAGGTTGCTCACCCAGGGCAGGGTGCCGTTGATGAGGTAGCCGCCCTCCACGGGCGTCGCGTTGAGCAGGATCTTCTCGATGCCGGCGAAGCCCTTCATGGGGTTGGACATGCCGGTGGCGCCCATGATCTCGCCGGCCAGGTGGCGCTGCAGGCGCTCGCCGTTCATGGCCGGGTTCTCGGAGCCGTACAGGTACAGCGCCGACACCGCCTGCTGCCACATCAGGAACGACGACGCCCCGCAGACCTTGCCCACCTCGGCCATGGCCAGGATGGCCGTGACGTAGTTGCCCGGCCGGCCCGGCTGGTCGATGTGGGCGCTCATCGCTCCCATTTGCGCCAGCTCGCGCATCAGGTCGATGGGGTAGGCCCCTTCGTCGATGGCCTGGGCGCGCGCGGCCAGCGGCCCCTGCGCAATGGCCCGCACGGCGGCGAGCAGGTCCTCGGTCTGGGCGGCGGCGGAAACGTCGGCGGGCATGTCGGCGGGGTTCATGGCAGGGCTCCTGGGGGATGGGGTGAGGTGAGAGGGAAGGCTGAGCCCGTTCAGGCCAAGGAAATCTCGAACGGGATCGGGTTGCGCATCGTGTTGGCCACCGGCGAGTAGTAGTTCGCCTGCTTCACGATCTCGTCCAGCACGTCGCGCGGCGCGTCGCCTTCCACCAGCACCTTCACGCGGATCGCCTGGAAGCCCATGGCCGGCGGCGTCGTGTCCAGCGCGCCGCCGGCGCCCCAGGCGGCGATGTTGCGGATGTCGCCTTCCAGAAAGACTTCGAGCTTGCTCAGCTTCACGCCCTTCCAGGTGGCCACCGCCGTCACGCCCACGGCGATGCAGCCGCCCAGGCCCGACAGCACGATCTCGCCCGGGGCGGGCGCCGTGTCCTGGCCGAACAGGTGCAGCGGCTCGTCCACCACCACGCAGTGCTTCTCGCCCACATAGCTCAGCGAGCGGTACTGCCCCTCCATCACCGTGTGGACCTTGTTCGTGCCCAGGCGGTTGGGGTTGGCCTTGCCGGCGGCGGCAAATTCAGCCAGGCCCTTGCCGTCGATGGGGCGCAGGTAGGTCTTGACGGTGGTGACGGGTTCGAGGGTGTCGGTGGTCATGGGGACTCCAGGGTTTGAAAAAGAGAGAGAAAGAAAGAGGGATTCAGAAAACGGTGCTCAGGCGGCCAGCGCCAGCTGCGGGGCGTTGGCCACGGTGGGCAGCCCGGTCTCGATCGGCAGGCTCGGGTCGCGCGACCATTCGTTCCACGAGCCGAAGTACATGCGCACGTCGGTAAAGCCCGCCTGCTTGAGCGCCAGGAAGGTGTTGGACGCGCGCGCGCCCTTGAAGCAGTACAGGTACACCGTGTCGGCCGGGCTGATGCCTGCGGTGGCGCATTCGGCGCGCACCTCGTCGGGCGACTTGAACACCGGGCCCTGGGCCGACGGCTTCATGAAGCGGTACCACTCCACCCACTTGGCGCCGGGCAGGCGGCCCTTGCGCGGCGCGAAGTCCCGGCCGTAGGGGCTGGAGCTTTCGCCGATCCACTCGTCCACGTCGCGCACGTCCAGCAGCACGGTGCCGGTGCCCAGCGCGGCCTTCACGTCGGCCTGGGTCAGCATCACGTCGGCCGGCGCCAGGTCGGTGGGGAAGATGGCGGGGGCGGGCACCACGGCGTCGGTGGAGACGGGCAGGCCTGCGGCCTTCCAGGCCGAGTAGCCGCCGTTCAAGACCTTGACCTTGGGGTAGCCCAGCCAGGTCAGCAGGTAGTAGCCCCGGCACGACTGGCCGTAGCCGCTGTTGAGTGCGTCTTCATAAAACACGGCGGTCTCGGCGCCCGAAAGGCCGATGGCGCCCAGGTGCGCGGCAAAGGTGTCTTTGAGCTCCTGCAGCCCTTCGGGCGTGGAGGTGGCGAGGTAGGTGAAGGTCTCGCGCAGGTTCACGGCGCCGGGGATGTGGCCCTGCGCATAGGTGTCGGCGTCGCGGGTGTCGATCAGCACCACGGGCTCTGCGGCTTGCAGGGCCTGCAGCTGGGTGGGCGTGATGAGAACGGTGTCGGTGGCGGAAGCGGTGGGGGTGCTCATGGAAGACCTTTCGCTGCGGTGGAGGGGCCAGGCGGGTGTGCCTGCCTCCCTTATCGCAACAGGTGTGCCAGAGCCTGCTGGGCGTTCAACTTTTGAAGAAAATCGGCCTCTGGCGCTTGTCTGCTAAGCGCTGGCAGCTATCAATTTTGATGTTCTGCCGGCCCATCCCGGCCTGCGGGTGGCGTGGCGCTGCGGGGGGGCTGAACACTGTGTCGACAAATTGTTGACACAGTGCCAGGTGGGGGTGGACGGGAGTCGAATCGCCCTCAGCGCAGGCCCGCCTTGCGCAGCCGGTAGCTGAACTGGCGCAAGGTGAGGCCCATGGCCTGGGCCGCGCGCGTCTGGTTGCCCTGGTGTTCGGCCAGGGCGGCCTCTAGCGCCTGAATGCTGTGCGATTGGGCGGGCTGGTAGTCGCGCACCAGCGGGGCGGCGGGCCTCTCCCCGGGCGCGGAAGGCGGTGGTGGCGCAGGCGCCGGCGCTGTGGCCGTCGGCAGAAAGCGCTCCAGCGCCTCGGCCGTGACCAGCGTGCCGTGGGCCAGCAGCACCAGCCGCTCAATCACATTGCCCAGCTCGCGGATGTTGCCGGGCCAGGGGTGTTGCTCCAGCCGCGCCAGGGCGTCGGGCGCCAGGTTCACGTTGCGCTGGTGCGCCTGGTTGGCCCGGCTCACAAAGTGCAGGGCCAGTGCGCGGATGTCCTCGCGCCGCTCGGCCAGCGAGGGCAGGCGGATGGGAATGACGTTCAGGCGGTAGTACAGGTCCTGGCGGAAGCGGCCGGTCTCCACGTCGGCGGCCAGGTCGCGGTGGGTGGCGGCCACCAGGCGCACGTTCACCTTCACCTCGCGCTGCCCGCCCAGGCGCACCAGCGTGCCCTCTTGCAGCGTGCGCAGCAGCTTGGACTGCAGGGCCAGGGGCAGCTCGCCGATCTCGTCCAGAAAGATGGTGCCCGTGTCGGCCTGCTCGAACCAGCCGGGCCGCGCTGCGCTGGCGCCGGTGAAGGCGCCTTTTTCGTGGCCGAAGAGTTCCGATTCGAACAGCGTCTCCGGAATGGCCGAGCAGTTGACCTTGATGAAGGGCCGGTCGCGCCGCCCGCTGGCCAGGTGCACGGCGCGCGCAAACAGCTCCTTGCCCGTGCCGGACTGGCCCAGCAGCAGCACGGTGGCCTGCGTTTGCGACACGCGCTCCAGCTCGCCCAGCGCCTGCAGCAGCGGCGGCGAGCTGCCGATCAGCCCGTAACGCGCGCTTTTGGTGTTGAGCGCATTGGCCAGCACCGCGTTGCGCGCCTCCAGTTGGCGCGTCTGGTCGGCCACCAGGGCTTCGAGCTGCAGCAGCTGCCCCACCAGCGTGGCCAGCACGCGCAGCACGGCCAGGTCGTCGTTCAGGTGGCGCTGGCGGCTGCGGATGCGGTGGCAGGCCAGCACGCCGATGGGCACGTTGTTGACCTCGATGGGCAGCGCCAGAAAGGCCACCGTCTCGGGCGGCAGGTCGCGGCGCTGCACGGCGCGCGCCAGAAAGAGCGGCTCGGCGTCGATGTCCTGCACGATCACCGGCTGCCCCGTGGCCAGCACGCGGCCGGTGATGCCCTCGCCCCACGCATAGCGCCCGCGCGCCACCTCGGCCTGCGTGAGGCCGTAGGCGTGCTGGATGGACGCCGTGCGCGGTGCCCCCGCGGAGGCGGGCTCGCCATCCACCAGCACCACGCGGCCGCGGTTCAGGCCGAGCAGCTCGCTCATCAGGTGCAGCATCTCGCGCAGCACCAGGCCCGGCGCCAGGCTGCGGCCGATGAGGCGCATCACCTCGCGCATCAGCAGCAGCTCCTGCCGGTGCCAGTCGGCAGCGGGGCTGTGCGGGGCGGGCGGGGGCGGCAGGGCGGTCATGGCAGCGGTGTTGCAAGTTCTGCGCCCGGCTGGTTTACATTCGCGGGCGTTCGATTCCTCTCTCTTTTCATCACCCCGAAAGCACGCCATGACCACCCTTGGAACCCCCCTGTCCCCCCACGCCACCAAAGTCATGCTCCTGGGCTCGGGCGAGCTGGGCAAGGAAGTGCTGATGGCGCTGCAGCGCCTGGGCGTGGAAACCATCGCCGTGGACCGCTACGACCACGCCCCCGGCCAGCAGGTGGCGCACCACGCCCGCACCATCACCATGAGCGACCCGGCGCAGCTCAAGGCGCTGATCGAGGCCGAGCGCCCGCACCTGGTGGTGCCCGAGATCGAAGCCATCGCCACGCCCATGCTGGAGGAGCTGGAGGCCGCCGGCACCGTGCGCGTGATCCCCACCGCCCGCGCCGCGCGCCTGACCATGGACCGCGAAGGCATCCGCGTGCTGGCCGCCGAGACGCTGGGGCTGCCCACTAGCCCGTACAAGTTTT
This sequence comes from Acidovorax sp., assembly GCF_021287135.1. Lineage (GTDB taxonomy): Bacteria > Pseudomonadota > Gammaproteobacteria > Burkholderiales > Burkholderiaceae_C > Acidovorax. The sequence goes on from NZ_JAJTBB010000003.1 coordinate 60,168, forward strand.
GCAACTCCCTGGAGGAACTGCAGGCGGCCATCGATGGAGGGATCGGCTACCCCTGCATCGTCAAGCCCGTGATGAGCAGCTCCGGCAAGGGCCAGAGCAAGATCGACGGCCCGGCTGACGTCAAAAAGGCTTGGGACTACGCCATGGCCGGCGGCCGTGTGAGCCACGGGCGCGTGATCGCCGAGGGCTTCATCGACTTCGACTACGAAATCACCCAGCTCACCGTGCGGTCGGTGGGCGCGGACGGGCAGGTCATCACCAGCTTCTGCGACCCCATCGGCCATGTGCAGGTGAGTGGCGACTACGTGGAAAGCTGGCAGCCCCACCCCATGCACCCGGCCGCGCTGCAGAAAGCCCGCCAGATTGCCCAGGCCGTCACGGACAACCTGGGAGGCCAGGGATTGTTCGGCGTGGAGCTGTTCGTGAAGGGGCAGGACGTGTGGTTCAGCGAAGTCAGCCCGCGCCCGCACGACACCGGCCTGGTCACGCTGTGCACCCAGCACCAGAGCGAGTTCGAGCTGCATGCCCGCGCCATTCTGGGCCTGCCGGTGGACACCAGCCTGCGCAACCCGGGCGCCAGTGCCGTCATCTATGGTGGCGTGGAAGCCCAGGGCATCGTGTTCGACGGTGTGGACGAAGCCCTGCAGGTGCCCGGCACCGACCTGCGCCTGTTCGGCAAGCCCGAGAGCTTTGTGAAGCGCCGCATGGGCGTGGCGCTGGCGCGCGCGGCCGATGTGGAGGCGGCGCGCAGCAACGCCAAGCTGGCGGCCAGCAAGGTCAGGCCACGCCGGGTGTGAGGCTCAGAAATCTGAAGCCAAATCGGCCGCTAGCGCTTATCCAGCAAGCGCGGGCAGCTATTGTTTTTGGTAGGTCGGGTTAGCGCAGCGTCACCCGATGAAGCCTCAACCATCCTCGCGGATCTGCCGCCCCGTGAGCTTGAGGAACAGGTCCTCCAGGTTGGCCGGCCGGTGCAGCGTGCGCAGATGGGCGTGCTGCCCCAGCGCCTGCAGCAGCGGCTGCGCACCGTGGGTGTAGAAGAACACCGTCTCGCCGCTGACCTCCACGCGGGCGGCCAGCGTGCGCACGGCGGCGTCCTGCGCCAGCGCCACTGCCCCCGTGCCAAAGACCTCCACCACGTCGGGCTCCAGGTGCTGGGCAATCAGCTCGCGCGGGCGGCCCTCGGCGATCTTCCTGCCATGGTCCAGCACCAGCAGGCGAGAGCACAGGCGCTCGGCCTCGTCCATGAAGTGCGTGGTCAGCAGGATGGACTTGCCCTGCTGCAGCAGCAGCTGCAGCCGCTCCCACATCAGGTGGCGGGCCTGCGGGTCCAGGCCCGTGGTGGGCTCGTCCAGCAGCAAGAGGCGCGGGTTGTTGACCAGGGCGCGGGCCAGCGACAGGCGCCGCTTCATGCCGCCGGACAGTTCGCCGGGCTTGGCGTCGGCCTTGTGGGTGAGGGCCGCGAACTCCAGCAACGGCGCGACGCGCTCGTCCATCACCGCGCCCTTGAGGCCGAAATAGCGGCCGAACACGCGCAGGTTTTCGGCGCAGGTGAAGTCCGGGTCCAGGGTGTCGAACTGCGTGACCACGCCCAGCTGCGCCTTGATGGCCAGTGCGTCGCGCGGCATGTGCAAGGGCGCGGCGCCTGGCTGGGGGGTGAAGCGCACGGTCCCGCCATCCGGTGCGGCCAGCCCCAGGCACATGCGGATGGTGGTGGTCTTGCCCGCGCCGTTGGGGCCGATGACGCCCAGGCATTCGCCCGGGGCGATGGCAAACGACACATCGTCCACCACGGTGGTCTCGCCATAGCGCTTGCGCAGGTTCAGGGCTTCGAAGAGTGCGGTCATGGGCCGATTGTGTGCGAAGCGGGGTGCCCCGCAGGCCTGGCCCGCTATTGGATGATCAATTCGGCCAGAAGCGGCAGCCAGTCTGCGCAAGACGCTATGCAATGCATAGCATATCGCCGCCGCTGCACGTCAAGGCGCGGCCACCAGGCGGCCCCGCCCTTCGGTCTTGGCGTTGTACAGCGCCTCGTCGGCCCGGCCCATCAGCGCGGCCAGCGACGACTCGCCGGGCCGCAGCTGCGCCATGCCGGCGCTGTAGTCCAGCACGAAGCCCAGCTCGGCGGCACTGGCGTCCTGCAGGCGCTGGCGCAGGCGCTTGTCCAGGGCGCTGCCCACGGGCGTGGCGTTGTGCATCAGCAGCACGCCGAACTCCTCGCCCCCCAGGCGCGCGATGAGGTCGCCGGTGCGGCAGGTGTCGGTGAGCAGCCGCGCAAACAGCTGCAGGGCCCGGTCGCCCATCTCGTGGCCGTGGGTGTCGTTGATCTGCTTGAAGTGGTCCAGGTCCAGCATCAGGGCCGTCACCGGCAGGCGGTGGCGCCAGGCGTGCGACAGCAGGGTTTCGCCCTGGGCGTCAAAGCCGCGGCGGTTGAGCAGGCCGGTGAGGCCATCGGTCATGGCCAGCGCGCGCAGCTTCTGCTCGGCTTCCGCGCGCCAGGCCACCAGCACGGCCACGGTGCCCAGCACCAGGCTCACGTTGGTGACCACGGCCGCCGCCAGGTTGACGGGGTGCGGCGTGCGAAAGCTGGGGTATTGGTCGGTAAAGGCCCCCAGCAGCCCCCGCGCCAGGGTGAAAAAGGCGGAGGTGAGCAGGCACCCCAGCAGCAGCGTGCGCCAGCGGCCCTCCGACGGGGTGGCCGGGTACAGCGTGGCGCGGGCCACGGTGCACAGGATGGCGGCCAGCAGCCCGTTGGCCCAGCCCACGCGCCAGGCGTAGTGGTCGAACCCCAGCGTGTAGCCCAGCGGCATCGCGACCACCAGCACCAGCAGCGTGCGCCGCAGCGGCCGCGGGCCCAGCCACTCCTCCAGCGCGCGGTACAGGGCCCATTGCGCGGTGGCCTGGCAGACCATTGCGACGGTCGACAGCGCCTGGTCCCACAGTGAGGAGGACGCGATGATCGCCGACCAGCCCACCGCCTGCAGCAGCAGGCTGGCCTGCACGTTGCGGGCGGCGCGGCTCACGTCCCGGCCCATGATCAGCGGCAGCGCGGCCGAGATCATGAACAGGTTCGCGGCCATGACGGCCATCAGCGTGAAGAAGTCCAGGGGCATGGTCGCAGGGGCAGGGCGGCGAGGCCTTGGGGGGCAGGCAGGGCCGCTGCGTTACTGGAACGCCACTTCGGCAAAGCTGCGCAGCTTGCGGCTGTGCAGCCGCTCCACGCCGCCCTTGCGCAGGATCTCGATGGCCCGCATGCCGATGCGCAGGTGCTGGTCCACGCGCTCGCGGTAGAAGTGGTTGGCCATGCCGGGCAGCTTGATCTCGCCATGCAGGGGCTTGTCGCTCACGCACAGCAGGGTGCCGTAGGGCACGCGGAAGCGGAAGCCGTTGGCGGCGATGGTGGCGCTTTCCATGTCCAGCGCCACGGCGCGGCTCTGGCTGAAGCGGCGCTGGGGCATGTTGTCGGGCAGCAGCTCCCAATTGCGGTTGTCGGTGCTGGCCACGGTGCCGGTGCGCATGAAGCGCTTGAGGTCGGCCTCGGGCACCTGGGTCACGTCGGCCACGGCCTGCTGCAGCGCGAGCTGGATCTCGGCCAGTGCCGGGATGGGCACCCACAGCGGCAGCTCTTCGTCCAGCACATGGTCCTCGCGCACGTAGGCGTGGGCCAGCACGTAGTCGCCCAGCTGCTGGCTGTTGCGCAGGCCCGCGCAGTGGCCCAGCATCATCCAGGCGTGCGGACGCAGCACGGCGATGTGGTCGGTGATGGTCTTGGCGTTGGACGGGCCCACGCCGATGTTCACCATGCTGATGCCGCTGTGGTCCTTGCGCACCAGGTGGTAGGCCGGCATCTGGGGCAGGCGCGGCGGCGCCACGCCCAGCTCGTCGCCGGCCTCTGTCGGCAGGCCGGCGCGGCGGGTGACCACATTGCCTGGCTCGATGAAGGCGACGTACTCGCTGTCCTCGCGCGCCATCTCGGCGTGGCCCAGGCGCACGAATTCGTCGATGTAGAACTGGTAGTTGGTGAACAGCACGAAGTTCTGGAACCACTCCGGCGCCGTGCCGGTGTAGTGCCGCAGGCGGTGCAGCGAGTAGTCCACGCGCGGGGCGGTGAACAGCGACAGCGGCTGCGCATCGCCGGGCCGTGCCTGCCAGGTGCCGTTGGCAATGCCGTCGTCCATGGCGGCCAGGTCGGGCAGGTCAAACACGTCGCGCATCAGCATGCGGCGCTGCGGGCTCAGCGTGCCTTCGATGTGGTCGTGCTCCGCAAAGGAGAAATGGATGGGGATGGGGTGGGTGCTGGTGCCCACCTCCAGTTCCACGTTGTGGCTGGCGCGCAGCAGGCGGAACTGCTCCAGGTAGTAGCTGGCAAACAGGTCGGGCCGCGTGAGCGTGGTTTCGTACCGGCCCGGCCCTTCCACAAACCCGTAGGCGAGCTTGGAATCGGCGCGGGCCACGGTGGTGGTGTGCACGCGCACGAAGGGGTAGAAAGCGCGCACCGGGCTGGTGGGCGTCTCGCCGGCCACGAACCGGTGCATGGCGTCGCGCAGGTGGCCGATCTGTTGCTGGTAGATGCGCTGCACCTGGGCCAGGGCATCGGCCGGGTCGGTGTGGCGGGTGGGGGCGATGAAGTCGGGGATCAGGGGCATGGCCCCTATTGTCCACAAGCCGGCGGGGGCCGGCAGTCAGAGCCCGCCGCGCGCGGGCGCCGGCAGAGCACGCACCCAGCGCAGGATGCCGTCCGCGTCCAGCGGGCGCGAGACGGCGTGGCCCTGCACCAGGTCGCAGCCCAGGCGCGCCAGCAGCTCCATCTGGGCCGGCGTCTCCACCCCTTCGGCCACCGTGCGGATCTGCAGCGTGCGCGCCAACTGGATGATGGCCGTGACGATCGCCACGTCGTCAGCGCTGCCCGGGGTGTCCGCCACGAAGGAGCGATCGATCTTGAGCTTGTCGATGGGGTAGCGCTTGAGGTAGGCGAGCGACGAATAGCCGGTGCCGAAGTCGTCGATGGCAATGCCGATGCCCAGCGCCTTCAGGGCGTTGAGCCGCTCCAGGGCCTCGCCCGTCTGGTGCAGCAGCACCGACTCGGTCAGCTCGATCTCCAGGCAGTGCGGCGCCAGCCCGGTTTCGCTCAGCACGGCGGCGATCTCGCCGGCCACGTCGCGCTGGCGGAATTCGAGGGCTGACAGATTGACGGCCACCGGCACCTGGGGCAGCCCCTGGGCCTGCCAGGCCTTGAGCTGGCGGCAGGCCTCGCGCAGCACCCAGCGGCCAATGGGGGTGATGAGCCCGCGCGACTCCGAGAAGGTGATGAATTCGTCCGGCCCCACCAGGCCGCGCTGCGGGTGGCGCCAGCGCACCAGCGCCTCGAAACCGCGCAGCGCGCCGTCCGCCAGCCGCATCTGGGGCTGGTAGTGCAGCACGAAGGCGTTGTCGGCAATGGCCTGGCGCAGCAGCCGCTCGTGCTGCAGCACGTCGATGGCGCTGCCGTCCATGCGGGGGGCGTAGAACTGCCGGTTGCCGCGCCCGCTCTCCTTGGCATGGTGCATGGCTGCGTCCGCGCAGCGCAGCAGCGCATCGGCCTGGTCGGCGTGCTCGGGAAACAGGGCGATGCCGATGGAAGGCGACACCGTCAGCGGCAGTTCGTTCACGGTGAACACGCGCTGCAGGGAGGCGAGCAGCTGGTCGGCCACGCGGGCGGCGTCGTCCGGGCTGCGCACGTCGGTCAGCACCACCACGAACTCGTCGCCGCCCAGCCGCGCCACCACGTCGGCATCCCGCACGTCCTGGCGCAGCCGCTCGGCCACGCCGCACAGCAGCTGGTCCCCCGCGTGGTGGCCCAGCGAATCGTTCACCGTCTTGAAGTGGTCCAGGTTGATGAACAGGACGGCTGCGCCGCCGCGGCGCCGGCGGGCCAGGGCCAGCACCTGCGCGAGCTGCTCCATCAGGAAGTGGCGGTTGGGCAGCTGCGTGAGCGGGTCGTGCAGCGCAATGAAGGCCTCGCGCTGCTGCGCCTGCTTGCGCGCGGTGATGTCGCGCACCACCACGATGCGGTAGTCGGCGTGCTGCAGGGGCATGGTCTTGCCCACCACCTCCACGGGAATGGTGTGGCCGTCCTTGTGGCAGATGGTCACCTCGTAGGGGTCTTCGCGCCCGTTGCGCGTGTAGTCCAGCGCCACCGCCCGCCATTCGGGGCTGATGAAGTTGAAGATCGACAGGCCGATCACCTCCTGCAGCGCATAGCCCGTCAGGCGGGTGAGCGCCTCGTTGCCGTCGGTGATGAGGCCGTCGCGGTGGAACACGATGGCCTCGTCCGTGGCCTCGGTGAACTTGCGCATGCGCTCTTCGCTCTGGCGCACCGTGCGCTCGGCCCGCCAGCGTTCGGTGATGTCGGTGATGAGCACAAAGGCGCCCAGCTGCTCCCCACCGCCGGGGGCAAAGTGCGGGATGAGATTCACCTCGATCATGCGCAGCTCGCCGTTGGGCAGGGTCTGCTCGCGCGTGTACTTCACATGCTCGCGGCGGATGCAGCGCTCCACATGGGGCTGGATCGCCTCCCAGGCCTTGTCGCCAATGGCCTCCCGCACGGTGAGGCCCAGGATGGAGCTGGCGGTGTGGCCGTTGTAGGCCGCATAGGCCTGGTTGGCGAACTGGCAGTGCAGGCCGGGCAGGTCGTAGTACGCCATCAGCGCCGGCACGGAGTCCGCAATCAGCCGCAGCAGCGCATCGCTGGAGCCGCGGGATCCGGGGACGAGGGTTGCGGGCACGGCGTCTTGCATGGGGTGGCGCGGGGGGTGGCCTCGTTATAGCCGATCCACGGCAGGGCAGGCCAGGGAGTCTTCCTGGGGCAGGGACCCTGGACCAGACCGTCGCCGGGCGGTGGAACGCCCGGTGTGCACCGCCGCCCGGGCGGGTGCAAGGCCCGCCGTCAGCGGGCTGCAGATTCCAGGGGTGCGGCCTTGGCGGCCGGGGCCTGCAGGGCCGCGGGGCGTCCGGGTGCTCGGGCCGGGGTCGCCGCCGGGCGCCTTGCCGCCACCGGCGCCGGCCGGGTGGCCCAGGCGGCGGCCGACGGCTGAGCGTCTGCGAGCCGGAACACGGCCACTGCCTCCACCAGCTGCTGGGCCTGGCCCTTCATGCTGTCGGCCGCGGCGGCGCTTTGCTCCACCAGCGCGGCGTTCTCCTGGGTGGCGCGGTCCATCTGGGTCACGGCTTCGCCCACCTGGGCGACCCCCGCGCTCTGCTCGGCGCTGGCCGCGCTGATCTCGCCCATGATGTCCGTCACGCGCTGGATGGCGCTCACCACTTCGGTCATCGTGGCGCCCGCTTGGTCCACCAGGGCAGAACCTTGCTCCACGCGCTCCACGCTGGCGCCGATGAGGTCCTTGATCTCCTTGGCCGCCTCGGCCGACCGGCCGGCCAGGCTGCGCACCTCCGACGCCACCACGGCAAAGCCGCGGCCCTGCTCGCCGGCCCGGGCGGCTTCCACGGCGGCGTTGAGCGCCAGGATGTTGGTCTGGAAGGCGATGCCGTCGATCACGCTGATGATGTCGGCGATCTTTTTGCTGCTGTCGTTGATGCCCTTCATCGTGGCCACCACTTCGCCGACGACGTCGCCGCCCTTGACGGCCACGGCTGTCGCGCCCTGGGCCAACTGGTTGGCCTGGCGGGCGTTGTCGGCGTTCTGCCGCACGGTGGAACTGAGTTCTTCCATGGAGGCGGCGGTTTCTTCCAGGGCCGAGGCCTGCTCTTCGGTCCGCGCCGAGAGGTCGTTGTTGCCCTGGGCGATTTCCGCGCTGGCGGTGGCAATGCTGTCGGCGGAGCTGCGCACCTGGCCGATCAGCCGCGTCAGCTGCTGCTGCATCGTGCCCATGGACGCGAGCACGCTGCTGGCGGGGGCGCTCTCGGCGCCGCGCACCGGGCCGAGGTCGCCCTGGGCGATGCGCTGGGCAATACCGCCCAGCTCCACCGGTTCCGAGCCCAGGGACGCCAGCAGGCGGCGGGTGATCAGAAAGCCCAGCACGGCAGCGATCAGGACGGCCGCAGTGCTGATGGCCACCAGCAGGTTGCGCTGCGTTGCGTACTCGGCGGCCGAAGACTCGACGCTGCGCTGCGCCTGCTCCTTGCTGTAGCCGATGTAGTCGTCCACGGCCTTGAGCAGGGCGGCCAGCAGCGGGCGGCACTCGTTGTTCATCTTGTCCACCGCCTCGTCGTGCTTGCCGGACGCGGCCAGCTCGACGATCGCCACGGCCACGGGCCCGTATTGCGACTCGATCTTGTCGATGGCGGCCACCAGCGCACGGTCCCGGTCGGTCACGTCGGTGGCCTTGCCCACCTTGTCCTTGAGCGCCTGCAGGCTGGCCTGCAGCGCCTGGTGCGCCTTCACGGCCATGGCCTTGGCAGAGGCCTGGTCGGCGGGTGTCTTGACGAGCACCATGTCGCGCACGCCGATGGCGCGGCTGCCGGCGAGGTTCTGTACCTCCGAGGCCAGCCGTTCGCGCTCCGCGGCGCCGTCCACATAGCCGGCAAAGCGCACGTCTGCGCTGCCGAGCCCGCGCAGGGACAGCAGGCTGACCACCAGGACCAACACCGCCAGCGATCCGAAGGCCAGCGTCAGGAGTTGCTTGATCGTGAGGTTTTTCATGGGGGAGGGCCGGTCTGGCAAAGGGGTGGAAAAAGCCGGTGTCCGCTGCCCGGGGGCGCAGGCAAAAGCACTGGCGATGAATGTAACGTGTGTAACAAAAATCTAGTTTAGAAATATATTTGCACAAAGCAAATAAATGAGCAATCCAATTGCGTCAACACGGCCCCAGGTCGCGGCGCCGGTGTGGTTAAACTGCACGCCCCCTGGAACCCCTCTGGCCGACGCATGCTGCCCAAAACCCTGACGCTCATTGACGATGACAGGGCGTATTCCCAGGGCCTGTCGCGCTTTCTGCAGGGGCTGGGCATCGCCGTCACCACCTTCGCGGACGGCCGCGAATTTCTGGCGCACACCGACCCGTACGGCTTCGACTTCTACATTGCCGACCTGATGCTGCCGGGCATCGACGGCACGGAGCTGATCCGCGTCCTGCGCCTGCGCTCCAATGCCGGCGTGCTGGTGGTGTCGGGGCGGGCGTCCGCCGACACCTTCAAGGAGGTGGTGCGGGCCGGCGCGGACATGTACCTGACCAAGCCCGTCAAGTTCGAGCAGGTGGCCCTGGCCATCGAGGCGGTGCAGCGGCGCGTCCACCCGGCGGATCCGGTCCAGAACGCCTGGCGGCTGGACCGGCGCGCAGGCCAGCTCACGGCGCCTGACGGCGCGGTGGTCGATTTGAGCGAGACCGACCGGACCCTCATGGAGTGCTTTGCCGAGGCCGGTGGCGAGGTGGTGCCGCGCGAGACCCTGCTGCAGCGGCTGGGCCGGGCAGCGGATTTCGAGGCGTCCGGGGGGTTGAACGGCGCCGTGTTCCGCCTGCGGCGGCGCATCGAGCGGGCGACACCCGGCAACGTGCCGCTGCAGACCAAGTCGGGTGTGGGCTACGTGTTCCGCGCTCCCGTCCGGGCGCAGTGACCCACCGCGGGCTCAGGGCCCGCCATCCGTCTGACAGAGGGTCAACCGCAAGGTGACGCCGCCGGGACCGTTGCGCACCACGTCCACCGTGCCGCCGTGCAACTGCATGACCTGCCGGACGATGTAGAGCCCCACGCCGTGCCCGGCGTCCCGGACGGCACCGCGCACCCCGCGCGTGAACAGGCGGGGCAGCAGGTCGGCGGGAATGCCCGGCCCGGTGTCCTCCACGTCGATCAGCAAGGCCGGCGGGTCGTCCGAGTCTGCGATGCGCACCACCACGGACGACTCCGGGGGGCTGCACCGCAGGGCGTTGGACAACAGGTTGCGCAGCGCCAGCCGCAGCAGGCTCATGTCCATCAAGACCGTGCGGATGGATGTTTCGCGCACCCGCTGGATGCGGCCCTGCTGGGCTTCCGGCAGGTCGGCAATCACGATGCGCAGCCAGGTGTCGATGTCGGTGTCCTCCCGGTGGATGGGGTTGGGCCGCGCCAGCAGGGACGCCACTGCGATGGTGTTGTCGATGTTGCTCAGCACCTCGCCCAGCACCGCCTGGGCGTGCACCACTTCGTCGGACACCAGCGCATCGCTCGTGTCGCGCAAGGCGGCGTGGGCGCTTTGCAGTGCGGCCGAGGCGTTGTTCAGCGGCTGGCGGACCTCATGGGCCAGCACGTAGAGCATCTCCGTGCGTTCGCGCAGCAGGGCACTGACTTCCGCCGCCTGCGCCTGCAGTTCGGTGCGGTACTGCTGCTCGCGGCGCAGGGCGTCCTGGGTCTGGCGCAGTTCGGTGAACTCCGTCACCTGCACCAGGAAGCCGCGCACGGTGCCGTCCACGATGTGCGGGATGTATTCAGCCAGGCTGTTGCGCTGCACGCCCCCGGGGCCGGGAACGATCCGCTCGAACACCTGGCGTTCTCCCGCCAGGGCGGCGCGGATGTGCGGCTCGTTCTTGGCAAACAGCTCCGGGCCGAGCAGGTCGCGAAGGGAGGTGCCGATCAGGCGCTCGGGGTTCACACCGAACCACTGTTCGTAGGCCTTGTTGGCAAAGCGGCAGAGCAGGTCGTTGTCCCAATAGGCCAGCATGGAGGGCACGCGGTCGACCAGCAGCCGCACGTAGTACTGGGTGTCGGGGTCGGGGCGGTGCGTCATGGGGGCGGCTGCGGAAGACGGGGCGGCCATTGTGGCGCGGAAGCCGGCGCGGTGGGCTGGTCCCTGGCGGGTGCGGCCCGGATAATCCGCGCCATGACCACCCCTGTTCCCTCCGCCAGCGCCGGCTTCGGCGCGCTGGCTTTGTCCCCCGCCATGCAGGCCAACCTGCAGCAGCTGGGCTACACCACCATGACGCCCATCCAGGCGGCCAGCCTGCCGCCTGCACTGCTGGGCAAGGACCTGATCGCCCAGGCCAGCACCGGCAGCGGCAAGACGGCCGCGTTTGCGCTGGCCCTGCTGGCCAACCTCAATCCCCGCCGCTTCGCCGTCCAGGCGCTGGTGCTGTGCCCCACGCGCGAGCTGGCCGACCAGGTCACCACCGAGATCCGCCGCCTGGCCCGCGCCGAGGAGAACATCAAGGTTGTGACCCTGTGCGGCGGCGTGCCGCTGCGCGGCCAGATGCTCAGCTTGGAGCACGGCGCGCACATCGTGGTGGGCACGCCCGGCCGGGTGATGGACCATCTGGAGCGCGGCAACCTGACGCTGGAAGCGCTGAACACCCTGGTGCTGGACGAGGCCGACCGCATGCTCGACATGGGCTTCTTCGACGACATCGCCACCGTGGCGCGCCAGTGCCCCCCAAAGCGCCAGACGCTGCTGTTCTCGGCCACTTACCCCGAGGGCATCGCCCAGCTCAGCGCGCAGTTCATGAAGAACCCGCAGCAGATCGCCGTGCAGGCCCAGCATGCCGAGGGCAAGATCGAGCAGCGCTGGTACGAGGTGAAGAACAGCGAGCGCCTGCACGTGGTGTCGCAGTTGCTCAACCACTTCCGCCCCGACTCGTCCATCGCGTTTTGCAACACCAAGCAGCAGTGCCGCGACCTGGTGGCCGTGCTGCAGGCCCAGGGCTTCAGCGCGCTGGCGCTGTACGGCGAGCTGGAGCAGCGCGAGCGCGACCAGGTGCTGGTGCAGTTTGCCAACCGGAGCTGCTCCGTGCTGGTGGCCACTGACGTGGCCGCGCGCGGGCTGGACATCGCCAGCCTCGCTGCCGTGATCAACGTGGACGTGACGCCCGACCCCGAGGTGCACATCCACCGCATCGGCCGCACCGGCCGGGGGGATGCGGAGGGCCTGGCGCTCAACCTTGCCAGCCTGGACGAGATGGGCTCCGTGGGCAAGATCGAGCAGCTGCAGGGCCGCGAGTCGCGCTGGTTTCCGGTGGCCGAACTCACACCCACGGGCAACGGCCCGCTGGTGCCGCCCATGGTCACCCTGCAGATCATCGGCGGCCGCAAGGAGAAGATCCGTGCGGGCGACGTGCTGGGCGCCCTGACCGGCGAAATGGGCTACACCCGCGCACAGGTGGGCAAGATCAACGTCAACGATTTTTCCACCTACGTGGCCGTGGACCGCGCCATCGGCGCGCAGGCCGTGGACCGGCTCAACAACGGGCGCGTCAAGGGCAAGAGCGTGAAGGCGCGGCTGGTGACGGACTGACGCAGCGCCGGCGCCCCACCCAGGTGCCGCGGACGCTGGAGCCCCCTTTTTTCCCTTGACCCCGCCGTGGCGCCACGCCACGGGCAGCGCACGGCGGCCGGCCATTGCCGTGAGCGGCCGACCGGCGCAGGGGGATTTTTGCTTGTGCCAAGACCTATAGAGGACTATAGTTCTTGGCATGAATGCTTCTCCCAAAATCACCCGGCTTGACGCCGCCCCGGGCCTGAGCCGCTACGCCGCCCTGGCGGCGGCGCTGCGCGCGCGCGTGGTGGCGGGCGAGTGGCCGCCCGGCTCGGCCCTGCCGGCCGAAAGCCTGCTGGCCACGGAGCACCAGGTGGCGCTGGGCACCATGCGGCGGGCGCTGGAGCTGCTGGTGGCCGAAGGCTTGGTGGAGCGGGTGCACGGCCGGGGCACCTTCGTGCGCCAGGGCATCGCGGGCGCGTCCATGCTGCGGTTCTTCCGCTTTGACGGCGGCAGTGGCGAGGTGCCGCGTTCGCGCATCCTCTCCCGCCAGCGCACGGCCGCCCCCGCCGCCGTGGCCCGCCGCCTGGGCCTGGCCGCGGGCGAAATGGTGCTGCGGCTGCAGCGCCTGCGCCTGCTGGCCGATCAGCCCTGCCTGCTGGAGGACCTGTGGCTGCCGCTGGACGTGTTCGCACCGCTGGCCGAGGGCAGCACCGACACCTGGGACGACCTGCTCTACCCCCTGTTCGCCCGCCGGTGCGGCGTCCACGTCCACCGTGCGGTGGACGAGATCGGCTTTGCCTCTCTGACGGCCGCGCAGGCGCGGCACCTCGGCCTGGCGGCCGGCCATCCGGGCGTGGTGGTCCAGCGCGCCGCCTACGACCTGGGCGGGCGCTGCATCGAATGGCGCACCACCCGCGGGGATGCCAACGCCTTCCACTACACCGTGACCATCACTTGACTTGAAAACACCCACCAGGAGACAACGCATGACCTCTTTCCCCTCCACACCGCCGGGCACGGCCACCCTGTCGCGCCGCACGGCACTGGCCGCCGTGGGCGCCGCCTTGGCCGCGCCCTGGGTGCATGCGCGTGCCGCCGGCCTGGGCGGCGGACGCACCGTGACGCTGGTGGTGTCCTACCCCGCCGGCGGCGGCGCCGACCTGATGGCCCGCATCCTTGCGCCCCGCATGGCCGAGGCCCTGGGCCAGGGCGTGGTGGTGGACAACAAGCCCGGCGCCAGCGGCCAGCTGGCCGCCGCCGCGGTGGCCCGCGCCACGCCGGACGGCACCACCCTGCTGCTGGACGCGTCTTCGTTCGCGGTCAACCCTTCGCTGTACCCCAAGCTGCCTTACGACAGCAACACGGCTTTCGTGCCGCTGGCGGTGCTGGCCACGTTCCCGAACGTGCTGGTGTGCCACCCCGGGTTTGGCGCGCAGTCGGTCAAGGACGTCATCGCGCGTGCCAAGGCCAAGCCGGACGATGTGGCCTATGCCTCGTCGGGCAACGGCTCAGCGCAGCACCTGGCGGGCGCGTTGTTTGAAGACCGCGCGGGGGTGCGGCTGTCGCACATTCCCTACCGGGGCGGCGGCCCGGCCATGAACGATGTGATGGGCGGGCAGGTGCCGCTGTTCTTTGCCAACGTGGCCTCGTCGCTGGGCCACATCCAGGCGGGCAAGCTGCGGCCGCTGGCCGTGACCAGCGCGGTGCGCGCCCGGTCGCTGCCCGACGTGCCCACCATGGCCCAGGCCGGCGTGCCCGACTACGAGGTGCTGGAGTGGAACCCGGTGCTGGCCCCTGCCGGCATCGCGCCGGAGGTGCGCACCCAGCTGGTGGGCGCAATCCGCAAGGCGCTGGCCGACTCCGAAGTGCTGGGCCGCATCCGCGCGCTGGGCGGGGATGTCTTTGCAGACGCCACCCAGGCCAGCGCGGGCAAGTTCATCCAGGCGCAGCAGGCCCAGTGGGCCAAGGTCATCCGCGACCGCAAGATCACGGTGGGCTGACCGTGGAGGAACTGGCAACGCCTGGGGCGCACGGCACACCGGCACGCGGTGGGTGGGACGCGCACGTTCACGTTTTTGACGCCGCGGCACCCGTCCAGGCCGGGCACTACCGGCCCGCGCACCAGCCGCTGGAACGCATCGAGGCCGAGGCCGCCCGCCTGGGCGTGCACCACCTGGTGCTGGTGCAGCCCAGCGTCTACGGCACCGACAACCAGCTGCTGCTGCAGGCCCTGGCGCGCGAGCCCGGGCGCCACCGCGGCGTGGTCGTGGTGGATGCGGACATCACCGAAAGTGCCTTGGAGGCCCTCCACGCCGCCGGGGTGCGCGGGGTGCGGTTCAACCTGGTGTCGCCCGTGGGCAATGGCGCGCAGGCGATGCGGGCGCTGTCGCCTGCGCTGAAGGCGCTGGGCTGGCACGTGCAGTGGTACGCCGCCGCAGGTCAGATGGCGCAGATCGCCGAGCTGCACGCGGGCACGGGCCTGCCCTGCGTGCTGGACCACCTTGCGGGCCTGCACGCCGCGCTGGCGCCGGACGACGCGGCCTGGCAGGCGCTGGCGCGCCTGGCCGACCAGGGGGCCTGGGTCAAGCTCTCGGGCTGGTACCGCCTGCAGGCGCAAGCGCCGTACAGCACCCTGCTGGGCAACGTGCGCCGCGTGGCGGCGCTGGTGGGCGACCGCCTGGTGTGGGGCTCCGACTGGCCCCACACGGCGTTTGCGCCGGATGCCTTGCCCGCCTATGCGAGCGTGTGGGCGCCGGTGGTGGAGGCGCTGGGGCCGGCGCGGGCCGCCCAGGTGCTCCAGGCGGGCGCAGTGCTGTACCGCTGAGCCGGCTGCGCCCGGTCGCCGGGCACTGGTGGCGGCGCCAGGCGGGCGGGTGTGGCGAGGGCGCGGAAAAAGCCCCGCTTAAGATGGCGCTGGTGTAATCACCGGCCCGTGATTTTTCTGCCCGGCTTGCCGTACCGTCCATGTCGTCCGCACCCCCTGTCGCTTCCCATCCCTGGCTCTCTCCCCGCAACCTGCTTTGGGCCTCCGTGGCCGTGGCCGTGGTCACCATTGCGCTCAAGACGCTGGCCTGGGTGGTCACTGGCTCCGTGGGTTTGCTGTCGGACGCCATGGAATCGTTCGTGAACCTGGCCAGCGCTATGTTCGCCCTGGCCATGGTCACCGTGGCCCAGCGCCCTGCAGACGACGACCACCCCTACGGCCACCACAAGGCGGAGTATTTTTCCTCGGGCTTCGAGGGCATTCTCATCGTGGGCGTTTCGGCCGGCATCCTGTGGGCGGCCGGCCACCGGCTGGTGGACCCGCAGCCGCTGGAGCAGGTGGGCTGGGGCCTGGGCCTGTCGGTCCTCAGCTCGGCCCTCAACGGCCTGCTGGCCTGGGTGATGTTCCGCTCCGCACGCGAGCACCGTTCCATTGCGCTGGAGGCCGATGCGCGGCACCTGGTCACCGATGTGTGGACCTCGGCCGGCGTGCTGGTGGGCATTGCCGGCGCGGCCTTGACCGGCTGGCTGTGGCTGGACGCGCTGGCTGCCATCGCGGTGGCGCTGAACATTCTCAAGGAAGGGGCCGAACTGGTCTGGCGCTCCTCGCAGGGCCTCATGGACGCCGCGGTCGAGCCCGAGGTGCAGGCCGCCATCGACAGCACGCTGCAGCAGTTCGTGCAGGCCCAGCCGCCGGGGGCCGTGCGTTTTGACCATGTGTCCACCCGCCGCGCAGGGCAGCGCCAGTTTGTGGACATGCACCTGCACATGCCCGCGCACTGGACGCTGCGCCATGCCGCCGAGCTGCGCGGCCAGGTAGAGCGCGCCCTGATGGCGGCCGTGCCCGGCCTGCGCGCCACCATCGAGCTGCTGCCCACCGATGTGGAGGCGCATTTTGACGACCGCCCCGATGAAGACAAGGATGCCGTGAAGTGATCAGCGTATTGCAGCGCGTGCGCGAGGCACGCGTGGAGGTGGCCGGGCAGGCCGTGGGCGCCATTGGCGCAGGCCTGTTGGTACTGGTGTGCGCCGAGCGCGGCGACACCGAGGCCGAGGCGGACCGGCTGCTGGCCAAGGTGTTGAAGCTGCGCATCTTCAGCGACACCGCCGGCAAGATGAACCAGAGCGTGCAGGATGTGGGCGGGGGGCTGCTGGTGGTGAGCCAGTTCACCCTGGCCGCCGACACCACGGGTGGCAACCGCCCCAGCTTCACCCAGGCGGCCGCGCCTGCGGAGGGCCAGCGCCTGTACGACTACTTCGTGGCCCAGGCCCGTGCGGCCCACCCGGTGGTGGCCACCGGGCAGTTCGCTGCGGACATGCGGGTGCACCTGGTCAACGACGGGCCGGTAACCATTCCGATGCGGATGGCACCAGCGGCGCCAGCGGCGTAAAGCCCACCGGTGCGGTCCGGGCAAGCGCCTTTCCACGCGGTGTCCTGGGAATCCCAGGCGACAGGCTTGCCGGCGCAAACCCGGTAGGCTTGGCGCCCGCCGAGTTGACCCTTTCGCCCACCACCGCCGCCGCCGCCCGTGACACCGCCTTCCGCTCCGCCCGCCGAATTGCCTTCGCTCCCGCGGCCCCTGTGGGCCATGTACCTGTGCCTGCTGTCTGCCTTTGCGCTGAGCCAGGCCTACCGCACGGTGGCCAGCATCATCGCCCCCGGCCTCCAGGCGGACTTTGGCATTTCAGCAGACTCCCTGGGCGCCTTCGCGGGCTTGTTCGGCCTGTCCTTCGGGGTGGCCCAGTTGCTCATGGGGATCGGCATGGACCTGTACGGACTGCGCCGCACCGTGCTGACGGCGTTTCCGCTGGCCGCGGTGGGCGCCGCGGTGTCGGCCGCCGCCCCCAGCTACGGCTGGCTGATGCTGGGCCAGTTGCTGATCGGCGTGGGCTGCTCGCCGGCCTTTCTGGCCAGCACGGTCTTTGTGGCGCGGCACTTCCCGGCGCAGCGCTTTGCGTTTTTCTCGGGCGTGGGCATGGGGGTGGGCGGGCTGGGGCTTTTGTTCACCGGCACCCCGCTCGCCTGGATGGTGCAGCACGGGGGCTGGCGCACAGGTTTCGGCCTGCTGGCCGCGCTGTCGCTGCTGTCGTGGCTGCTGATCTTCCTGCGCGTGCGGGAGCCCGCCTTGCCCCACGTGCCCCGGGGGCCGCGCGAATCCTGGGCCCAGGCCGCAGGCCGCTTCGGCGCCCTGTTCAAGGTGCCGCACACCTGGGGCATCCTGATCCTGGGCATGTGCTGCTACGCGGCCTTCCTGTCCCTGCGCGGCCTGTGGCTCGGGCCCCTGCTGATGGGGCGCTACGGCTTTTCCCTGGTCGAAACCGGCAACGTGGCCTTGGTGCTGTCCATGCTTTCGCTGTTCATGCCCGCGCTGTTCGGGCGCATGGACCCCGGCCCGGCCCGGCGGCGGAGCTGGATCACCCGCTTTTCGCTGCTCATGGGTGGGCTGTTTCTGGTGCTGGCGTTCACGCACCATGCGGCCGCCAACGTGGTGCTTATCCTGGCCATGGGCCTGCTGTCCGGCTATGGCGTGCTGCAGTATGCCGACGTGCGCTCCTCGTACCCCGCGGAGATGACGGGGCGGGCCCTGTCGCTGTACACCATGTCGATGTTCCTGGGCGTGGCCTGGATGCAGTGGCTCACCGGCCTGCTGGCGGCCTGGGCCCAGCGCCAGGGCATCGAGCCCTACCAGGCCGTCATGGTCTGCATTGCCTGCGTGCTGGGTGCGGCCTCCGCGGCGTTCCGCTTCCTGCCGCGTTCGCCATTGCTGGAGCGCAGCGCGCGGCATTGACACGGACGGCGCGGGTGGAGGATCAGCCGCGCAGGAAGAACAACCCCGCCATCACCAGCCCGGTGGCCACGATGCCCCAGCGCAGCCACTGCGCAGGAATGCGCCGCGCCACGCGCGCACCGCCATAGCCGCCGGCCGTGGCGGCCGCCATCATCAGCAGCGCCTGGGGCCACAGCACCACGCCGCCCGCGGCATAGATGGCCACGGCAATGGCCGTGAGCAGGGCCGACACCCAGTTCTTCAGGCCGTTCATGGCGTTGAGCTGGGTCTGACCCAGCAGGCCGAACAGCGCCAGCAGCAGGATGCCCAGGCCCCCGTTGAAATAGCCGCCGTAGGCCGCCACCGCCAGCACGCCCACCGTGGCGCGGGCCGTGGACGGCTGGCCGCCGCCCGCCAGGCGCTGGCGAATCCAAGGCCCAAAGGCGAACAGCGCCGTGGCCGCCAGCAGCAGCCACGGCACGACGCGGCGGAAGGTGGCGTCCGGCGTGACCAGCAGCAGCGCCGCACCGCTGGCGCCGCCCAGCAGCGACAGTACGACGATGAGCCGCATCGACAGCCCCGGCGGCGGGGCCGTGTCTTCCCGAAAGCCCCAGGCGCCGGCCACGTAGCCGGGCAGCAGCGCCACCGTGCCGGTGGCATTGGCGACCACCGGCGGGACGCCGGTAAAGACCAGGGCGGGCAGGGTCAGGAAGCTGCCTCCGCCGGCAACGGCGTTGAGGGCGCCGGCGATGAAGGCGGCGGCAAGGAGCAAGGCGGTGTCGAACATCCGCCGATGGTAGGGGGTAGCGCCCACGCCATTGGCGACGGCGCGGGTGCAACACTTTTGCCTGTGCCGGCGTCTCTCAGCCTCTCAGGCACCGCGGCCGGTCAACAGCCTTTACGGGAGGTGCAGCCGCCGCCTGCGCAATCAGTACAGATAAACCGCGTTGGGCGCGGCGGGCTTGGTGCCATCCCTGGCGCTGCTGGTGGCCACGGCCAGGGTACTGGCATCGCCGGACAGAGCCACGCCCGCACCGAAGCGCGCCAATGCGCGTGGCTGAGGCGCCTTGATATACGCGCTGTACGCCCAGGTGGTGCCGTTGCGGCGATAGAGGTTGACAGCGCCCGCCGAGGAGGCATCCTGGTTGTTGGCGTTACCGTTGATGCCGGGGGCGTTGCTGGCGTCATACGGGTTGCTCAGGGCGAGCGTGCGGCCATCTTCCGAAAGCGACAACACGGCGCTGAACAACTCATTGATCCCAACCGTGACCGGGAATGCGGGTTGTTGCTCCCAGGCACTGGCCGTGCGGGTGAACGTCAGCAACTGAACATCAAAGTCTACAGAACGGTCCAGAACGGCCAACGTGCGGCCATCGCCCGACAGGACGAAGGGCCGGGGATCGACCTCACCGGCGCGTACGCGCCATACCGGCACGGGAGCGCTCCAGGCGTTGCCGAGCCGGGTGAGGACCGACACGTCCCTGTCCGTGCTTGCGGCGAGGACGCTGCCATCGCTCGACAGGGCCAGCACCTCCCCGAAACGGGTCGCGCCCGGGTCGGGGTTGCTGCCGGGCAGGTGCGCCTGCTCGGCCCAGGCGCCGTTGTTCCGGGCAAAGGTGTGCACGGCGCCCTTGCCGCCGCCAAAAATGGTTTGGGAAATGAAGGAGAGCCGACCGCTGGCGCTGGCGGTCCCCTGCGTGAAGTCAGCGCCTTCTTCGGGCGCTGCCACAGCCAGCAGGTTTCCGTCTGCTGACAGGGCCACACTGAAGCCAAAGTGCTGCGGAGTACAGGGGAAGGCAGACACGCCGGTAATGTCATCGAAGGTGCAGGTCTCGACTTTCACGGGCGTGTTCCGGGACTTGACGTAGGCCTGTTGGCCCCAGCTGCCACCGCTGCGGGTGAAGACGTATGCGGCCCCTGCGCCGTACGCGTCGCGGTTGGACGCATCGCCGTTGATGCCTCGCGCGTTGCTTCTTTCCTCCGGCGCACCCACGGCCAGCGTGCCGCCGTCGGCCGACAGCGCGAGGCTGGCGCCAAAGGCCCGCTTCTCTGTGGGACTGCTGCCTTCCAGCCGCGCCTGCTGGCTCCAGACACCGTCCGGCATGCTGCGGCTGAAGACGTAGACCGCGCCTGCCTCTGCCAGGCCGCCTGAACTGACCTCGCTCGGCGAACCGACAGCCAGCGTCGCCCCGTCGGCCGACAGGGCAATCGCGTTCTTGTAGTCCCCTAACCGCCTGGACGGTTCGCCAACAGGTAGCTCGAAGTGCCCTATGGCCTGGGTGAGGTCGGGGGTGACCGCGGCAGTGAGCGGGCCGCAGCCGTTCGCATCGCAGGCGCGCAGCCGATAGGTGGCATTCACGCGTTCGTGCAGCATTTGCGCGGCCAGGCTGTGCGTGTACGTGGTGCTGGTAATGGCGCCGCCAATCTGCGTTTCGGGCAGGGGACCCGCCGCGCCATCGGGGTCTTCGAACAGTTGGTATTGGGTAGCGTTGGGCGTGGGGGTCCAACTGAAGTGGTAGGCCTTGGTGCCGTAGCCCACGCTGAAGCCCGATGGCGCCGCCGTAGCGTCGGAGCCGGAGTTGCCGCCCCCGCAGGCCGCGAGAAGCAGAGGCGCTGCCAGCAGCATTGCACGATGGAAGAATGACAGCCCGGAATGTGCTCTGGGGGCGGGGCGGTGCAGGAAATGGGCCATGGAGTCGGCTCCTCGGACGAACGGGTAGGCAGCAGAGGGCGCGCCGATGGAGGGGCCTGCAGGCCTGCAACACGCGCCGGGTGGAGAATCATCACGCATCACAGCGGTGCCGCGTACCCGGGGGGCGGGAACTGTGTACCAAATGGTAAAAATTGCGTGGCCGCCCGTTTTTTTCGGAGGGCGTTCAGGAGCTTGCGTACGGGTCCGCAAACCCCAGTTCGCGCAGTATGGCGGTTTCGTAGTCTTCCATCTCCTGCGCATCGGCCTCGCTGGTTTCATGGTCCCAGCCCTGGGCGTGCAGGGTGCCGTGCACCAGCATGTGGGCGTAGTGCTCTTCCAGGCTCTTGTTCTGCTCCTGGGCCTCACGCTCGATCACCGGGGCGCACAGCACCAGGTCGGCCGTCACCACGGGCTCCTGGGTGTAGTCGAACGTGAGCACGTTGGTGGCGTAGTCCTTGTGGCGGTACTCGCGGTTGAGCTGCTGCCCTTCGTCGGCGCCGACGATGCGCACGGTGATCTCGGCATCGGTGGCCAGGGCGTGGCGGATCCAGCGGGCCACCTTGTGGCGGGGCAGTAGGGCGCGGTGGGCGGCCGCGCCGTCGAACCGGCCGAACTGCAGGGACAGAGAGACTTGGTTCAAGGGCATTTAGAGCTTTTTTGGCCTCTAGCGCTTGCTGGGTAAGCGCTAGTAGCTATAAAAATATGAGTATCGAGGCGCGGGAAGATCACTCGCGCGCGGCGGAGGTGGCGCGGCGCGGAGCGTCGTAGGCGTCCACGATGCGCGCCACCAGCGGGTGGCGCACCACGTCGGCGCTGGTGAACCGGGTGACGGCGATGCCCTTGACGCGCTTGAGCACGCGCTCGGCGTCCACCAGCCCGCTCATGGCGCCCTTGGGCAGGTCGATCTGGCTCACGTCGCCCGTCACCACGGCCTTGGCGCCGAAGCCGATGCGGGTGAGGAACATCTTCATCTGTTCGGGCGTGGTGTTCTGCGCTTCGTCGAGGATGACGAAGGCGTTGTTCAGCGTGCGCCCGCGCATGAAGGCCAGCGGCGCAATCTCCAGCGCGTTGCGCTCGAAGGCCTTTTGCACTTTGTCGTAGCCCATCAGCTCGTACAGCGCGTCGTACAGCGGGCGCAGGTAGGGGTCCACCTTTTGTGCCAGGTCGCCGGGCAGGAAGCCCAGGCGCTCGCCGGCCTCCACTGCCGGGCGGGTGAGCACGATGCGCTGCACGCTGCTGCGCTCCAACGCATCCACGGCGCAGGCCACGGCCAGGTAGGTCTTGCCCGTGCCAGCGGGGCCAATGCCGAAGGTGATGTCGTGCGTGGCGATGTTCTGCAGGTACAGGTTCTGCGTGGCCGTGCGCCCGCGCAGGTCGGCGCGGCGGGTGTTGAGCACGGGGCCGTCCTCGGGCGCGTCCACCAGCTCGGCATCGCCCGCCAGCATGAGCTGCAGCGTGTCTTCCGAAATCGGGTGGTCCGCCATCTCGTACAGCGCCTGCAGCAGCTCCATGGCCTGCGTGGCTGCGGCCTTGGGCCCGTCCACCTTGAACTGCTCGTGCCGGTGCGCGATGGACACGGCCAGCGCCGTCTCGATGGTGCGCAGGTGCACGTCGGCCGGGCCGCACAGGTGCGACAGGCGGGTGTTGTTGTGGGGGGTGAAAGTGTGGCGCTGGATCACGCGGATAATTCCGGTTGGACTGCCGCAGGGTGCGGCAAAGGACACCAATGATAGGCAAACTGACCGGCACGCTGCTGGAGAAGAACCCCCCGGAAGTGCTGCTGGACTGCCACGGCGTGGGCTACGAGGTGAATGTGCCCATGAGCACGTTCTACAACCTGCCCGCCGTGGGCGAGCGCGTGAGCCTGCTCACCCAGTTCATCGTGCGCGAGGATGCGCAGCTGCTCTACGGCTTTGGCTCCGCGCCGGAACGCCAGGCGTTCCGGGAGCTGATCAAGATCAGCGGCGTGGGGCCGCGCACCGCCCTGTCCATCCTGTCGGGCATGGGCGTGGCCGACCTGGCGCAGGCGATTTCGCTGCAGGAGGCCGGCCGCCTGGTGAAAGTGCCCGGCATCGGCAAGAAGACGGCCGAGCGGCTGCTGCTGGAGCTCAAGGGCAAACTCGGGGAGGACATGGGCGCGGTGCGTGGCGCCGCCGCCACCGACGCGCAGGCCGACATCCTGCAGGCGCTGTTGGCTTTGGGTTACAGCGACAAGGAAGCCGCCGCCGCGCTGAAGGCCCTGCCGGCCGACGTGGGGGTGAGCGATGGCATCAAGCTCGCCCTGAAGGCCCTGGCGAAATAGTGCGCGGCCGGGGTTTGTCGGGGCAATGTTTTCGTGTTCAATGGTGGTTTTGACTGGAGCGGGAGAAAAAAAGTGAAACATGGAGCAATGTGGCGGCTCGCGGCCGCGTGGGGTGCGGCACTGGCCGTGTTGGCCGGCTGCGGGGGCAGCGGTACCGAAGTGGGTGTGCAAGCCGCAGCCCCGGTCCTGAAGGTGGAAGGCTGGGCTCAGCCCGCCAGCGCGGACCAGGGGGTGTCGAATATCAAGTCGCGCAGTGCCCTGGCCGCCACGCCTGAACCGTCGCGCGTCCGCCTGGGGGCCCTGCAAGAGAGCAAGACCGCTGCGCTGGCCGAGGTCAACGGCCGGCGGCTGGTGGGCCTGTCGCGCGATGTCTCCGCCACCCAGACCCCGGCGCAGACCGCACAGCAGCTCCAGTGGAAGCCCAGCGCCAGCGGCGGCCAGGTGGCTGCGATCAGCTTCTCGGCCGAAGGCGCACAAGGCCTGCGGCTGGGCGTGGTGGCACGCATGCTGCCGCCCGGCACGGTCCTGCGCGTCTACAGCCAGGCCCATGCGGGCACCGTGTTCCAGATTTCCGGCCAGGAAGTGCTGCAGCGCATCGAGCGCAACGCACAGGCCGGCGACACCACCCTGGACGGCCGCACCTGGTGGACGCCCGACGTAGGCTCGGACGAGGTCACGCTGGAGGTGGAAGTGCCGCCCGGCGCGGCGACCGCCACGGTCGACCTCTCGGTGCCGCGCGTGTCCCACATCTTCGAGAACCTGGCGATTCCCACCCAGGGCGAGCTGTCCGCCAAGATCAACGAGTCCGAATCCTGCCAGCTGGACGCCAGCTGCTACGAGGCCTATGCCAGCCAGCGCAACGCCGTGGCCCGCATGATCTTCACCTCGGACGGCGGCACCTACGTCTGCACCGGCACGCTGCTCAACGACAGCCGCGCCTCGGGCACGCCATATTTCCTCACGGCCAACCACTGCATTTCCAAGCAGGCCGAGGCCTCTTCGCTGCAGACCGACTGGTTCTACCGCGCCCCGGTGTGCAACAGCCGCACGCTGGCGAGCACGACCACCAAGCGGGTCAACGGCGCGGCGCTGCTCTACGCGTCGGCCTCCACGGACACGTCCTTCCTGCAACTCAATGATGCACCGCCCGCCGGCGCCTACTTTGCGGGCTGGGATGCGGGCACCCAGCCCCTGGCCTCTGCCGTGGTGGGCCTGCACCACCCCAAGGGCGACCTGCTCAAGGCAAGCTTCGGTTCGGTGAGCAGCCTGACCGCCTGCGCCGCCACCAGCGGCACGCAGTTCCAGTGCAGCGGCTCTTCGGGCAACTACTACCGCGTGACCTGGAACCAGGGCTCCACCGAAGGCGGCAGCAGCGGCTCGGCCCTGTTCCGCGATGGCACATACGTGATCGGCACGCTCTACGGCGGCGGCTCCAGCTGCGCGGCCCCCTCTTCGCCGGACTTCTATGGCCGCTTCGACATCGCCTACAACAACGCGCTCAAGAACTGGCTGTCGGCTGCCACGCCGCCCACCGGCCCGACCGGCCGCGTGCCCGTCTACCGCTTCTACAACATTGCCGGGGTGGAGCACTTCTACACCAGCAACGTGGCCGAGCGGGACCTGCTGCTGAACCAGTTCGCGTCGAACTTCGTGTACGAAGGGCCGATCTTCTATGCGTACCCCAACGAAGGGACGAACCTCTTCCCCGTCTACCGCATGGTGGACCTGGTCCGCAAGATGCACCTGTACACCGCCAACCCGGCGGAGCGCGACGCCCTGCGCAACACGGTTCCCTCCGTGGCGCTGGAAGGCACCGCATGGTGGGGCCAGGCCGCGCCGGGCAATGGTGCCGTGCCGGTCTACCGCTTCTTCAATCGCAGCACGCAAACCTACTTCTACACCACCAGCGCTGCCGAGCGCAGCTACCTCAGCGCCAACCTGAGCCAGCAATACCTGGAGCAAGGCATCGGCTTCTACGTCTGGGCAGACAAGTAAGCGGAGCGGAATGACGATCCAGACCGACGACTTCGCCCCGGCCCCGGCCAAACGCGTCATCTCCGCCGTGCCCGCATCGCCCCAGGAGGAGGCGATCGAGCGCGCCCTGCGCCCCAAGCTCCTGCAGGAGTACGTGGGCCAGGCCAAGGCGCGCGAACAGCTGGAGATCTTCATCGGCGCGGCCAGAAAGCGGGGCGAGGCGCTGGACCACGTGCTCCTCTTTGGTCCACCCGGCCTGGGCAAGACCACGCTCAGCCACATCATCGCGGCCGAGCTGGGCGTCAACCTGCGCCAGACCAGCGGGCCGGTGCTTGAAAAACCCAAGGACCTGGCGGCGCTGCTGACCAACCTCGAAAAGAACGACGTTCTCTTCATCGACGAGATCCACCGCCTCTCGCCCGTGGTGGAGGAAATCCTCTACCCCGCGCTCGAGGACTACCAGATCGACATCATGATCGGCGAAGGGCCGGCGGCGCGCAGCATCAAGCTCGACCTGCAGCCCTTCACCCTGGTGGGCGCCACCACCCGCGCCGGCATGCTCACCAACCCGCTGCGCGACCGCTTCGGCATCGTCGCGCGGCTGGAGTTCTACACCGCCGAAGAGCTGGCGCGCATCGTGCAGCGCAGCGCGGGCCTGCTCAACGCCCCCATGGACGAAGACGGCGGCTTCGAGATCGCCCGCCGCTCGCGCGGCACCCCACGCATTGCCAACCGACTGCTGCGCCGCGTGCGCGACTACGCCGAAGTCAAGGGCAACGGCCGCATCACCAAGCCCATTGCCGACAAGGCCCTGGCCATGCTCGACGTGGACCCCCAGGGCTTCGACGTGATGGACCGCAAGCTGCTGGAGGCCGTGATCCACCGCTTTGACGGCGGCCCCGTGGGCCTGGACAACATCGCCGCCAGCATCGGCGAAGAGGCCGGCACCATCGAAGACGTGATCGAGCCCTACCTCATCCAGCAGGGCTTCCTGCAGCGCACCCCGCGCGGGCGCATCGCCACCCTGGCGGCCTTCCGCCACCTGGGGCTGCAGCCACCGGCACAGCGCGGCAGCCCGGACCTGTTCGGGGCCTAAGAAGCAGCGCGGCTGCACTGCCGCGCGCCGGTGCCTGCCTGCGCTGCAGGCTCCCGCAAGGCCGAAGACCGGCCGATTTATCAAATAAAGCAAACTGAATCGATGGGCCGCCCAAATCGGGCCGTGCCCTGTCAAAGTCCCAACTGGAGCGCGCGACATCGTTGGGTAGCTGTGTGCGTTGTCGTGCAGCGCTGCTGCGAGCGGCTATCACCACGCAGCACCCTAGGTGCGGCGCATCGTGCGTCCCCTCACCAGCTCAACTCCCGGCCCCACTCCCATGACTACTCCTCACCCCCTGTGGAAGCGTGTGGTGGTGTGGCTGGTGCTGGTGAGCTTTACGCAGGCCAGCGTGGCCCAGGCCGCTATCGGAGACACCTTCAAAAACAGCGAAGCGCCAGTGCAAAACCTGCTGGCGCACGCGGTACTGGGCTGCGCCACCGGGGTGGTGAAAAGCCGGGGAGAAGGCCAAGGCTGCGCGGCCGGGGCGGCCGGGGCAGTGGCCGGCGACGTGGCGGGGCAGCGGGCGCACGAAGCGGGGATGGGAGACGGGGACGCCACGCTGGTGGCCAGCGTGACAGGGGGCGTGGCAGCGGCGCTGGTGGGGGACAGGGACAAGGTCAGCGAAAGCTACGGGCTGGGGGCGAGCGCGGGGGAGAACGCGTTTACCAACAACTACCTTAAACACACTGAAATCAATGACCGCATAGCTGCGAAAAAAGCGTGTGACGCCAAGGACGAGGCGGCCTGTACAAAGTACGAAGAACTCAACCGCCTTGATGCCAAACGCCAAGAAGAACTGGGCGACTGCGTCGGCATAGCTACGGTCGCGTGCGACGCTGTCCGCGCAGAGGCGAAAACGACCGCGCAAGGGCTGGATCTCTACACCAGGGCGCTGGTGGACAAGGTTGACAAAGGAGAGATGACCTACGCGCAAGCCAAGCCCTACATGGACCAGACGCAGCGCGAGAAGCGGGACATCACCTCGCCATTGGCGGCCGATGCGTATGTGCGCTCAGGCGGCGTGGCTGATCCCGGCAACCCGGCCTGGGTAGAGTACAAGGCGCTGACGGCGACAGAGGGCAATGATGCCGCGATGGCCCTGGGCATGGGCAGCGCGGGAGGCCGCTACGAGGGGCAACGTGGGGGGAAGGCGCCCGCGGGTGTGCGTCCTGCTGAAGGGGAGGGGGCTGGGTCGCCGTCTGCTGGGGCCAATGGGGGAGTAGTAACGACAGTCATAGAGCCCAAAAATCGCCCAACAAATGGGCAATCGGGGATGGACTGCTGAGTCCATAGATGCAACCATTGCAAATCCAGCCAAAACGGTAGTTACAAAGGACACGCGGTTCGATCCAATTTCCGGAGCGCGCCTAAATGACCCTGCCACTGGCTATATTGCCAAAGATGGTTCGTATGTCGTGAGGAACGACAGGACTGGACAAGTTGTACAAGTGTCGAACAAGAATGACCCGACCTGGAAGGCACCATGGGAGAAATAATTAAACCGGTAGATATTAAGAGTTTGCCGATCGGCGACCTTGGTTTGCCAACAAAATGGTGGGGTGAAGTTGCACTATTCAGCTTGTCAGACGCTGCCTTACTGTTGGACTATTGCTCTGACAACGGTTTGGCTGTATTAGGTGTCGAGGGATTTCGGATTGAAGGTAATCATCGTATTCCTGATGTGGATGCGATTGCCGATTTCTCCGGTTTGATGAAAGTGTCGTCGACATCATTCGCTGAGCGGTCCATTGCTGCAATGAGAGAATTTTTGAAGATGCTGCCGCAAGATGGTGAGATGCTGGAGTTTGTTTTAGTTGAGTCGTCTAGCTAGGCGCTGCGCGCAGACTATCAATGTCTGCCAGCCCGGCATCAAGCCCGGCTGCGCTTAAACCGCAGAGCGACTCTGATCAGATATCCGCGCAGAGGCGAAAACAGCCGCGCAAGGGCTGGATCTCTACACCAGGGCGCTGGTTGACAAGGTTGACAAAGGAGAGTGACCTACGCGCAAGCCAAGCCCTACATGGACCAGGCGCAGCGCGAGAAGCGGGACATCACCTCGCCATTGGCGGCCGATGCGTATGTGCGCTCAGGCGGCGTGGCCGACCCCGGCAACCCGGCCTGGGTAGAGTACAAGGCGCTGACGGCGACAGAGGGCAATGATGCCGCGATGGCCCTGGGCATGGGCAGCGCGGGAGGCCGCTACGAGGGACAACGTGGGGGGAAGGCGCCCGTGGGAGCGCGTCCTGCTGAGGGGGAAGGGGCAGGGGCGTCGTCTGCTGGGGGAAATGGGGGAACGGCAGTAGCAGGCGAAATTGCAACTCCAGTGACTTCGGGCGGGACTGCGAATGTGGCGACGGTGCCAGGATTGAAGGGGCAACTAGCTACTGAAAAACCTTGCCAACATTGCGGCACAGGATGCGAGACTTGCGAAAGCGGTGAACGGTAGTGGTGTGCCAAATCCGAATTTCTCCATTGGAAGCGGTACGGCGACAGAAGCGAATAGTTTGGGGCAGATATGGGTAGGTGATGGAGCGCGGCCATTGAACGGTGTGCCCGGCGGCTTGATTAGTGCTGACGGTACGCGAGTCTTTAGGCCTCCTACTGCAAAGCCCAATGCGCCTGCCGAGTTCAATCCAACTGGCGTCCAAGCAAACTTCCAGATGCGGGACCCAAATACGGGGGCCGTGACTTCCAACGGGCACATGGTGATCAAATGAACAAACCTACTCTCAAAGGGATTGATTTCGGCGCAGAGGATCTCAACACCTACACCCCGCTAATACCAGACAATTTTTGCGTGTGGCTGACATTAGCGATTGGACCAGAGGGACTTGAAGGAAGTCATCTGTTTCAAGTTGGGGTATGCACAACTTCATGGCTTGCGCATCAGCTATCGATAAAGAGTGCATATGTTTTGCGGCACATGATTCTTTTTGAGAGCTTCGATTTTGAATTAATTAAGAAAACTGTTCGCGAAATTATTGAGACTGCTGAGCGCCCAACGTGGGAGCAGTCAGTGCCAGTACTTTCCAGATACTTTGCGTGGGAGTACGAGGACTACCAGTCGGAAAGCTAGAACGTTTGTGCCAAACGGTACCATCAATGGTAAACCGATAGATCGATAATGCGAACAATCTTTGATCGAATTTCAAAGTATGGCCTGGCTGACTGGGCCGTTGTGTTTCAGGGGGCTAGTGGTATCCCTGGTCACTCAGATCGCCTGCCACCTGATTGTGTAGAAAGCTTTGCGAACGTCGAGCTTGAAAAAGTGGCTGTGGATGATCCCTTGTTGGATGCGATTGTTAGCTTGGCCGACGATAGTGATCTGCCTGCATCCGAACTGTGCCCGCAGTTGCAAAAAATGTGTGATTCCAAGAATTTGGATATGCAACGAGCCCGGCGAATATGGCGAGCTGTTGCATTGGAGGAGGTCTTAGCGAATCTAGATTCGGACACGATTTCTGGAATGATGGAGTTGGCCGGGTTTTGGTCAAATTGGGGATGGCCTGCTGATGCTCCTGCGTCTATGCTTTCCGGCGCGAATGCCTTGCCGACGCAGGACTATCACTCTGCATCAAACTATGACCGTGTCATTCATGAAAATGAGCAATGGCTGAAAGTTGAGCTGGCTGCGTTGCGTGAAGTGCGAGGCTTCTGATACCAGGCGCGTCCCGTGCAGAGCATCAATTACAGGCCAGGCCCGGCAGGTGCAGCGGGAAACTTTGCTGCGCAAAATTAACATAATGGTCTGTTTGGCAAAGTAGCCGCAGTCGCTGCGCTCGCGCTCCGTTTGGTGCGGCTACCGCTGCGGCCGCAGGCCTTCGCGCCCTTGCGGGTTACCAAACCCCGTTATGTCTTGCGCCCCTTGCCCTGCGCGCAAGCCCAGCGCTCATGCTCTTCGTTTACCGCGAGCCGCCATGACCCGCACAACCCAAGGGAACCGTTCTCTGCCCGTGTGGAAGCGCCTGCTGGTGTGGCTGGTGCTGGTGAGCTTTACGCAGGCCAGCGTGGCCCAGGCCGCTCTCGGAGACACCTTCAAAAACAGTGAAGCGCCAGTGCAAAACCTGCTGGCGCACGCGGTACTGGGCTGCGCCACCGGGGTGGTGAAAAGCCGGGGAGACGGCCAAGGCTGCGCGGCAGCCCTCTCTCAGGTTCCTTGGGGCTTAGACAGGTTTGGTTAACGGGGGCGTGCGCCCGCTGCCTTGCGGCGTAACCGCGGGGGGCAGCGTGTCTCGCGGGACGGGTCTTGTGCCCCGCAACCACCCCTCCACCATCAACACCTGCGCCGCATAGTAGGTGGCCAGCACCCACAGTGGGGCCAGGGGCAAGGGTTGCACGAACCGGTTGATGGCCAGTAGTGAATCGCTGAGCATGAAAAACCCTGCGCCCACTGCGACCAGTCCCGCCGGGCCGTTGCGCAACACCGTTGCGCGGCCCATGGCCTGGGCGGCCATCAGCGCGATCACCAGCACATAGGCCGCCACCGGGCCCCGCAGCGCGGGCGGCAGCCCGCCGGTCCAGAGCACGGCGTACATCGTGCCGCCCAGGGCCAGCGTGCCGGCCAGCGCGCCCCGGTGCGGAAACCACGGCTGCCCGCGCTTGAACAGGGCCAGGTAGCACAGGTGCGCCACCAGAAAGCTCACCAGCCCCGGGATGAAAAATCCCTCAAACATCAAAAACACGTCGCCCGCGAGCGACCCCGCCAGCGCGGCGGCCATCCAGCGGTGGGATTTAGGGTCGGATATGCCTTTGGGGCTTGTGGAATAAGCGCTGGCAGCTACCAAAACAAGAGCAATTGCCATGGCCGCCGGCTTGAACAGCGCGTGCCACTGCGTCCACCCCAGCGCGCTGGTGGCCGTGGCCAGGGCGCCGCATTGCAGCACCAGCGCCATGCCCATGCCCAGGCGGCCTTGCATCACGGCGCCCAGCGCCCACTGGCCCGCCAGCAGCACCGCAAACCAGACGGCGTTGTGGGCCAGCGGCGCGGCGTCGGCGTGCCACAAGAAGGCCGACACGCCAGCCATCAGCAGGCCGAACTGCACCAGCGCAAACCACTGCACGGCCCGCGGCATGGGCGGGGCGTACCGCGGCTGCTGCCGCGTCTGGGCCATGTCGAAGGGCGGCTTGGGAAACCGCTGCGCCACGTCCGCGGGCCGCCAGCCCGGCGGCTGGAGCCACACCCTGAGCTTGTCCGCCCAGCGCCGCGCGTGCCAGCTGTCGTGCGCCAGGCCCGCGTACACCTGGGCGTTGGCCCACAGCGGGTCCCAACTGTTGAGCAGGCCGCGCGTGCCATACACGCAGCGGTCGTGCGGGTCCTCGTCCTTGAAGGTGCCGAACAGCCGGTCCCACACGATGAGGATGCCGCCATAGTTCTTGTCCAGGTAGGCGTCATTCACCGCGTGGTGCACACGGTGGTTGCTGGGGCTGCAGAACCAGCGGTCGAACCACGCCCAGCGCCCCTGCAGGCGCGGCACGTGCTCGGTGTGCACCCAGAACTGATAGAGCAGGTCGATGAGCCCCACCACGGCAAACACCAGCGGCGGCACACCCGCCAGCGCCATGGGCACATAGAACACCCAGCCCAGCACGGCGCCCGAACTGGTCTGGCGCAGCGCGGTGGAAAGGTTGTAGTCCTGGCTCTGGTGGTGCACCGCGTGCGCGGCCCACAGCACGGCCACCTCGTGCCCCATGCGGTGCAGCCAGTAGTAGCAGAAGTCGTAGAACAGCAGCGCCAGCAACCACCCGGGCAGGGTGGTCCAGAACGCATCGTTACGCCACAGCGCCACGTGCTCGAACAGGGCCGTGTAGATGCCGATGCGCAGCAGCCCCGTGAACACCGCGCTGGTCTGGCTGAGCATGCCCAGGCTGACGCTGCTCAGGGCGTCGGCCAGCCGGTAGGTGTTGCGCCGGCGCCGCCAGCCCACCGCCAGCTCCAGGGCCATGAGCAGTAGGAATACGGGGGTGGCGAGGACGATGATCTGGCTGGGGCTCATGGCCCCGCATTCTTGGCCCGATCAGGTCAGCGCGCCCCTGGCATCAACCCTGATGATCCGCTCCACCACGCCCCCGGTCAGTCCGCCGCGCACGCCGATCAAAAAGTCGTACAGGTTCACCGTGGGATCGCAGTGGCCGGGGATGAGCCAGAGCATGCGGCCCAGGCCGGGGAGGCGGGCCTCGGGGGCGTCGGCGTGGAGCAGGCCGTGTTCGTCGCCGCCGTTGGCGTAGCGCAGGGCGCGATCGGGCGGCAGCAGGGCCACCCGGGGCAGGCCGGAGTCGATGGCGTGGCTCTTGTGCCCGGCGTCGCACACGGCGTGCGTGTCGTGCACGGAGATCACCTGGGTTTTGATGAAGAGGGCGTGCTCGAACGCGGGCTGCGCGGGCTCGCGCTCGTTGCGGGCGTAGTCGGCGTCCATGAACAGGAAGGAGCCCGCCTGCAGTTCGCCAAACACGCCGCTGGCGGCCTCGTGCACCAGCGTGCCGGTGCCCGAGCCGGTGATGAGGGGCACGGTGAGGCCCTCTGCCTCGATGAGCTGGCGGGTGTGGTTGGCCGCGCGCACCACCTGTGCGATGGCCTCCTTGCGGCCCAGGCTGCTGGCCAGGTGCTGAGCGCGGCCGTGGTAGGCCTGCAGGCCCGCAAAGCGCAGGCGCGGGCTGCGCGCAACGGCCAGCGCCAGGGGCACGGCCGCTTCGCCGGGCGGCACGCCGCAGCGGCCCTGGCCCACGTCGATCTCCACCAGCACGTCGATGCCTGCATCGCTGCCCTGCTGGGCCATGGCCTCGGCCAGGCGCTCGATGCCCTCGGGGTGGTCCACGGCCAGGCCCAGGCGCCCGCCGCGCGCCGCCAGCTGGGCGGCCAGCCGCGCCACGCGGTGCAGCTTGGGCATGGCGATGACCTGGTTGGTGATGGTGATGTCCAGAACGCCGCCGGCAGCCAGGGCCTCGGCCTCGGACACCTTCTGCACGCACACGCCCTGGGCGCCCGCGTGCTGCAGCTGCAGGGCGAGTTCGGCGCTCTTGTGCATCTTGGCGTGGGGGCGCCAGCGCACGTGGTGCTTCTTCGCAAAGTCGGCCAGGCGCTGGATGTTGCGCTCCATGGCGTCCAGGTCCACCACGGCGGCGGGGGTGTCGATGTGGTCCACCCGTTGGCCGATGATGAACTGCAGTGTTTCAGGAATGGGCTTCATCACGGAGCGGTTGGTGGTCGTTGTGGTGGTCTTCAAGGTGCTGGGTGTCGGCCCAGCCGATCAGCGTGAGGCCGTCTTCGGTCCACAGCAGGCGGTTGATGGCGGCGTTGGCCAGCTGCCAGGTGCGCGGCGCCTGGATGTCCTGCCGCGTGGCCAGGCGGTACAGCACATCGAGTACGCCGCCGTGCGCCACCATCACCACCTGCTCGCCCACATGCCGCTGCGCCAGCGTGGCCACGGTGCGTTCGATGCGCTCGCGCAGGGCGACGAGGGATTCGCCGCCCTCGGGCGCGTAGTGCGGGTCGCGCTTGCGCCAGCGCAGGGCGTCTTCGGGCAGCTCGGCCTCGATCTCGGCGAAGGTGCGGCCCTGGAAGTGGCCGAAGCTGCGCTCGCGCAGGCCCGGCTCGGCCGTCAGCGGGGCGCCGGTGGTGCGCGCCACGGCCTGGGCGGTGGTGTGGGCGCGCTGCAGGTCGCTGGTGTAGATGGCGGCAATGGGCTCGCCGGCCAGGGCCTGTGCCACCCGGGCGGCCTGCCACAGGCCGGTGTCGTTGAGCGGAATGTCCAGGTGGCCCTGGATGCGGGTGTCCACGTTCCAGGCGGTTTCGCCGTGGCGGATGGCAACGATGCGGGTGGCGTGCATGCGGGTGTGCGAGCGTGAGCGGGAGGAGGCGGTGCAGCGGATGATCAGCGCGCCGGCGCAGCGGGCACGACCGTGCCCGGTTGGGCCGGCGTGGTGGCCGGGGCACTGCCGGGGGCAGGGGGGAGCGGCAGCCGGATCTGGCGCGGGCCCTGGGGTGGCGTGGGAAAGCCCTGCAGCGCCGCGTCGAACAGCACGCCATACACGGCTGGGTCGGCCACCCACACGTCTTCGTGCGTGGCGGAGGTTTCGTACACCACGGCCTGGGTGGCGGCGTCGCGCATCACGATGCTCACCGCCCGGCGGTACAGCGGGGTGGGGTCGTTGAAGCGCCACGCGCCATGGAAGCCCCAGCCGCGTCCGTACCAGCCGCCAAAGCCCCAGGGGCCCGGGCCGTAGGGCCCGGCAAACGGGTCGTAGCGGGGCACGGTGTCGGCCTGCACGCCGATCTGCACCAGCAGCCGGGGTGCGGCGTCGTCGCGCCGCAGGCCCGCGCGGGCCAGGGCCTGCTCGGCCAGGGCGGCGATGGGCTCGAACGAGGGCATCTGCTGCGAGGGCAGGCGCTCGACGCGGTAGGTGGCGGGGGCGGGCACGGCCGCCAGGGTGGAAAAGCTCTGCACCCGGCCGTCCACCAGGCGCTGGGTGCTGCAGCCTGCCAGACCGGCCACGGCGGCGGCGCACAGCAGCAGGGCGGGGATCCATCGGCGTGTCATGGGTGACTCCTCAAAAATGGGGTCCCGGTGTGATCCGCCCAGCCCGCCGGAGGTTCATCACGAGAGCTGCACCACCTGCACGCCGGGCAATTGCGGCTGCGGCGCGGAGAACTCTTCCTTGTCGAAGGCCTTGTCGCCGTTCTCATCCGCCACGCCGGTGGCGCGCGCGTTCTTGAAGTCGTACAGCCCGCCGTCCAGCAGGTGTGAGGGCACCACGTTCTGCAGCGCGTTGAACATGTTCTCCACGCGGCCGGGGAATTTCTTCTCCCACTCGCGCAGCATCTCGCCCACCTGCTTGCGCTGCAGGTTCTCCTGGCTGCCGCACAGGTTGCACGGGATGATGGGGAAGTCGCGGTGCGCGGCCCAGCGGGCGGTGTCCTTCTCGGGCACATAGGCCAGGGGGCGGATCACCACATGCTTGCCGTCGTCGCTCACCAGCTTGGCGGGCATGCTCTTCATCTTGCCGCCGAAGAACATGTTCAGCAGCAGCGTCTGCAGGATGTCGTCGCGGTGGTGGCCCAGGGCGATCTTGGTGCAGCCCAGCTCGTCGGCCACGCGGTACAGGATGCCCCGGCGCAGGCGGCTGCACAGGCTGCAGGTGGTCTTGCCCTCGGGGATGAGCTTCTTGACGATGCTGTAGGTGTCCTCGTTCTCGATGTGGAACGGGATGCCCTGCGCGCGCAGGTAGTCGGGCAGCACATGCTCCGGGAATCCGGGCTGCTTCTGGTCCAGGTTCACGGCCACCAGGTCGAAGTGGATGGGCGCGCGGGCCTGCAGCTTGAGCAAAATGTCCAGCAGCGTGTAGCTGTCCTTGCCGCCGGACATGCACACCATGACCTTGTCGCCTTCCTCGATCATGTTGAAGTCGACGATGGCCTTGCCGACCTCGCGGCACAGGCGTTTTTCGAGCTTGTGGGTTTCGCGCTCGATCTTGAGATCGCTGCGCCCCGCGGCCACGGCGGGTTGTTCGGCGTCGGATGTCCAGGCGGTACTCATGGCCGCGATTGTCTCATTCCGGCCGCAGTGCGCGCCTGCGCCGCGCGGCTTCACCCGGCGGTCCTGCGGGCTGTCCGCAACGGTCTGCCCGGGCTGCGGGCGCCGTCCGCCGGGTGCGGGGCACCATCAAGGCGGGCGCCGCGGCGGCCGCGCCGCTACCAGGTGCCGGCCTCTACGCGGATCGCCACCTCGCAGTCGTCAAAGATCTCCAGCTTGGCGATCTTCACGCGCACGCCCAGCACGCCGGGCAGCTGCATCAGGCGATGGGCCAGCTTGCCGATCAGGCTCTCCAGCAGGTTCACGTGCTCGGCCGTGCACTCGTCGATGATGATCTGGCGCACCTTGCGGTAGTCCAGCACGTGGCCGATGTCGTCGTCATGCGGCAGCAGGGGCTGCTGGCCCTGGTTCAGCTCGGCATCCACCTGGATGGGCTGGGGCGCGGTGCGCTCGTGGTCCAGGATGCCCAGGTTGGCGTCAAAGCGCAGCCCGGTGAGTGTGAGGATCTGGGTGCCGGAGGTGGGGGCAAAGGCGTCGTTCATCAGGGTTTCCAGCGTAAGCCGGTGCTCACATCATCGAAAAGTCGCGCTCGAACCGCATCAGGTGCTGGCCGCCATCCACCAGCACCGTGGTGCCGGTGAGCGAGCGGTTCTCCAGCGCGAAGCGCACCGTGGCGGCCACGTCCTCGGGCGTGGACGAGCGGCCCAGCGGGCTCAGGCTGTGCAGCTGCGCAAATTTCTCTTCGCTCAGCCATTCGCTGGTCAGCGTGAGGCCGGGCGCCACGCCCACCACCCGCACGCGGGGCGCCAGCGCCAGCGCCAGCTGGGTGCCGGCGGCTTCCAGGGCCGCCTTGGACAGGGTGTAGCTCAAAAAGTCGGGGTTCTGGTTCCAGAGCTTCTGGTCCAGCAGGTTCACCACCGCGCCCTGGGCGTCGGCCTCGCCGGCGGCGGCGCGATCGGCCACATGGCGGTGCAGGGCCTCGGCCAGCAGCACGGGGGCCGCCGTGTTGCTGCGCAGGTGCTTTTCGAGCGCGGCAAAACCAAAGCTGTGCGCGGTGTCGTGCTCGAACAGCGACGCGCTGTTGACCACCGCGTCCACACGGCCAAAGTGGGCCACCACGCGGGGCAGCAGTGCGCGCACGGCGGCCTCGTCCTGAAAATCTGCATCAAAATGGGCGCTAGCGCCCGCCAGTTCTGCGCAAGCAGCTACTGTTTCAATAGCATTTTGCCGAGATGTGCGGTAGTGCACCGCCACCTGCCAGCCGCCCGCGGCCAGCGCCAGCGCAATGCTGCGGCCCAGGCGCCGGGCGGCGCCCGTGACCAGGACGGTGCGGTGCGGGGAGGCGGAGGGCATGGGGCTCTGGGACAATGCGGGCCGTGACGAAAAGACCCGACAGTTTAACGACCGCCCTGCACCGGCACATTGCCCAGGCCATCGCCGACGCGGGCGGCTGGCTGGGGTTTGACCGCTTCATGGAACTGGCCCTGTACACGCCGGGCCTGGGCTACTACGCCAACGATTCCACCAAGTTCGGCGCCCTGCCCGAGTCCGGCAGCGACTTCGTGACCGCGCCCGAGCTCACGCCCCTGTTCGGCCAGACCCTGGCCGTGCAGGTGGGCGAGGCGCTGGCGCACACCGCCACCGACGAGGTGTGGGAGTTCGGCGCCGGCTCCGGCGCGCTGGCGCTGCAGCTGCTGGACGCCCTGGGCGAGCAGGTGCGCCGCTACACCATCGTCGATTTGTCGGGCAGCCTGCGCGCGCGCCAGCAGGCCAAGCTGGCGGCGCATGCGCACAAGGTGCGCTGGGTGGACGCGCTGCCGGAAAAGTTCAGCGGCGTGGTGGTGGGCAACGAGGTGCTGGACGCCATGCCCGTGCAGCTGCTGGCACGCCACGGCGGGCACGCGGAGGGTGTGTGGCACGAGCGCGGCGTGGTGGTGGCCGAGGACGGCCGCTTTGCCTGGGCCGACCGTCCCACGCCGCTGCGCCCGCCCGTCGATATCGAAGGCCCGCACGACTACCTGACCGAGATCCACGCCCAGGGCGAAGGCTTTGTGCGCATGCTGGCCGACCGCCTCACGCGCGGCGCCGCCTTGCTGCTGGACTACGGCTTTGGCGAGGACGAGTATTACCACCCGCAGCGCCACATGGGCACCGTGATGTGCCACCAGGGCCACCTGGCCGACGGCGACCCGCTGGTGGAAGTGGGCTTGAAGGACATCACCGCCCACGTCAACTTCACCGCCATCGCCCTGGCCGCACAGGAGGCGGGCCTGAACGTGCTGGGCTACACCACGCAGGCGCACTTTCTCATCAACTGCGGATTGCTCCCAAAAATGGAGCAGCTTGCGCAAGCCCAGCGGGCGACAGCGGCCAAATTGATCATGGAGCACGAGATGGGCGAGCTGTTCAAGGTGCTGGCCCTGGGCACGGGCGAGCCGTGGGAGCCCGTGGGGTTTGTGCGCGGGGATCGGTCGCACCGGCTGTAGGCGGCGATAGCGGTTTTGCTCCCTCTCCCCTTGTGGGAGAGGGTTGGGGAGAGGGGGGCTGGCTTGGGCGCACTGCTGCTCATTGCCCCCCTCTCTCCCCGGCGCTCCCCCGCGAGGGGGGAAGGGAGCTTTCGGGGCATCGACTCGACCGGCGGGAAATCAGCCGCCGGGACGCGGCAGGCCTACTTTTCAGCGCGTGCCTGCGCTGGGGCAGGGCTTACTGCCTCGGCTTCGGCCGTCAGCGTCAGCCCCTCGCTGCGGCCCTTCAGCCTTACACCCGTCAGCCCCAGCTGCCGCGTTGCCTGGCACAGCCACCACATGGCGGCTTGCCCCTCTCCCCTCGTGGGAGAGGGGTTGGGGAGAGGGGGTCGGCTTTAGCGCACTGCTGCTCACTCCCCCTCTCCCCAACCCTCCCCCGCGAGGGGGGAGGGAGCTTTCGGGGCAGCGACTCGACCGGCGGGGAAATCAGCCGCTGGGGTGCGCCAGGCCTACTTGTTAGCGCGTAGCTGCGCTGGTGCCGGGCTTACCGCGCCCGCCTCGGCCGCCAGCGTCAGCCCATCGCTGCGGTCCTTCAGCCCCACGCCCGTCAGCCCCAGCTGCCGCGCCGCCTGGCACAGCCACCACAGGCGCGCCGCCGCCCGCGCCGGCTGCAGGCCTTCGGGCCGCACGTTGGAGATGCAGTTGCGCTCGGCATCGCTGCGGCCCACCTGCGGGTGCCAGGTCAGGTAGATGCCCAGGCTGTCGGGCGAACTCAGGCCCGGCCGCTCGCCGACCAGCACCGCCACCAGGCGCGCGCCCAGCAGCGCGCCGACTTCGTCGCCCAGCGCCACGCGGGCCTGCCGGGCGATCACCACGGGGCCGAGCTGCCAGCCCGCGGGCGCCTGCTGGCGGATGGCCTCGACGAGCGGCGGTGCCTGCCGCGCCACCGCCAGGGACGAGAGGCCGTCGGCCACCACCAGCAGCAGGTCGATGGGCGCACCGCCTTCTGCTGCCACCTCCCGCAGCGCCTCGGCATCCGCATCGCACAGCCGCCGGCCCAGGTCGGGGCGCAGCAGGTAGGTGGCGCGGTCGGGCGCGGCGCTGTGCACCTGCCGCGTGGTGCCGCCCAGGGCCTGCAGCTGCGCGGCCAGCGCGTCGGCGTCCAGGGGGATGTGCACGGCATCGCGCGCCTGCGCATGGGCCATGCCAAAGCGCAGCAGCTCGGCCGTGGGGAGGGCGGCGCCTGCGCGGCCCAGCGCCAGGCGCGCCTGCGTGTGGGCGCGCAGGTCGCACCAGGGGTCGGGCGGAATGCTGTGCTGTGTGGGGCCGGAAGTCATGCGCCCAGCCTCCATTGCCGGAGTTGAGTCAGGGCGGGGTGGTGCGCGCTGGCCGGCAGCAGGCGCCCGCTGGCATCGGTGATCTGCATGCGCTCCAGCCACGCCGCAAACTCCGGCGCGCAGCGCAGGCCCAGCACCTCGCGCAGGTACAGCGCGTCGTGGAACGAGGTGCTCTGGTAGTTGAGCATGATGTCGTCCGCCCCCGGCACGCCCATGATGAAGGTCAGGCCCGCCGTGCCCAGCAGCGTCATCAGCGTGTCCATGTCGTCCGAGTCGGCCTCGGCATGGTTGGTGTAGCACACGTCGCAGCCCAGCGGCACGCCCAGCAGCTTGCCGCAGAAGTGGTCTTCCAGGCCGGCGCGGATGATCTGCTTGCCGTCGTACAAATACTCCGGCCCGATGAAGCCCACCACCGTGTTGGTGAGCAGCGGCGCAAACGCGCGCGCCACGCCATAGGCCCGTGCCTCGCAGGTCTGCTGGTCCACGCCGTGGTGCGCGTTGGCGGACAGGGCGCTGCCCTGGCCGGTCTCGAAATACATCACGTTGTCGCCGATGCCCACGCCGTCGCCAAAGTCCGTGCCGCGGCGCAGCGACAAGGCCGCCTCGCGCGCCTCGCGCAGCAGCGCCAGCGATATGCCAAAGCCCGCGTTGGCCGCCTCGGTGCCCGCGATGGACTGGAACACCAGGTCCACCGGCGCACCGTGCTCGATCATCTGCACGGTGTTGGTCACATGCGTGAGCACGCACGACTGCGTCGGAATCTGCAGCCGCTCGATCACGTCGTCCAGCATCTGCACCAGCCCCGTGAGCGCCGCGATGCTGTCCGTGGCCGGGTTCACGCCGATCACCGCGTCGCCCGCGCCGTACAGCAGGCCGTCGACCATCGACGCCGCAATGCCACGCAGATCGTCCGTGGGGTGGTTGGGCTGCAGCCGCACGGCCAGGCGGCCCGGCAGGCCGAGGGTGTTGCGAAAGCGGGTGACCACGCGGCACTTGCGCGCCACGGCGATCAGGTCCTGGTTGCGCATGAGCTTGCTCACCGCCGCCGCCATCTCGGGCGTGATGCCGGGCGCCACGGCGGCGAGCACAGCACTGTCCGTGCTGTGCGCCAGCAGCCAGTTGCGGAAGTCGCCCACGGTGAGGTGGGCGATGGGCGCAAACGCCGCGGCGTCGTGCGTGTCGAGGATGAGGCGCGTGACCTCGTCGCTCTCGTAGGGGATGAGTGCCTCGTTCAGGAAAGCCTTGAGCGGCACCTCCGCCAGTGCCATGCGCGCGGCCATGCGCTCCACGGCCGACGCGGCGGCCACGCCCGCCAGCGCGTCGCCCGAACGCAGGGGCGTGGCCTTGGCCAGCAGGTCGCGCAGGTCGGCGAACTGCCAGCGCTCGCCGCCGAAGGTGTGCTGGTAGGCCATGGTGGGGCGGTCCGTGGAATGGGGTCAGGCCACCACGGTGTGGCAGCCGGCCGCCTGCAGGGCCGCCAGCGCGGGCAGCGACCGCGCGCCCGCATCGGTGACCAGGGTGTCCACCTCGGCCAGGGGGGCGTAGGTGACGCGGCTGGCCTGCCCCACCTTGCTGTGGTCGGCCAGCACCACCAGCTGCCGGGCCTGCGCGGCCATGGCGCGGGCCACGGCGGCCTCGTGGTGCTCAAAGCTCGTGGCGCCGCTGTGCACGTTGATGCCCACCGGGGAAAGCAGGGCCACATCAGCGCGGTAGCGGTGGATTTCCGCCACGGTGGTGTCGCCGTGCGTCGCCTGCGCGGCGGGGTCGGGGCGGCCGCCGAGCAGGATGACGTCGTTGCGCGCGTTGCGTCCGGCATCGGCGCCCGCCAGCTTGAGGGCCACGTTCAGCCCGTTGGTGATGATGGTCAGCCCCGACAGGCCCGACAGCGCTTCGGCCAGCAGCGTGGTGGTGCTGCCGGCGTCCAGGAACAGCGTTTGCCCCGGCTGCAGCAGCTGCAGGGCGGCGCGCGCCATGGCGCGCTTTTCGCGGGCCCGCACGGCCTGGCGCACGGCCAGCGGGGGCTCGGGCTCCGGCCCCTGGGCCACCACGCCGCCGTGCACGCGCCGCAGCAGGCCCTGCGACTCCAGCGCCAGGATGTCGCGGCGCACAGTCTCGCGCGATACCTCCAGGTCTTGCGCGATGCGCTCGGTGCTCACGCGCGAGAGCGTGGACAGCAGCGTGCGGATGCGGAGGAAACGTTCTTCTTGCAGCATGGTGGCGATGTTAGGCGGCCCGGGCCTCCGGTGGGCGGCGCTGGGTGCCGACGTGCAGCAGCAGCGCCAGCGCACCCACCACCGCCATGATGCAGGTGGAGAAGGCCGCGGCCTGCGAGGTCAGCCCCGCCTCGTCCAGGCGCATCACCGTCACCGCCCCCAAGGGCAGCGATGGGGTGATGAGGAAGATGACCGCCGACAGCGTGACCATGGAGCGCATGAACAAGAACACCAGCACCGCCAGCAGCGTGGGCCGCAGCGCGGGCAGGTACACGTCGCGCAGCACGCGGGCGGTGCCGCCGCCCAGCACGGTGGTGGCGTCCTCCAGCGTAGCGGGCACATTGCGCATGCCGGTCATCATGGTCATGAAACCCTGCGTGTGGTAGTGGTAGTAGTTGCACAGCGCCAGCAGGATGGCCGTGCCATACAGCACGCCCCAGGGCCAGGTGGCGGTGTTGAAGGTGAACACATAGGCCAACCCCAGCACCAGCCCGGGCACGCCCACCGGCAAGGCGGACAGCGCCGTGGCCGCGCGTGCCAGCCGCCCCGGCAGGCGGCGGATGCCAAAGCACAGCACGAACAGCATCGCGGTGCCCAGGCCGGCGGCGAGGGCCGACACCCACACCGACGTCCACAGCGGCGCGTAGCCGCCTGCGATGGTGATGTCGTAGTGCTTGAGCGTCAGGTCCAGCCGGTAGGGCCACAGCCGGATGAAGCTGGCCAGCACCACCGTGAGCACCAGCGCCACGATGCTGCCGGCGATGCCCAGGCAGGCGAAGAAGAACGCGGCGTCGCGCCCGGGGCGCCGCTGGGGCGTGGGCGGCAGGGCCGATTCGGCACCCGCGCCGGCCCGCTGCGCGGCCAGGCGTTCGATGAACACCGACAGGGCTGCCGGCGCCAGCAGCAGCATGCCGACCACCGCGCCCATGCCGAACTTCATCTGCCCGCTGACCTGGTTGTAGATCTCGGTGGCCAGCACGGCAAAGTTGCCGCCGATGACCACGGCGTTGCCAAAGTCGGTGATGGTGATCGTGAACACCACAAACCCCGCGCTCAGCAGCCCGTAGCGGGC
The DNA here is from genome assembly GCF_021287135.1 of Acidovorax sp. GTDB lineage: Bacteria > Pseudomonadota > Gammaproteobacteria > Burkholderiales > Burkholderiaceae_C > Acidovorax. The sequence continues at coordinate 102,750 of NZ_JAJTBB010000003.1, forward strand.
CTGCGGCAGCGTGATGTCGCAAAACTGCCGCCACGGCGTGGCGCCCAGCACCTCGGCGGCGTCGTACTGCCGGGCGTCGCCCTGGCGCAGCGCGGTGCGCACGATGAGCACGGCTTGCGGCAGTGCGTACAGCACGTCGGCAATCAGCAGGCCCCAGAACCCGTAGATCTCGGGCCGCACGCCCAGCAGCTTGCCCACGATGCCGTTGCGCCCCAGCAAGAAAATCAGCCCCAGCCCCAGCACCAGCGAGGGCGCCAGCATGGGCAGCGCCAGCGCCCCGGCCACAAAGCGGCGGCCCGGCATGCAGGTGCGCTCCAGGCCAAACGCCACCACAAAGGCCAGCACCAGCGTGACGGCCGTGGTCGCGGCGCCCAGCAGCAGGCTGTGGGCCAGGGCCCGCCACACGCCCGGGGTGTCGAGCAGCGCGGCGTAGTTGCCCCAGCCGATGCCGCCGGTGTCCTGCACCAGGCTGCGCCAGGCAATGGCCAGCATGGGCACGGCAAAGAACAGCACCAGCGCGGCCAGCGGCAGCAGCAGGCAGGCGCGCAGCAGCCAGCGCTCGCCGCCATGCATGGGCGGCAGGTGCGCGGTCGGGGTGGCGGTGCTCATGCCTCGATCCAGGCGCAGTCCTGCGCATTCACGGACACGTCCACGCCCTGGCCCACGTCCCAGGCGCTGGCGCTGCTGGACTCGGCCAGCAGGTCCAGGTCCTGCCAGCGCAGTTGCACGCGCTGGATGCTGCCCAGGAAGGTGGTGCCGGTGACGCGGCCCGCACCCTGGGCGCTGGCCTGCAGCTGCAGCCGCTCGGGGCGGATGCACAGCAGGGCGGATGCGGGCGCCATGCCTTCAGGCGCCTCGCCCAGCGCGGGCTGCAGCCGCCGCGCCTGGGCGGGCGACAGCAGGTTGCTGTGCCCCATGAAGTTGGCGACGAAACGGGTGCGGGGCGCCAGGTACAGCTCGCGCGGCGAGCCCGCCTGGGCGATGCGCCCGCCCTGCATGCAGACGATGCGGTCGGCCATCGCCAAGGCTTCCTCCTGGTCGTGCGTGACCATGATGGTGGGGATGCCCAGGCGGCGCTGCACCTCGCGCAGCTCGTGGCGCAGGTCGGCGCGCACGCGCGCGTCCAGGGCCGACAGGGGCTCGTCCAGCAGCAGCAGCGACGGGTTCACCGCCAGCGCGCGGGCAATGGCCACGCGCTGCTGCTGGCCGCCGGAGAGCTGCGCCGGGTAGCGCGCGCCGAAGTTGGCCAGCTTCACCATGTCCAGCAGCTCGGCCGTGCGCGCCCGCACCACGTCGGGCGGCGTGCGGCGGATGGCCAGGCCGTAGCCCACGTTTTGCGCCACCGTCATGTGCGGGAACAGCGAGTACGACTGGAACACGATGCCAAAGCCCCGGTCGCGCGCCGGCAGCGTGGCCAGGTCGCGGCCGCCCAGGGTGATGCGGCCGCCGTCGGCGGGCAGCAGCCCCGCGATGATGCGCAGCAGCGTGGTCTTGCCGCAGCCGCTGGGCCCCAGCAGGCACACGAACTCCGAGGCATCCACGGCCAGGTGGATGCGTTCGAGCGCGACCTGGCCGTCAAAGCTCTTGTGCAGGTCGGTGATCTGCAGGGACATGGTGCAAGGCCCTTGGGTAGTGCGGTTCAGGAATGCGGTTCAGCGGCCGATGGTCTTTTGCCAGGTGGCGAGGATCGCGTCGCGCTCCTTGGCGGACTTGGCGAAGTCCATGGGGTAGAGCACCTTGGAAAGGTCGGCCGGCAGGCCCGCCGCCGCGGCCGCCTTGGATTGCGGCACGCCCGGCACGGTGACGATTTCCTTGTACTTGGTGTAGAGCTGCGCGGCGCTGGCGGACAGCGTCCAGTCCAGAAAACGCTTGGCGTCGGCCTTGTTCTTGGCGGCGGCCATCAGGCCCGAGGCTTCCAGTTCGTAGCCGGCGCCATCGGTGGGAATCACCATCTTGACGGGGTAGCCCTCGTCCACCGACTGCATGGCCGCAAAGGCCAGCGACGTGCCGATGGCAAACTCGCCCGCCCGCGCCGCCTTGCAGGGCCGCGAGCCCGACTTGATGTACTGCGCGACGTTGCCGTCCAGGGTCTTGATGAGCTTCCAGCCCTCGTCGCTGCCGCGGGACTGGATCAGCGCCGCAATCTGCAGGTAGCCCGTGCCGGAGGACACCGGGTTGGGCATGACCACCTCGCCCTTGTAGACGGGGTTGGTGAGGTCTTTCCAGGAGGTCGGCATGGGCAGCTTCTTGGCCTTGAGCACTTCCGTGTTCACACAAAACGCCGCCATGTAGCCCGTGGTGGCGAACCACTTGCCGTCGGCTGCCTTGTCCTTGGCCGCCAGCTTGTCGGCGCCCTTGGGGGCGTAGGGCTCCAGCAGGGCGGTGATGCGCGGGTCCAGCGTGTTGGTGAGCGCCCAGCCCCAGATCACGTCGTGCTGCGGGTTGGCGGCCTCGGCCAGGATGCGCGCGCCCAGGTCGCCGGTGGACAGGCGCAGCACCTTCACATCCACGTCGGGCAGGTCTTTCTTGGCGGCGGCCAGGTAATCCTTGATCTCGTCTTCCTCCAGCGCGGTGTAGGCCGTGATGGTGCCCGCCTGGGCGGTGGTCAGCCCGCACGCCAAGGCGCCCAGCAGGGGCAGCAGACGCAGGGCGGAAGACAGGGGGGAGCGTGTGCGCATGGGGTTCTCCAGAAAACGGTTGCCAAGAATCGGTGCGGCAGCGCCGCGCGGGTTGGGAAGGATTCACCAAAACTGTGCGTTTTATTGCACTTGTGCAAGTTATTGGTTTTGCACGAAAATGCACAAGCACTAAATATGCCAACTCGCCTGGTGGCGACAGGCAACCCTTTCTTTCACCTGGACGCCCCTATGAACCCTTTGGATACCTCTGTCGCCGATCTCCAGGCCTTGGCGCACGCGCTGGCCGACGCGGCCCGCGCGCATTCGCTGCGGTACTTCCGCACGCCGCTCGACGTGCTCACCAAGTCCGACGAAAGCCCCGTCACGGTGGCCGACCGCGAGGCCGAGGCCGCCATGCGGGCGCTGCTGCAGGCCCAGGCGCCTGCGCACGGCATCCTGGGCGAGGAGCACGGCCGCGAGCGGCTGGACGCGGACTATGTGTGGGTGATCGACCCCATCGATGGCACCAAGAGCTTCATCACCGGCTCCCCGCTGTGGGGCACGCTGGTGGCGTTGCTGCACCAGGGCCGCCCGGTGCTGGGCCTGATGGACCTGCCCGTGCTGGGCGAGCGCTGGACGGCCGTCGCGGGCCAAGCGGCGCAGTGCAACGGCCGGCCCATGCGCGCCAGTGGGTGCGCGCAGCTTTCGCAGGCCCGCGTGTACACCACCTCGCCGGATGCCTTTGGCGCGCAGGACTGGCAGCGCTTTGACCGGCTGAGCCGCCAGTGCGCGCTGCGCCGTTTCGGTGGCGACTGCTATGCCTACGCGCAGCTCGCGGGCGGGCATGTGGACCTGGTGGTGGAAGCAGGGCTGCAGCCGTACGACTATCTGTCGCTGGTCTGCTTGGTGGAGGGGGCTGGTGGGCGCATCACCGATTGGCAAGGGCGCGCGCTCACCGTCGCATCCGACGGCCGGGTGGTTGCCGCCGCCACGCCCGGGCTGCACGCACAGGCGCTGGCACAGCTGCAGGGGTGAACCTGCGCGGGGCCATGGGTGCCGGAGCGCCGCCCGGCCCCTACACTGCGGGCATGCTGCGCTGGTTCATCGTCGTCTTCCTGGCCCTGGTGCTCATCAGCGGGCTCTCGCCCCTGCTGCGCAAGCTGGGCTTTGGCCGCCTGCCGGGCGACTTCCGGTTTCGCTGGCTGGGGCGGGACTGGGACGTGCCGTTGGCGTCCACGCTGCTGCTGAGCTTTGGCGTGAGCCTGCTGGCTAAGTGGTTGTGACGCGGCGGCTCAACCCCGGGGCTTAAAGAGCCTTACTCCCGCGAACTTTCCAGCGCCGCCAAAAACGACTTGCGCCACCAGTGCACATCGTGCTGGCGGATGCGCTCCATCAGCTTCCGGTGCCGCGCCTGCCGCTCGGCCAGGGGCATTTGCAGCGCCTGCTGGATGCTGTTGGCCATGCCTGCGGTGTCATAGGGGTTCACCAGCAGGGCTTCCTTGAGCTGCTCGGCCGCCCCGGCAAAGCGCGACAGCACCAGCACGCCGGGGTCGTCCGGGTCCTGCGCCACCACGTATTCCTTGGCCACCAGGTTCATGCCGTCGCGCAGCGGCGTGACCAGCCCCACGGCCGCGGCGCGGCACAGCCCGGGCACGCGCTTGCGGGCCACCATGCGGTGGATGTAGCGCACGGGCATCCAGTCCAGCTCGCCGTAGTCGCCGTTCACCGAGCCGCACAGGCCTTCCAGCTCTTGCCGCAGGTCGGCATAGGCGTGCACGTCATCGCGGCTGGGCGAGGCAATCATGATCATCGTGGCGCTGCCCCGGTTCTCGGGGTAGCGGTCCAGCAGCTCGCGGAAGGCGCGCACACGGTGCGGAATGCCCTTGGAGTAGTCCAGCCGGTCAATGCCCAGCAGCAGCCGGCGGCGCGAGTATTCAGCGCGCATGCCATGAAAGGTGTCCATGGCTTCGCTGGCCTCGGTGAGGCGGGTGAACTCGTCCACGTCGATCCCGATGGGAAACGACTGCACCACCACCGTGGCACCGAAGGCCCGCACGCGCTTGTTCTCCAGCTCCTCGGCGCTGCCTTCGTTGCGCACATAGCGGGTGAAGTGCGACACGTCGGACTCGCTTTGCAGGCCCACCAGGTCGTAGGCGAAGAGCGAGCGCATCAGCCACTCGTGTTGCGGAATGGCCGCCATGATGAGCGGCGGCGGCATGGGGATGTGCAGGAAGAAGCCGATGCGGTGCTTGCACCCCATGGCACGCAGTTCGGCGGCCAGCGGAATCAGGTGGTAGTCGTGCACCCAGAGGATGTCGTCGTCCCGCAGCAGGGGCAGCAGCTTGCGGGCAAACATCTGGTTCACCCGCCGGTAGCCCGCGACATAGCTGGCGTGGAAGTCCGCCAGGTCCAGCCGGTAGTGGAACACCGGCCACAGCACGCTGTTGCTGTAGCCGTGGTAGTAGGTGTCGTGGTCCTCGCGGCACAGGTCCACGGTGGCCAGCGTCACGGGGCCGGCCTGGCGCACGTGCAGCTCGCTCTCGCCGGGCGTGCCGTCCTCCACCACCGTGCCGCTCCAGCCAAACCACAGGCCGCCGGTCTGGTTCAGCGCTTCGCCCAGGGCCACGGCCAGGCCGCCCGCGGCGGGCTTTCGGGGGTCCGCCAGGCGGTTCGAGATCACGACAAGTCTGCTCATCGTCCGATCATCCGGGCGCTCCCGCCGGGCGCGCTGTCGGACACCGCCGCGAAGCGGTGTGTCCCAATGGCGCTTCAGCGGCTCCGCAGTGCCGGGGTCAGGGACCTGTCAGCGGCCGGGCGCCAGCGGCGCCGGGCTGCCCCACTGCGTGCGCGCCGCCGAGAGCCACCCACGCAGGGCGGCGGGCGTCATGCAGCGGTGCTGCGCCATGGTGGGGCCTTCGCCCACCTTGATGCCCCAGCCGCCCAGCGCCTGCACGGCGGCAAAGCCCGCCTCGTCCGTCACGTCGTCCCCCACGAACACGGGCATGCGGCCCGCAAAGGGCGGCTGGGTCATGAAGTCCAGGATCGCCTGGCCCTTGTGTACGCCGCGGGGCTTGGCCTCCAGCACGCACTTGCCGCGCAGCAGCTCCACACCGTCCAGGTGGCGCACCACGCTGGCCAGCGCGTCGTGGCACAGGGCCTCCAGGTGCGGGGCCAGGCGGTAGTGCAGCGCCACGCTGGCGCGCTTGCGCTCCACCAGCAGGCCGGGGTATTGCGCGGCCAGACCCTCGGCCATGCGCAGCACGGGTTCCAGGTCGGGCGGCGTGACGGCGGGCACGGCGGTGTCGCCCAGGCGGTACTGTGCGCCGTGCTCGCTGGCCAGCGGCAGGCGCAGCGGGGCAAGAAACCCGTCGATGTCGGCTTCGGGCCGGCCCGTCACGATGGCGAGCGCGCCGCCCAGCTGGTCGTGCAGCGCGGCCAGGGTGGGCACCAGGCCGGACGCGATGCGCACGGCGTCCGGACGCGGCGCCAGTTCGGTGAGCGTGCCGTCAAAGTCAAGGAAAAGCGCGTGGGCGGGGGTCAAGAGGGGGAGCAGCCGCATGCGCGGACCTTAGCAGAGCCTGCGGGCGCGGCAGGTAAGAAAAAGTGAGATCGCCACGGCGGCGGCGCCCTACGTGCCGGCCCAGCCGCCCTTGAAACATGGCGCGCACACCGCATTTGCAGGGCATCCGATCCATCCGCCCCGCGCGCACCATGTCCGAAGCCCTGCACATCGTCTGCCCCCGTTGCCACACCACCAACCGGGTGCAAAGCGCCGACCTCGCCAAGGCGCCGGACTGCGGCCAGTGCCACCGCCCCTTGTTCACCGGCGCGCCGGTGGAGCTGGACGCCGCCGCCTTCGACAAGCAGGTGGGCCGCAGCCACCTCCCCGTGCTGGTGGACTTCTGGGCGCCCTGGTGCGGGCCCTGCCGCCAGATGGCGCCGGCTTTTGCGCAGGCTGCGCGGGAGCTGGAACCGCACGTGCGCCTCGCCAAGCTCAACACCGAAGAGCACCAGGCCGTGGCGGCGCGCCATGCGATCCGCAGCATTCCCACCATGGTGCTGTTCCGGCAGGGGCGCGAAGTGGCGCGCATCTCGGGCGCCTTGGGCGCTACGGACATCGTGCGCTGGGTGCGCACGGCGCTGCGCTGAGGATCAGCGGATCCCCAGCACGCGGTCCAGCGACACGGCGCCCGCGCCGCGCCCCACCAGGTACAGCATCAGCCCCGCCCACGACAGGTGCGTGGGCCAGGCGTCGGGGTACACAAACACCTGGATCACCAGCGTCATCCCCAGCAGCCCCAAGGCCGACAGGCGCGTGAACAGGCCCAGCACCAACAACACGGCAAACCCATGTTCGGCCACCGTGGCCAGCTGCGCCGCCAGCTCCGGCGGCAGCCAGGGCAGTTGGTACTCCTCACGGAACAGCGCGTAGGCACTGTCGGAAATGGTGAACCAGCCTTCGACCTTGGTGCGCGCCGACTGCCAGAAGATGGCCCCGATGGCCACGCGGTTCACCAGTGCCAGCAGGCTGTGGGGCGTGAGCCAGGCGGCAGCGCGGGCCAGCCGCGCCAGCCACCCGCGAGGGCCTGTGGCGGGAGCGATGGGCAGGGGGTGGGGCGCGGAGGAGGGGGGCGTGTTCATGGTCATGTCTCTGCGGTCGAGGTGGTGCGGCCGGGGTGGGGCGCAGCCAGGGCACCGGCGTCCAGCAAGGTGCCCAGCAGTTGCCCGAAATCGGTGCCGGGGTCGGCCGTCAGCGCGCGGGTGGCGGCGGCCTCCAGGGGCTCGCCGGCCGCGCAGGCATCCAGCAGCACACAGCCTGCCAGCGGGAGCGCGCACCAGGCCACCGCAGCCCGGGGGCGGGTGAGCAGGCCGCCGTCGCCCGCCCAGGGCAGGGAATCGCCCCATGGCAGGCCTTCGCGGTGGTGTTGCCAAAGGCGGTAGGCGGGGTGCTCGGCGCACCACGCCCAGCGGGCCGCAGGGTGGGGGCACAGTTGCAGCGTGGCGAGTGCGCCCGCGTCTTGCCGGGCCCAGCCGGCACGGTCCAGCGGGGGCGCATCGGCGGCCAGGTGGCATTCGGTCCAGCACCGGTCCAGGCGTGCCACGGCACCCAGGTAGGGCAGGTCGGCCGCGGGGGGGAACTGGGTCAGAAAGTCGCCGAACCCGTCGCCATAGTCCACCAGCATGCCATCGCGGGGTGGCAGGGTGCGGGCATACACGGCGGCCGCGGCGCGGAACCAGGTTTCGCCCACCAGCTGGCACACCGTGGGGTAGCTGGCCTGCAGCGCATCGATGCAGCCCTTGAGCACCGTGTTGCGGTACACGGCGAAGCCGGGCTGCGCCTGCAGCGCGGCCAGCCACGGGGCCGACGGTGCCGGCTCGGCCGCCCACACGGCGGCGGCAAAGCCGTCCTGGAAGTCGCTCAGCCGCATGCGGCCTCCTCACGCTGCGCCAGCGTGAGCGCGCCATGCGCCTGGTCGCGCTCGCGCAGCAGCTCGGCAAAGGCTGGCAGGTGGTCGTCGCGCTCGATCAGCGTGGGCACGGGGCCTGTGCGTGCGATCACCTGCGCGTACAGCGCCCACACGGCGGGATCCACGGGTGCGTCGTGGCTGTCGATGAGCAGCGCATCGCCCAGCGCCGGGTCGGCATGGTGGCCCGCCAGGTGGATCTCGGCCACGGCGTGCAGGGGAAAGGCCTGGAGGTAGTGGTGGGCACTGAAGCCCAGGTTGTGCGCGCTGAGGTACACGTTGTTCACGTCCAGCAGCAGGGCGCAGCCGGTGCGGCGCGCCAGCTCGGCGAGGAATTCGGTCTCGGCCCAGTCGTGGCCGTCGATGTGCAGGTAGTGCGTGGGGTTTTCGATGGCAATGCGCCGCTGCAGTGCGTCTTGCGTGCGGCCGATGTTGGCCGCGATGCGGTGCAGCGCCGCCTGCGTGCGCGGGAAGGGCAACAGGTCGGGCAGGTAGTGCCCGCGCCAGGTGGACCAGGCCAGGTGCTCGGACACGATGGCTGGCTCCACCCGCCGGGCCAGCGCGGCCAGGCGGGCCAGGTGCGCCGCATCGGGCGGTGCGTCTGCCGCCAGCGACAGCGACACGCCGTGCAGCGCCACCGGGTGGCACGCGCGGATGGCGTCCAGCCAGGCCACGCGCGGCCCGCCCTCGGCGAAGTAGTTCTCCGGGTGCACTTCCCACCACAGGCCGGGGGCCGTGCAGTCCAGGGCCTCGGCGTAATGCTGGGGCTTGAGGCCCAGACCGGCGGTGAGGAGCGCCATGGCGTCCATGCCTCTCGATCAGGACTTCATGGGCGCGAGCGAGCCCATGCCCTTGGGCGTCTTGAGGGTGGTGCAGGTGCCCGCGGGTACGAACTTCCACGCGTTGCCCTGGTAGTCCATCTTGGACGTGCCCGCGCAGGTGGTGCCCGGGCCGGCGGCGCAGTCGTTCTTGCCGGCCATCGACACGCCGTAGCACTTCTCCATGGCGGGCTTGGCGGCGTCGGCCGGCTGGCTTTGGGCAAAGGCTGCGCTGGTGGCCAGGGCGGACAGGGCCAGGGCGCCGAGGCTGAGGGTGCGGATCGTCGTCATGTAGGTTCTCCAATCAAAGGTAGGGAGGGTTGCGGGAAGACCGTGGCGCCGCGGCTCGCTGCTGCCAGTTGCCCCGGCGCGTCCGATCTGCGCTGTAATTCGCACGGGCCGGAGAACGGGTTACGGGCCTGCCGAAAAAAGTGCGAGGAATATTTTTTGGCGGGCTGTAACCCGCTGGCCTCCGAAGACGAATACCCCCTGGGGAGAGTCCATGGACACAGAAGAGCGGCTGCGCGGGCTGCTGATGCAAGGGCTGGGCGGCGATGCTGCGGCGTACCAGCGATTTTTGAAAGAGCTGAGCGCCCACCTGCGCGCGTTCCTGCGCCGCCGATTGGCACAGCGGCCGGACGAAGTGGAGGACCTGGTGCAGGAAACCTTGCTCGCGGTGCACAACCAGCGCCATACCTACCGCGCCGACAGTCCGGTCACGGCCTGGGCGCACGCGATTGCGCGCTACAAGCTCATCGACTGGCTGCGCGCGCACGCGGCCAAGGAAGCGCGGCACGACCCGCTGGATGACGACAACGCCGACGCGCTGTTTTCCACCAGCGACAGCGACGCCGCCGAGGCGCGGCGCGACCTGGGCCGGCTGCTGGGCCTGCTGCCGGACCGCCAGCGCCTGCCCATCGTGCACATGAAGCTCGAAGGCCTGTCGGTGGTGGAGACGGCGCAGCTCACCGGCCTGTCGGAGTCGGCGGTCAAAGTCGGCGTGCACCGGGGGCTGAAGGCCCTGGCCGCCAAGCTCAGGGGAATGGGATGAGAACCGATGAATTGATCCAACTGCTGGCCACGGATGCGCAGCCCGCGCCGTCGCAGTCCATCGAGCGGCGCCTGGCACTGGCGGCACTGGCCGGCCTGGCCGGTGCCGGCGTGCTGCTGGCCTGGAAGTTTGGGGTGCGGCCCGATCTGGTGCAGGCCCTGGCGCTGCCCATGTTCTGGGGCAAGCTCGCCTTTGCCGGCGCATTGGCGGTGGCGGGGCTGGCGCTGCTGCGCCGCCTGGCCCGGCCCGGCCTGGCTGCAGGGCGCACGGCGCGGTGGCTGGCGCTGCCGTTGCTGGCGGTGTGGGGCATGGCGCTGGTGGCGCTGCTGCAGGCGGCGCCGGGCGAGCGGATGCCGCTCCTCCTGGGCCAGACCTGGCGCACCTGCCCGTTCAATATCGCGCTGCTGTCGGCGCCCGCCTTCGCCGCGTCCTTCTGGGCGCTGCGCGGGGGCGCGCCGACCCGGCTGGCCTGGACCGGGGCTGGCGCAGGCGTGCTGGCGGGGGCGCTGGCCACGCTGGTGTACGCGCTGCACTGCCCGGAGATGGCCTCGCCTTTCCTGGCCGTGTGGTACGTGGCGGGCATCGCCATCCCCACCGCACTGGGCGCCCTGGCCGGGCCGCGCTGGCTGCGCTGGTAACCCCCGGCTCGGAGCCCTTGGCTCAGTTCACGCGCTGGCTGTAGGCGCGGAACACGGTGTCCTGCACCCAGCCCAGCGATTCATACAGCGCCTGCGCCGTGGTGTTGGTGTGGGCGGTGGTCAGGTCCATGCGCACCTTGCCCTGGGCGCGTGCGTGCTCGCGGGCCGCCCGCAGCAAGGCCCGGCCCGCGCCTGCCTTGCGCGCAGCGGGTGACACGAACAGGTCGTACAGCGTGTAGATGGGCGCCGCCTCCACCGAGCAGAAGCTGGGGTAGAGCTGGCAAAAGCCCACCGCCTCGCCGGCCCCGTGGAAGGCCAGGAGAATGCTCGATTCACCCCGCTCCAGCCGCTCGGCAATGAAGCGCCGCGCGGCGGCGAGGTCTGGCGCCTGCCCGTAGAACTGGCGGTAGGCATCGAACAGCGGGGCAATGGTGCCCACGTCGGCCGGGGTCGCCAGCCGGATGTGCAAAGAGGTCATGGCGGTGGGGGAGCACAGAAGGCAAAGTGGACGAACCCTGCCATTGCCGCGGCCCGGCAGGAAAAAGCGGCGGATTGTAGGGGCGCCGCCGTGCCGCGGAGCGGCTTTGCTCTGCCGTTGTTCTGGATGCCGCAGTGCGCGGCTACTGCGGCGCTGGCGGCGACGGCTGCTCCTGCGCCCACAGCGCCACCGCCTGCACCCGGGCGTTGTGGATCAGCGCACCCACCTGCGGGCCGGTCTGTCCCCGGGCGGCCGCCTGCGCCGCAATGTCGCGCGTGACCACCGACTGCGCGGCGGCCAGCACCGCCAGCAGGCGCGGGCGCTGGGGGTAGGGCGCATCCTCAAAGCCCAGCCGCCCGCGCGCGTCGCATTCGCAGGCCAGCAGCACTTCGGCAAAGCGCGCGGGCTTGCGCAGCGCGTCGCAGCGCTCCAGCAGGCGCACCAGGGCGGCCGCCGAGAGGTCGCCGCTGCGGTGGACGTGGCCGTGCTCGCGGGCCACCACCTCGGCCGTCTCGCGGCAGTCCACGGGCACGCGCAGGCGCTCGGCCACGCCGGCCAGCAGCGCCGCGCTGCGCTCTTCATGGCCGATGTGGCGCGGCAGCACGTGGGCCGGGGTGGTGCCCTTGCCCAGGTCGTGCGCCAGGCAGGCAAAACGCACGGTGAGCGGCGCCTGTAGCCGCGCCGCCATGTTCAGCACCATCATCAGGTGCACGCCGGTATCCACCTCGGGGTGGTAGTCGGCGCGCTGGGGCACGCCCCACAGGCGCGCCACCTCGGGCAGCAATACCTGCAGCGCGCCGCAGTCGCGCAGCACCTCGAACATGCGCGAAGGCTTGGCCTCCATCAGCCCGCGCGCCAGCTCCTGCCAAACGCGTTCGGCCACCAGATGGTCGGCCTCGCCGTGCTCCACCATCTCGCGCATCAGCTGCATTGTCTCGGGCGCCACCGTGAAATCGGTGAAGCGTGCGGCAAAGCGCGCCACGCGCAGGATGCGCACCGGGTCTTCGCGGAAGGCGTCGGTCACATGGCGCAGCACGCGGGCGTTCAGGTCGCGCACGCCGTGGTAGGGGTCAAAAATGGCTCCAGCGCTTATCCCATCAACGCTGACAGCTATCGAATTGATAGTAAGATCGCGGCGCGAGAGGTCTTCCTCCAGCGTCACGTCGGGCGAGCTTTGCACCACAAAGCCGCGGTAGCCGCGCCCGCTCTTGCGCTCGGTGCGCGCCAGCGCGTACTCCTCGCGCGTGGCCGGGTGCAGGAACACCGGAAAATCCCGCCCCACGGGCAGGTAGCCCTGGGCCAGCATCTGCTCGGGCGTGGCGCCCACCACCACCCAGTCGTGATCGTTCACGGGGCGGCCGAGCAGCTGGTCGCGCACGGCGCCCCCCACCATGTAGATTTGCATGGGGGCAGTGTAGAACCACCCCCGCCCGTCTTTTGTTTCCTGGATTGCTGATGTCCTTGTCATCCTCGCTCACCATCGCCCAGCTCAACCCCGACGGCAGCGTGCCCGTGCCCACGCCGCCCGACGCCGCTGCCAACGCGGCGGCCGAGGCGCTGCAGCGCGAGGCACAGTTCGAGGCCCTGCAGGCCCAGCTGGACGACTTGCAGGAGATATTGGCCAAGCCCCTCAATGAAATCCTGGCCGAGCGCGACAAGTTCAAGGAGGCCGCCGCCGCGTGGGACGCTTTCGGCGCGATGTGGATGCTCTCGCAGCGCGCCATGCGCCGCGTGGCGCTGGACCTGGCCGCGCAGCAGGGCGTGAGCGAGGCCGAGGTGGTGACGCGGGCGCTGGCCCATGCCAACCAGGTGCTCAACGTGGAAGACGAAGACCTGGGCGGCAGCGTGGCGCCGGCCCAGCTGGCGCACATTGCGCGGCACAAGGCGTTTTTGCGCAAGCAGTTTCGGTAAGGGTGGACCGCTCAGGTACCGGTCACGCTGAGCCTGAACGGTGGGGAAAGAGCGACGCCGGCCGATCAGGCACACACCGGCCGAAAGAAGCTCCGCTCGTAGCTCATGATGCACCCCGTCTCTTCGGCGTAGCGGAACGCCGCCTGGCAGTCCGCGTCCTGCATCGACCGTTCGCGGTACACCTCGTAGGCCGCAAGGCTGTCGAACGTGAACAGCGCGAGCGCAATGTTGTTCGCGCCCTCGCTGGGCATGAAGTAGCCGTGGTGCTGGCCGCCGAATTTCTCGACCAGCGGGATCCACAGCTTTGCGTAGTGCTCAAACTCTTTCAGCTTGCGGGTGTCGAGCACGTAGCGCAGGTAGATGGTGACGGCCATGGTGGGGCTCAGCCTTCCGTGCGGCGCAGGCGGTAGGGCTCTTCGAAGTCCAGAAAGTCCTTCTCGGCCAGGGCCTCGTCGATCCAGGCCTTCACGCCCGGCAGTTCGCGCACGCGCTGCACGTAGGCGGCGATGTGCGGCGGCACCGGCAGGCCGTAAGTGTGCAGGCGCATGCACACGGGGGCGAAGTAGGCATCGGCCACGGTGAATTCGCCAAACAGCAGCGGGCCGCCATGCTCGCCCAGCAGGGCGCTCCACATGTCCACCAGGCGCTGCACGTCGGCGCGCACGCCGGCCTTGTCGCGCCAGATCAGGGCGCCGGTGTCGGCCAGGTCCGCCTCGATATTCATGGGGCAGTGGCTGCGCAGGGCGGTGAAGCCGCTGTGCATCTCGGCGCAGACGCTGCGGGCGCGGGCGCGCGCCTTGGCGTCCTGGGGCCAGAGCAGCCGGTCAGGGTAAGACTCGGCCACGTACTCGGCGATGGCCAGCGTGTCCCAGACGACCAGGTCGCCGTCGACCAGCGCCGGCACCTTGCCGGTGGGGCTCACGGGGCCGATGGCGCGCTTGAATTCGGAGCCGGCGTCGAAGCTGTCAAAGCGCACGCGCACTTCCTCGAACGCAATGCCGGCCTGGCGCAGCAGCACCCAGGGGCGCATGGACCAGGACGAGTAGTTCTTGTTGCCGATGTAGAGCTTGAGCATGGTGCAAAGCGCCTGGGGCGGGTGGACGAACGGGGGGAACAAAGGGGAGCTGCATCCTACCGCCGGCCCCCGCATTGCTTCAATGCCGATTGGCCCGCTGTTTGATGCCCTGCACGCATCAAAGCCCCGGGCGGGACCCGGGGCACCGGCGCGGCGCAGGCCGGTGCTCGGGCACAATCGGCCGCTTTTGCGGTGTTCTGTATGCACCCTTGCCGGCGCCGCCCGGCGGGGCCTCCGTTGCGATGACGCGCCTGTTGCTCTCTCTCCTTGTCCTGGCCCTGCCGTGGCCCGGCCCGCTGTTGCGGCAGCTGGGGCGGACGCTGCTGTGCGCGCTGGCGGGGGCGGCCTGCGTGGCCGCGGCCGCGCAGGGACAGCCCCCGGCCCCGCGGGATGTGCCCGCACCGGTGGCCCGGCACGCGGGCGGCATGCTGGTGGTGCCCTTCATGGGCGTGTGGGAGGACACGGCACGCAACCTGGACATCGAAGCTGTGCGCGACCCGCGCAACGCTGACCGCTTTGCGTACCCCGAGAACCCGCTCAAGGGAGCCGAGTCCGACCGGGTGCTGTGGTTCCGCCTGCGCCTGCAGCTCGCGGACCCGGCCGACGCCCTGCGCGAGTGGCTGCTGCTGGTGCCCACGGTGTCCACCCACGAGCTGCGGTTTTACGGCCCCTATGACAGCGCTGGCCGCGCGCTGGCCGAGCCGGTGGTGACGGGCATGCGCCACCCCTGGTCCACCCGGCCTGCGGCGTCCGAGCAGATGGCCTGGCGCTTTCAGCTACCCGATGCCGGGATGTACACGGTGTACTTCCGCGTGGAATCCACGTTTGCCCGCTTCTACGCCGCGCGCGTGTGGGACCTGCCGGACTACCTGCAGGCCACGCAGGACAAGCGCATGTTCGACGGCGTGTGCTACGGCCTGCTCATGGGCCTGGTGGTGTTCAGCACCGTGATGCTGCTGGTGTTTCGCGAGAGCATCTACGTGTGGTACCTGGTGTCGTGCGCGGGCGCGCTGCTGGCGCTGGCGGGCTTCAACGGCCACACGCTGCGCTACCCGTTTGCCCACTGGCCGGCGGCGGCGGAGTTCTTCTATGCCGTGGCGCCGCCGCTGTGGGCCATCTCCAAGCTGATGTTCGGGCGCAGCCTGCTGCGCCTGTCGTATTTCGCGCCGCGGCTGGACAAGGTGGTGCTGGCCATGGTGGCGGCGCTGGGGCTGGCCACGGTCTACGGGCTGGTGGGCGCCAATCCGCTGTGGCTGTTCCGCATGGTGCAGGCCTCGGTGATGCTGTCCACCGTGGTGCTGGTGGCGGGCGCGGTGACGGCCATGCGGCGGCGCTACTGGCCGGCGGTGCTCTACTGCGCGGGCGTGGCCCTGCTGCTGGTGGGCATCTGCGCCATCATCGTGGCCAGCTGGGGCTGGGTGGCCTGGACGCCGGGGCAGATGGATCTCACGCAGGCCGTGCTGGTGGCCGAGTCCATCGTGTTCGCGGCCGCCATGGCCTCGCGCGTGCGGCTGCTGCGCAACTCGGAAGAGGCGCTCACCGTGCGCACGCAGGAGCTGGTGGAGGCGCTGGGCACCGACGCGCTGACCGGCGCGGCCAACCGGGCCGGCCTAACGCAGCGCGCGGAAGCCGCCCTGCGAGACGGCCAGCCGTTTGCCCTGATGCTGCTGGACCTGGACGGATTCAAGGGCGTGAACGACACCCATGGCCACGCCGCCGGCGACGCCGTGCTGGCCGCCATGGTGCAGCGCCTGCGCACCCAGTTGCGTGCCGACGACCTGGTGGCGCGCCTGGGCGGCGACGAGTTCGCGGTGCTGGTGGCGGGGGCGCCCCCGCGCGACGTGATCGCCGG
This sequence comes from Acidovorax sp., assembly GCF_021287135.1. Taxonomy (GTDB): domain Bacteria; phylum Pseudomonadota; class Gammaproteobacteria; order Burkholderiales; family Burkholderiaceae_C; genus Acidovorax. The sequence goes on from NZ_JAJTBB010000003.1 coordinate 118,656, forward strand.
CATGGCCCGCCGCATGGCGGCCAGCGCGGTGCAGCCGGTGGCGTTCGAAGGCCGCTCGCTCACGGTGGGCATGAGCCTGGGCATCGCCTGCCACCCGGCCGACGGCGCCACCCTGGCCGACCTGCTGCGCGCCGCCGACCGCGCCATGTACGCCTGCAAGCGCCGCAAGCCCGGAGCGGAGTGCTACGCGTTTGCGTCAGAACTCCCCGCCTGAGAACGTAAATACGTTCTGAGGTCGCCACCGCACGCAGGCGTTGCTATCGGCGCACCCGAGGCCAGGGCGGCCGTGGAACCGGATTTGCCGGGCCGCTGGCGGCCCCCGGGCAAGGTGCCGAAGGCGACTCTGGGACGCGTTCGCCTCAGAACTTCCAGCCAGAGGATCTCCCGAACGCACGCGTTGCAACTGGCGCGCCCGAGGCCAGGGCCGCCGTGGAACTGGCTTTGCCAGGCCACTGGCGGCGTCCCCCCTCCGGGGGGAAGCGGCGCAGCCGCTCAGGGGGGCCTCCTATACAGGCCAGACCACCCCGTTGTCGTTCAGGATGGCATCCAGGGGCATATCGAAATCCTCCGGCTCGAAGTCATCGATGAAGCCATGGGTAAAACCCAGCCCCACGGTGAACGGCCGGGGCTGCAGCGTGGCCAGCGTGCGGTCGTAGAAGCCGCCGCCATAGCCCAGCCGGTACCCGCCCGGGCCGTAGCCCACGCAGGGCACGAACAGCAGCGTGGGCACGATGACCTCCGTGTCCTTGGGCTTGGGGATGCCGTAGGCGTCTTCCTCCATGGGGCAGCCGGGGTACCAGGCGTGGAAGGTCAGGGTCTTGTGCTGCTTGTTGACCACGGGCAGGCCGATGCGGCGGCGCAGGGGCTCGTCCAGCAGCTCGCCATCCTCCTTCCAGCGGTGCAGGGCGGGCAGGGGGTCGAACTCGCCCTTGATGGGCCAGTAGGCGCCGATCACGGTGTCGGGCCGGTTCACCAGCCAGATGCGCATCACCTGTTGTAACAGGTCGGCCCGTTGTAGGCGGTCGGGCAAGTTCAGGCGTTCTTCTACCAACGCCCGACGAAGGGCTGCTTTGTCCATCCGATAATTCCCCCATGCAATTTCTCAGAGCCATTCTGACACCCCTTGTGGCCGCCGGCGTGCTGGCCGCCACCGCCCCGCTGGCCCTGGCGCAAAACCGTGGCGACGACACGTTGCTGGAAATGCAGCAGGCCTTCCGCAAGGGCGACCGCAACAAGCTCGCGCAGCTGCTGCCCGCGGCGCGGGGCCATGCGCTGGAGCCCTGGGCCGCCTACTGGGAGCTCAAGCTGCGCCTGGCCGAGGCCTCGCCGCAGGAGATTCAGGCCTTTTTGCAGCGCTACGCCGGCACCTACCAGGAAGACCGCCTGCGCAACGACTGGCTGCTGCTGCTGGGCCAGCGGCGCGACTGGGCGCAGTTTGCCGAACAGCACGCACAGTACCGCATGTCCGACGACCGCGAGGTGCGCTGCTACGCGCTGTTGATCGACCACCTGCGGGGCACGGCCACGGCCGCGCTGCCCGACGACGTGCGCAGCACCTGGTATGCGCTGCGCGACGCCGACGACGGCTGCACCCATGCCGCGGGCGAGCTCTACAGCGCCAAGAAATTGAGCGCGCTGGACATCTGGCGCAAGGCCCGGCTGGGCGCGGACGCCAACCGGCCCCGCGTGGTGCGCAGCGCGGTGGAGATCGTGTCGCCCGAATCGCTGCCGCAGGTCAAGGAGGTGCTCGATGCCCCCAGCAAATACCTGCATGCCCGCGCCACGGCGCGAGGCAAGGTGCGGCAGGAGCTGGTGGTGCTGGCCCTGGTCAAGCTGGCCGGCAGCGACCCCGACGGCGCCGCCTACCAGTTGGACAACAAATGGGGCGTGCACCTCTCGCCCGAAGAGCGCAACTGGACCTGGGGCGTGATCGGCAAGGCGGCGGCGCAGAAGCTCTCCGGCGACGCGGCGGGCTACTTTGCCAACGTCACCAAGGACAGCGACCTGAACGACGACCTGCTGGGCTGGAAAGCGCGCGCCGCCCTGCGCGCCGGCCAGTGGAAAACCGTGGGCAAGGCCATCGACGCCATGAGCCCGGAGGCACGGCAGGACAGCACCTGGGTGTACTGGAAGGCGCGGGCGCTGCTGGCCGGCCGCGTGACGGACGCCGAGCGTGCCGAAGCGCGCCAGCTGCTCGAAAGCATTGCCGGCACGCGCGGCTTCTACGAACAGCTGGCGCTGGAGGAGCTGGGCCAGCGCGTCACCGTGCCCCCGGCGCCGGCACCGCTCACGGCCGAGGAAAAGGCCGCCGCGCGGGCCAACCCGGGGCTGAACCGCGCGCTGTACGCCATCCTGCTGGGCCTGCGCGGCGAGGGCGTGCGCGAGTGGAACTACACCACCAACCTGCACCAAAGCGGCGGCATGAGCGACCGCGAACTGCTGGCGGCCGCCGACTTCGCCTGCCAGCGCGAGGTGTGGGACCGCTGCATCAACACCAGCGAGCGCACCAAGAGCGTGGTCGAGAGCTCGCAGCGCTTTCCCATGCCGTTCCGCCAGACGGTGGTGGAGCGCGCCAGCGGCATCGGGCTGGACCCGGCCTACGTCTACGGCCTGATCCGCCAGGAGAGCCGCTTCATCATGGACGCGCGCTCGCATGTGGGGGCCTCGGGCCTGATGCAGGTCATGCCCGCGACGGCACGCTGGACGGCCAAGAAGATCGGCCTGCCCAACTTCTCGCCGGACCAGCTGGGCGACCGCGACACCAACATCACCATCGGCACCGCCTACCTCAAGCTGGCGCTGGACGACTTTGCCGGCTCCATGCCGCTGGCCGCCGCGGCCTACAACGCCGGCCCCGGCCGCCCGCGCAACTGGCGCAACGGGCCCGTGATGGAGGCCGCCATCTGGGCCGAGAACGTGCCCTTTGCCGAAACACGCGACTACGTGAAGAAGGTGCTGGCCAACACCACCAACTACGCCGCGCTGCTCACCGGCCAGCCGCAGTCGCTCAAGAGCCGGCTGGGTACCATTGGCCCCCGCGACGCGTCGGCGCCCGAGGTGAACAAGGACCTGCCCTGAGGCAGGTTGCTATCGAAATAGTAGCTTCTTGCGCTTGTCCATCAAGCGCTGGAGTGCTTTTTTGATCTGATTCTGCCAAGGGGCCGCCGGGCCTGCACCGGGGCGCTGCCCTGCACGTCCCAAGGCTTCCTGGCGCGTTCTCGGCCGCTGTCACACGTTGTGCAGCGTCTCCCCCTCGCGCAGGGCGGCGCCGGAGCGCACCAGTTCATCGGCCAGGCTCTGGAGCCATGCCGCCTCGGGGCTGTCGCCAAAGTGCCGGCGGTGCAGCATGCCGAAATACGGCGTGGACTGCGCCCACGCGGCGAGCTCATCCATGCGGATCTGCTGCCATTCCAGCAGCTTGTATTTCAGCAGCACCTTGGCGGCGTAGAGCGCGTGCTTGGACGGGTTGCGCACAAAGCCATCCAGCCGGCGGCGGGCGGCGTCGATGGCGCGCGGGGCATCGGCAAACACCGGTCCGTGGCCCGGAATGACCACGCGCGGGGCGAGCGACTCGATCACGTCCAGCGTGGCCGCCACCTGGGCGAAGGCGTCTTCGCCCTCCAGCTCCGGGAAGACCACGCCGAAGCCGTTTTCCCACAGCGCGTCGGCGGAGATCAGCACACCGTCGCGCGCATTGAACAGCACCACCGAATGTGGGTCGTGCCCGGGCGCGGCGTGCACCTGCCAGGGCTTGTCGCCCAGCAGCACGCAGGAGCCCGGCACCAGCAGGGTGTCTGCGCGAAAGGGCGGGCAGTCCTGCCCGGTGGGGGTGTAGCTCAGGGCATAGGCGTCCCATTGCCGCACATGGTCGGCCTGGCCGGGCGGAATGGCGGTGATGACGCCCGGCCAGGCCTGCTGCAGCGCGGCGTTGCCGCCGCAATGGTCGCTGTGGAGGTGGGTGTTGAGCACGCGGTCGAGCGGGCGTCCGCCCAGGGCGTTGCGCACCAGCTCCACGGTCTGCGCCGCATGGGTGCAGTAGCCGGTGTCCACCAGCGCCGTGTCGCGGTGGCCGACGAAGAGGATGTTGTTGGCCGACAGCCAGCCGCGTTCCAGGACGGTGATTTCAGGAGGGAGCAGGTCGTGGGGCGCAGAGCTGGGCATGGGCTAGAAGGGCGATGACGGCCCAGCGTACCGCAGCTGCGCGCCGCGGGGCGTTCTCCAAAACCCGCAAGGCCCTGACCGCTGTGGGTCCGGGCTGTATCGAAATGTCAGAACGTGACGCCGGCCACCAGGATCACATTGGCGTACGGCGTGCACTCGCCCGTGCGCACCATCACCCGGGCCTGCTGCGTGCGGCGTTTGAATTCCTCGTGCGAGACCGTCTGGGGCTGCACGGGCAGAGCGCACCAGGCGGGCAGCGCGCCGCCGCTGCGCTCCACGGCTTCGGTGGCGATGACCGCACTTTCGACCTGCATCTCCGCCAGCACCACGCGCAGCACATCGGCCACGGCCGGGATGCCGGGAGTCAGCGCCAGGTCGATGCGGCGCGGGCCGGGCGGGATGGGCAGGCCCACGTCGCCGATGACCAGCAGGTCGCCGTGGCCCAGGCTGGCGATGGCGTGGGAGAGTTCGGCGTGCAGCAGGGGGGTGCGTTTCACAGGGGGCTCCAGGCGGGCGGTTGGGGGCTTTGCGCCACGGCGGCGCGGGTGGGGATGGAGGGCTGCGCGCCCGGCCGGGTGACGCACAGGGCCGATGCGCGGATGCCTTCGCGCACGGCAGCATCCAGCGGTTCGCCGCGCGCGAGGGCCACGGCCAGCGCGCCCAGAAAGGTGTCGCCCGCGGCGGTGGTGTCCACGGCCTGCACGACGAGGCCGGGGTGGTAGCGGTTGCCTGCGGCATCGGCGGCCACGGCACCGGCCGCGCCCAGGGTCACCACCACCTGGGCGGGGCCCTTGGCGCGCAGCCGCTGTGCAGCCTGCGCGGCATCTGCGGGAGTGGTCACGTTCTGGCCTGCCAGCGCGGCGGCCTCCACTTCGTTCACCACCAGCGTGTGCACCAGCGGCCACAGCGCGCCGGGCAGGGGCTGGATGGGCGAGGGGTTGAGCACCACCGGGCAGCCCGCGGCGTGGGCCTGCTGTGCGGCGGCCACGACCTGGGGCAGGGGCGTCTCGAACTGCACCACCAGCCCGCCCGCGCCTTGCAGCGCAGCGCCCAGCGCCTGCGGGTCGAGCACGAAGCGGCCGTTGGCGCCGGGCACCACCACGATGCGGTTCTGGCCCGTGGCCTCCACGGTGATGGCCGCCACGCCGGTGGTGGTCTCGGCATCGGTCTGCACGCCGCGGTGGTCGATGCCATCGGCATCCAGCCCGGCGCGCAGCGTGTGGCCGTAGCCGTCGTTGCCCAGGCGGCCGAACAGCGCCACCCGGGCGCCCTGGCGCGCGCAGGCCACGGCCTGGTTGCCGCCCTTGCCGCCGGGCACCAGGTGCAGCGCGTCGGCCAGCACGGTTTCGCCCGGGCCGGGGGCGTGTTGCACCTGCAGCACCAGGTCCATGTTCAGGCTGCCGACCACGGCGATGCGGGGGGCGGTGTTCAATGGGGCGCTGCTCATGCCGCACCTCCCGGGGCCCGGGCCGTGGACGAGCGCACGCGCAGCTCGGGCTGCAGCATCACCTGGCGGGCGTCCTGGCGCTTGCCGTCGATGCGTTCGAGCAGCATGTCCACCGCCAGCGCGCCGATGCGCTGCTTGGGCTGGGCCACGGTGGTGAGCGGCGGGCTGGTGAAGGCGGCCAGTTCGATGTCGTCAAAGCCCACGATGGACAGCGCCTCGGGCACGCGCAGGCCGCGCTCGTGCGCGGCGCACAGCGCGCCCATGGCCATGAGGTCGTTGCAGACGAAGACGGCAGTGGGCGGCTCGGGCGCGCGCAACACCGCGTGCATGGCCTCGTAGCCGCCCTGGCTGGTGAAGTTGCCGTGCCACAGCAGGCCATCGCCGCGGCCGCAGCCGGCCTCGGCCAGCGCGGCGCGCCAGCCGGCGATGCGCTGCTCGCTGGGCGGCAGCCCCACCGGCCCGCCGATGCAGGCGATGCGGCGGTGGCCCTGCTCCAGCAGGTGGCGGGTGGCCAGCTGGCCGCCCTGCAGGTGCGCGGTCTCGACCAGGTCGCAGGGCTGCTCGGCGATCTCGATCTCGCGGTCCACCAGCACGGTGGGGATGGACAGGCCCGCCAGCTGCGTGGGCAGCGTGGCGTCATGGCCGGTGGAGACGACGATCAGCCCGTCGATGCGCCGCTCGGCCAGCACCTGCAGGTAGCTGCCCTGGCGGTGCGCCTCGTCGTTGGTGTTGCACAGGATGACGTTGTAGCCCGCGCCGAAGCAGCGGTCCTCCACGCTGTGCACGATCTCCGCGAAGTAGGGGTTGGAGCTGTTGGGGATCAGCATGCCCAGCGTGCGCGTGTTGTTGCTCTTGAGGCTGCGCGCAATGGCGCTGGGCACGTAGCCCAGGGCGCGGATGGCGGCCTCGACACGCGCGCGCCCTTCGGGGCTCACGCGGCGCGTGCCGTTGACCACGTGCGACACCGTGGTGACCGAGACTTCGGCGTGGCGCGCAACGTCCTTGATAGTGGCCATGGGAGAGGAATGACGGAATGCGGTGCAAAGAGGGGCGTGAGGCTCAGGCCGCGGCGCGGCGCTGGCGCAGCGTATCGACGATGACGGCAGCCACGATCACGCAGCCGGTGATGATGCGCTTGCTCGGCTCGCTGGCGCCCACCTGGGCCAGGCCGGCTTCGAGCACCGCGATGATCAGCACGCCGAACGCGGTGGTCACCACCGAGCCGCGCCCGCCCATGAGGCTGGTGCCGCCAATCACCACGGCGGCGATCACCTGCAGCTCCATGCCGGTGCCCGCGTTGGGGTCGGCCGCTTCCAGGCGCGCCGACTGCATGAGGCCCGCCAGCCCCGCCAGCAGGCCGGTCAGCGCAAACACGATGATGCGCACCGGGCGCGGGTCCACGCCGGCCAGGCGCATGGCTTCCTCGTTGGTGCCGATGCCCACCACCGAGCGGCCGAACACCGTGCGCGTGAGCACCATCTGCGCCACCACCACCAGCACCAGCGCGATCAGGAAGGCCACCGAGGCGCCGCCAAAAAACGGCGCGGCCAGCCACGAGATGGCGTCGCCTACGTACTGGGTGCGCGAATCGGTGACCAGGTAGGCACTGCCGCGCACGGCTTCCAGCATGCCCAGCGAGACGATGAACGAGGGCAGCCGCCACGCCACCGAGATGGCGCCCGTGATGGTGCCGCACACCAGGCCCGTGGCCAGCGCCAGCGCGGCGGCGGCCGGCACCGTCCAGCCCCACTGCAGGATGGCGGCGGCGGACGTGGCGGCCGACAGGGCCATCACCGAGCCCACCGACAGGTCGATGCCCGCGATGATGAGCACGAAGGTCATGCCCACGGCCATCACGGCCAGGGCCGGGATTTCGTTGGCGATGGTGACGAAGGTCTCGGCGCTCCAGAAGTATTCGGACAGCCAGGAGAACAGGCCCACCATGCCGGCCAGCACGGCCAGCAGCCCGAGGTAGGTGCCCAGCTGGCTGCGCCACACCGGCGTGGCGCGGGGGGCGGGCGAGGCAGGGGAGGAGGAAGGGGCGGCGGCGTTCATGCGGTGGCGGAAGAAGGTGCGGGGGAAGCAGGGGAAGAGGAGGAGGTGGCGGCGGAGGACGGCGTGGCGCGGCCCGCCATGTCGGAAAACGCGGCGGCCAGCAGCGATTGCTCGGACCACTGGCCGCGCTCGAACACGGCCACCAGGCGGCCGGCGCTCATCACGCCGATGCGGTCGGCCATGGCCATCAGTTCGCGCAGGTCGGACGACACCATGAGCAGCGCGCGGCCCTCGCCGGCCATGCGGTCCAGCTCGGCGTAGATCTCGGCGCGCGCGCCCACGTCCACGCCGCGCGTGGGCTCGTCCAGCAACAGAACGCGCACGGGGCGGTGCAGCCAGCGGGCGAACACGACCTTTTGCTGGTTGCCGCCCGACAGCTGGCCCACGGGCTGCTCGCCGCTCTTGCAGCGGATGCTGAGCGTGCGCACGAAGCCCTGCACCAGCCGGTGCTCCAGCGCCCGCTGCAGCCAGCCGCCGCGCGAGACGGCCGACAGGTCGGACAGCGTGGCGTTGACGCGGATGGGCTGGGCCAGCAGCAGGCCCTGCGACTTGCGGTCCTCGGTCACCAAGCCGATGCCGGCGCGGATGGCCGCCAGGGGCGATGCAAAACCTCGGGGGACCTTTTTTGCTATTGTTTGTGTAGCTGCTTGCGCTTGTCCATCAAGCGCTGGAGCCTGTTTTGATTCAGAATTGGGTGCGTGCAGCGTGAGGCTGCCCCGGTCGGCGCGGTCGGCGCCGAACAGCAGGCGGACCAGTTCGGTGCGGCCCGAGCCCACCAGGCCCGCCACGCCAAACACCTCGCCCGCGCGCAGCGAAAGGCTCACGTCCTGCACGGCCGCGCCGCGGCCGATGCCCTGCACGTCCATCACCACCGGGCCGGCGGGGCGGCGCGGTCGGTGCTCCAGGTCGCTGACCGAGCGGCCCACCATGCGGCGCACCAGGTCGTCTTCGGAGAGGCCGGCCATGGGCAGCACGTCCACCAGCCGGCCGTCGCGCAGCACCGCCACGCGGTCGGCGATGCGGCGCAGCTCTTCAAGCCGGTGCGACACGTACACGATGGCCACGCCCCGGGCCGTGAGGCGGGCGATCTGGTCGAACAGGTACGTGGTCTCGCGCGGCGTGAGCATGGCCGTGGGCTCGTCCAGCACCAGGATGCGCGTGTCGTCCTGCAGGTTGCGGGCGATCTCCACCATCTGCTGCTGGCCAATGCCCAGCTGCGAAACCGGCGTGGCCGGATCGATGGATTCGAGGCCGATCTTGGCCAGCTGCGTGCGCGCCGCGGCATGCAGCACGTCCCGCCGCAGCCAGCCCGCGCGGTTCGGCAGGCGGCCCAGCAGCAGGTTCTCGGCCACGGTGAGCGTGGGCACCAGGCCCAGCTCCTGCATCACCATGCGCACGCCGTGCTGCTCGGCCTCGCGGCGCGAGGCGGGGGCGAAGGTCTGCCCTGCCAGCCGCATGCCGCCGCGCGTGGCGGGCGTGAGGCCGCAGACGATCTTGGACAGCGTGCTCTTGCCCGCGCCGTTCTCGCCGGTGAGCGCCAGCACCTCGCCCGCGTTGAGCGCCAGCGTCACCCCGTCGAGCACGGTGGTGGCGCTGTAGTCCTTGCCCACGGCATCGATGGTGAGCAGGGGCGCGGGCGGGTTGGCAGGTGCGGGTGCGGGCATGGTGGGAGCAGTTTGGGGCGCAGGCTGGGCATCCCCCCAACCCGTTCGGGCTGAGCCTGTCGAAGCCGGGGCGCTCGGGAGTCGGCAGCTTCGCGGTCACCCACCGTTCGGGCCGAGTCCGTCGAAGCCTTGGCGCAGCGCTTCGGCAAGCTCAGCGTGAACGGCTCACGGGTGGTGAGGGGGAGGTGCCGCTCCGTGGAAAGTTACTTGCTGTCCTTGGTCACCAGCACCACATCGGTCTTCACCGTGGCGGGCAGCTGGTTCTGGGGCGTCTTGGCGGCCAGGGCCTTCTGGGCCAGCTCGATGCCGAACACGGCCTGCTTGGCGGCGTACTGGTCGGCGGTGGCCAGCACGCGGCCGTCCTTGAGCATGGGCTTGATGGCGTTGATGTTGTCGTAGCCCACCACCTGCACCTTGCCGGTCTTGCCGGCGGCCTTCACGGCGGCCACGGCGCCCAGCGCCATGCTGTCGTTGCCGGCCAGCAGGGCCACCAGGTCCGGGTGCTCGCGCAGCATGCCGGCGGCCACGGTGTTGCCCTTTTCGATCTCCCACTGGCCGGACTGCACGCCCACCACGGTGATGTTGGCGGCCTTCATGGCGTCCTGGAAGCCCAGGGTGCGCTGCTGCGCGTTGAAGGTGGTGGACACGCCTTCGATGATGCCCACCTTGTCGCCGGACTTCAGGCTCTTGGCCAGGTAGTCGCCCACCAGCTTAGCGCCGGCGCGGTTGTCGGGGCCCACGAAGGGCACGGTGATGTTCTTTTCCTTGAGCGCATCGGCATCGAGCTGGTTGTCGATGTTCACCACGATCACGCCCTTGTCGATGGCGGCCTTGACGGCGGGCACCAGGGCCTTGGAATCGGCCGGGGCCAGCACGATGGCGCTGGCCTTCTGTGCCACGGCCTGCTCGACCATCTTGATCTGCGCGGCGGTGTCGGTCTCGTTTTTGATGCCGTTGGCCACCAGCGTGTACTCGCTGGCGTGCGCCTTCTGGTGCGCCTTGGCGCCGTCTTCCATGGTGCGGAAGAACTCGTTGGCCAGCGACTTCATGACCAGGGCGATCTTGGGCTTGTCCTGCGCGATGGCCGGGCTGGCCAGCAGGCCGCCCAGGACGGCGAGCGCGGCGGCGGTTTGAACGGAACGGCGGGTGAACTGCATGGTGTCTGTCTCCAGGTTGGAATGGTGGACGAAGGCAACCGACAGCGTGGAGAGAAGTCCTCGGCAGACCCCGCAAGAAAGAGCGGTTTTCCGATGCCCGGTGCCTTGTCGCGAACGGGATGATAACGAAAGCAAACGTTTGCGCAAACGTTTGCTACTCGGTGAAAACCCGCAGAGAGGAATTCCATGGTTCCGTCAGCGACGCTAAGACCGTAGGTCGGGTTAGCCCGCGAGGGCGTAACCCGACACCGGCAGGGCATGCAGCGTGGGGTGTCGGGTTACGCTGCGCTAACCCGACCTGCGCGGCTCGGATCGGAC
>NZ_JAJTBB010000011.1 GCF_021287135.1 Acidovorax sp.
CGAAGTGCGCGTGCCCGACATCGGCGACTTCAAGGACGTGGCTGTGATCGAGCTGCTGGTCAAGCCCGGCGACACGGTCAAGGTGGAGCAGTCCCTCTTTACCGTGGAGTCCGACAAGGCTTCCATGGAGATCCCGTCGCCCGCGGCCGGTGTGCTCAAGGAGCTGAAGGTCAAGCTGGGGGACACCGTCAACATCGGTGATTTGGTCGCCGTGCTGGAAGGCGCGGTGCCTGCCGCGCCCGCGGCGGCAGCACCGGCGCCCGTGGCAGCCGCTGCCACCGCTCCGGTGGCTGCGCCTGCAGCGCCAGCCGTGGCGGCCGCTGCACCGGCCGCAGTGGCCGTGGCCGCAGCGCCTGCCCACACCCCGGGCGGTGCCCCGGTGGGTCTGCCGCACGCCAGCCCCTCGGTGCGCAAGTTCGCCCGCGAGCTGGGCGTGCCGCTGGAAGAAGTCAAGGGCTCGGGCCCCAAGGGCCGCATCACGGCGGAAGACGTGCAGGCCTTCACCCAGCAGGTGATGAGCGGAGCCACGCAGACCAAGGCCCAGGCGGCCAAGGCCCCTGCGGCGGCCGCCGGAGGCTCCGGCGCGGGCCTGGACCTGCTGCCCTGGCCCAAGGTGGACTTTGCAAAGTTCGGCCCCGTCGAGCGCAAGGATCTCTCGCGCATCAAGAAGATCAGCGGCGCCAACCTGCACCGCAACTGGGTCGTCATCCCGCACGTCACCAACCACGACGACGCGGACATCACCGACCTGGAAGCCTTCCGCGTGCAGTTCAACAAGGAGAACGAGAAGAGCGGCGTCAAGGTCACCATGCTGGCCTTCATGATCAAGGCCGCCGTGGCCGCGCTCAAGAAGTTCCCCGAGTTCAACAGCTCGCTGGACGGCGACCAGTTGGTGCTGAAGAACTATTTCCACATCGGCTTTGCGGCTGACACCCCCAACGGGCTGGTGGTGCCGGTCATCAAGGATGCCGACCAGAAGGGCATCGTGCAGATCAGCAAGGAGATGGGCGAACTCGCGGCCAAGGCCCGCGAGGGCAAGCTGGCCCCGGCCGACATGCAGGGCGGCTGCTTCTCCATCAGCTCGCTGGGCGGCATTGGCGGGCGTTATTTCACGCCCATCATCAACGCGCCGGAAGTCGCCATCATGGGTGTGTGCAAGAGCAGCCTGGAGCCCAAGTGGGACGGCAAGCAGTTCGCACCGCGCCTGATGCTGCCCCTGAGCCTGAGCTGGGACCACCGCGTGATCGACGGCGCTGCCGCCGCACGCTTCAACGTGTACTTTGCCTCGCTGCTGGCGGACTTCCGCCGCATCGTGATGTAACGCGGGGGCACAACACATGGCAATCATCGACATCAAGGTGCCCGACATTGGCGACTTCGCCGAAGTGGGTGTGATCGAAGTGCTGGTCAAGCCCGGCGACGCCATCAAGGCCGAGCAGAGCCTGATCACCGTGGAGTCCGACAAGGCCTCCATGGAGATCCCGTCCAGCCACGCGGGCGTGGTCAAAGAGCTGAAAGTGAAGCTGGGCGACAAGGTCGCTGAAGGCTCCGTCGTGCTCACGCTGGACGTGGAGGGTGCAGCTGCGCCGGCTCCGGCGGCAGCCCCAGCCCCGGCGGAATCAGCACCAAAAGCGGCTCCAGCGCCCGCACCGCAAGCGCAAGCAGCTATCAATCCAGTAGCATCCAATTTCGGCGGCTCTGCTGATCTGGACTGCGACGTGCTCGTGCTGGGCGGAGGCCCTGGCGGCTATTCGGCCGCCTTCCGTGCAGCCGACCTGGGCCTGAAGGTGGTGCTGGTCGAGCGCTATGCCACCCTGGGCGGCGTGTGCCTGAACGTGGGCTGCATCCCCTCCAAGGCGCTGCTGCACGTTGCGGCCGTGATGGACGAGGTCTCGCACCTGTCCGCCGCAGGCATCGACTTTGGCGCGCCCCAGGTCAATGTGGACACGCTGCGCGGCCACAAGGAAAAGGTCATCGGCAAGTTGACCGGCGGCCTGGCCGCCATGGCCAAGATGCGCAAGGTGACGGTGGTGCGGGGCTACGGCCACTTCGTGGGCGCCAACCACGTTGAAGTGGAAGAGACCACCGGCACGGGCCAGGACAAGACCGGCACCACGAAGGTGGTGGCGTTCAAGAAAGCCATCATCGCCGCTGGCAGCCAGGCCGTGCGCCTGCCGTTCATGCCCGACGATCCCCGCGTGGTCGATTCCACGGGCGCGCTGGCGCTGCAGCAGGGTGTTCCGAAGCGCATGCTCATCCTGGGCGGCGGCATCATCGGCCTGGAAATGGGCACGGTGTACAGCACGCTAGGTGCGCGCCTCGATGTGGTCGAGATGATGGACGGCCTGATGCAGGGCGCCGATCGCGACCTGGTGAAGGTGTGGCAGAAGATGAATGCCAAGCGCTTCGACAACATCATGCTGAACACCAAGACGGTGGCGGCCGAGGCCACCCCCGAAGGCATCAAGGTGAGCTTTGCGCCCGCCAAGGACGGCGTGACGGTGCCCGAGCCACAGGTGTACGACCTGGTGCTGCAGGCCGTGGGCCGCACCCCCAACGGCAAGAAGATCGCCGCCGAAAAGGCCGGCGTGGCCGTGACGGACCGGGGCTTCATCAACGTCGACATCCAGATGCGTACCAACGTGCCGCACATCTTCGCCATCGGCGACATCGTGGGCCAGCCCATGCTGGCGCACAAGGCCGTGCATGAAGCGCACGTGGCAGCCGAAGTCATCGCCGGTGAACTGCAGGGCAACAAGGAGCTGGCATCCGCCGCCTTCAACGCCCGCGTGATCCCGAGCGTGGCCTACACCGACCCCGAGGTCGCCTGGGTGGGCCTGACCGAAGACCAGGCCAAGGCCCAGGGCATCAAGGTGAAGAAGGGCCTGTTCCCCTGGACGGCCTCTGGCCGCGCCATCGCCAACGGCCGCGACGAGGGCTACACCAAGCTGCTGTTCGACGACTCGCCCGAGGCCCATGGCCACGGCAAGATCCTGGGCGGCGGCATCGTGGGCACGCATGCCGGCGACATGATCGGCGAGATCGCCCTGGCCATCGAGATGGGCGCCGACGCCGTGGACATCGGCAAGACCATCCACCCGCACCCCACGCTGGGCGAAAGCATCGGCATGGCGGCGGAGATTGCCCACGGCAGCTGCACAGACGTGCCGCCGCAGAAGAAGTAGTGACGTAGTCGTCTTTTTGTCGTCACCACCCGCCTGAGATCGCTGCCATGGCCGCCATCAAGAGGTTCCCCAAAGCCCCCGCGCACCCCGAGCGGGTGTGCTGGGGCTGCGACCTCTACTGCCCGGCCAAGTCCATGCGGTGCGGCAACGGATCGGACCGCACCCAGCATCCGGCCGAGCTGTTTGGCGACGACTGGGACCAGTGGGGACTGGAGGCCGAAGAGGCTGCGCCACCCCCACCGGCAGCGGACGCAAACACGTTCTAACAGGCTTGCACCGTACTGCTTGCACGAAAGCCCGGAGGCGGTTCGGTCTCCGGGCTTTTTTGTCTTCACCACGCTTCTACGTAGCAGGGCTGTCCACAGGGCTTCATTCCCCGGGTCGATTGCCAAGACGCCATCAACCCCTCAGCGCCTGTTGACGATCTTTTGATGGTGCTCAAAGGGCGCTATGGAAGATCGTCAACGGCTCTTAAGGTTGCCGCCATAGACTGGTCGCCTTCCTGGTTCGCGACCCTTGCCGCCCGTGCCCTTCTTCCGTCCGAAACTCCTGGTGATTGCCGGTTTGGCATGGGCCGCGGTCGCTACCATCGTACAGGCCGCCGACCGGTGCACGGACGGCCGCCGCCAGTCGCCCATCGCCATCGAGCACACCACCCCGCGGGCCTTGCCCGCCTTGGAATTTGACTACCATCCTGCGCGGCCCGTGCTGGCCCACGACGGCCACACCCTGCGCGTGCGGGTGGCCAGGGGCAGTGCGCTGGTGGTGGGGGGCGAGCGGTATGCCTTGCAGCAGGTGCATTTCCACACCCCGGGAGGGGACCGGGTGGGCGGCGAAACCTTCCCCCTGTCGGCCCACCTGCTGCACAGGGGGCCCAAAGGCCAGCTGCTGGCGGTGGCGCTGATGTTCCGGCTGGGGCAGCCTCATCCGCTGCTGGAGCGCTTGTTCAGCCACATTCCCGCCTCCGGTGCCTCGGTGGCGGGAGAGGGCGTGCCCCCGGTCAACCCTGCCGACCTGCTGCCCGCGCAGCGGGGCTACTACCGCTACGTGGGCTCAGAAACCGCGCCCCCCTGCACGGAGGGGGTGGACTGGATCATCCTGCGCCAGCCCGTGGAGGTGTCGGCTGCGCAACTGGCCCTGTGGAAAAGCCGGTTTGCCGACAACATGCGCGCCGCCCAACCCCAGAACGGCCGCCCCGTGCTGGAAAGCCTGCCTTGAACCGTTTTCTTTTCTTGTTTTGTTGGTGATTCCCATGTCCATTCAACCTTCCATGAGAACCTCTTTGGCGACAGCGCTTACCCTGGCCTTGTCGCTGGGCTCCGTCGCCTTGGCCCAGACCAAACCCAACCGCTATACCACCACGGGCATTGAGGTGCCGGTCACGCCCGAAATGACCGGGGCCGGCGCTGTCTCCAGCGGCGTGACGCTGCCCAAGCCCCCGCCCGTCACCGGCAGCCGGGCCAAACCCGTGGCGCACTGGGGCAAGCCGCTGCCGTACCCCATCGTCATTGCCGACCGCCGCAACAACCGTTTGATCGAGGTCACGCCCGACAAGCGCATCGTGTGGGAGTTTGCATCGCCCAACCTCAAGGTCTACCGCGGCAACGAGGACGTGAACTTCTCCGCCGACGGCCTGCAACTGGCGGTGAGCGAGGAAGACAACTTCGACATCCACCTGGTGGACTACGAAAACAAGGCCATCACCTGGACCTACGGCATCCCCGACCACCGTGGCAGCGGCCCCAACCTGCTGAACTACCCGGACGACGCCCACCTGCTGGCCGATGGCAAGGTCATCACCGCCGACATCCGCAACTGCCGCATCCTGGTCATCGACCCCAAGACCCAGGAGATTGCCACCCAGTTCGGCACCACCGGCAAGTGCGAGCACAAGCCGCCGCAGCTGCTGGCCCACCCCAACGGAGCCACGCCCATGGAGAACGGCGACCTGCTGTTCACCGAAATATCGGGCTCATGGATCTCGCGGGTCACCCGCGAGGGCGTGGTGAAGTGGTCGGTGCGAGCGCCCAACGTGCGTTATCCGTCCGACGCTTTCCCCACCGTGGACGGCAAGCAGATCATCGTGGCCGACTTTTCCAAGCCCGGGCGCGTGGTGATCTTCGATCCCGCCACCGGCAAGGCCACCTGGGAGTATTTTGTGAAGGAAGGCGAGGGCATGCTGGACCACAGCTCCATCGCCCGCGAACTGCCGCACACCGGCGACATCCTGGTGGTGGATGACCTGAACGACCGCGTCATCGTCATCGACCGGCAGACCCGCCAGATCATCTGGCAGTACGGCGAAAAGAACAAAAAGGGCCACACCCCCGGCCTGCTGAACTACCCCGACGGCGTGGACCTGGACGTGTTCCGCGACTGGAAGGCGGCGGCCAAATAATGCTGCGCCCCTTACTGCCCGGCCAAGGACCCGCGCTGCGGCAACGGATCAGACCGCACCAAGCATCCGGCGGAGCTGTCTGGCGACGACTGGGTCCGGTGGGGGCTGGAGGCTGAGACAACGGTAGCGCTGCCGTTGCCAGTGAGCAACGACGACGCCACACCAAGGCGCTGAGTAAGCGCAAGCCGCTTGTCGTCGATGCACGAGCCTCCTATTTTGGCAAACTGAAAGCCGTGCGGCCTTGTGAGGCTGTCACGGTTTTTCAATTTTTGGGGTAGGCACTGACGCCCTTGGTAGCCTCGCTGGAGCGGTGACAATCGATGCTCAGTTTCTTTGACCGATAACGTTAGTCACCATGTCGTCATCCACGCACGCCTACGACCCACTACCTTCATCGGCAGCCCTTGCCGTCAAAGAGAACGAGATCGAATACGACTTCATCGGCAAGCTCCAGGGCCTCAAGTACGAATACCGCCCTGACATCCGCGATCGCGCCGCGCTGGAGCGTAACTTCCGCGAGAAGTTCGAGGCCCTGAACCGTGTGCACCTCACCGATGGCGAATTTGCCCGCCTGCTGGACGACATCGTCACCCCCGACGTTTTCACCGCCGCCAAAACCCTGCGCAGCATCAACGCCTTCACCCGCGAAGACGGCACGCCGCTGAACTACACCCTGGTCAACCTCAAAGACTGGTGCAAGAACACCTTCGAGGTGGTCAACCAGCTGCGCATCAACACCGACAACAGCCACCACCGGTATGACGTGCTCATCCTCATCAACGGCGTGCCGTGCGTGCAGGTGGAGCTAAAAACGCTCACCATCAACCCCCGCCGGGCCATGGAGCAGATCGTTGACTACAAAAACGACCCCGGCAACGGCTACACCAAAACGCTGCTGAGCTTTGTGCAGCTCTTCATCGTCAGCAACCGCACCAACACCTACTACTTCGCCAACAACAACGCCCGGCACTTTGCGTTCAATGCGGACGAGCGGTTTTTGCCCATCTACCAGTTTGCGGACGAGGCCAACAAGAAGATCACCCACCTCGATGCGTTTGCCGACAGGTTCCTGGGCAAATGCACTCTGGGCCAAACCATCAGCCGCTACATGGTGCTGGTGGCCAGTGAACAAAAGCTGCTGATGATGCGGCCCTACCAGGTCTATGCCGTCAAGCACATCGTCGAGTGCATTCACCAAAACAACGGCAACGGCTACATCTGGCACACCACGGGCAGCGGCAAAACGCTCACGTCCTTCAAGGCGTCCACCCTGCTCAAAGACAACCCCGATGTGGAGAAATGCCTCTTTGTGGTGGACCGCAAAGACCTGGACCGCCAGACCCGCGAGGAATTCAACCGCTTCCAGGAAGGCTGCGTTGAAGAAAACACCAACACCGCCACGCTGGTGCGCCGCCTGCTGTCGGACGACTATGCCGACAAGGTCATCGTCACCACCATCCAGAAGCTGGGCCTGGCGCTGGACGAGAACAGCAAGCGCAACAAGCAGCAAAAGAAAGACGGCAAGGCCACCTACAAAGAGCAACTGATCCCGCTGGCCAACAAGCGCGTCGTCTTCATCTTTGACGAATGCCACCGCTCGCAGTTTGGTGCCAACCACGACGCCATCAAAGAGTTCTTCCCCAAGGCGCAACTCTTCGGCTTTACGGGCACGCCCATCTTTGAAGCCAACGCCACTGCCAAACAGTACGAGGGCGACGCGGGCCAGTACCGCACCACCGAAGACCTGTTCCAAAAACAACTGCACGCCTACACCATCACCCACGCCATTGAAGACGCCAACGTGTTGCGTTTTCATGTGGACTACTACAAGCCCGAGGGTAAAAACCCACCCAAGCCCGGCGAGGCCTTGGCCAAAAAGGCCGTGATCGAAGCCATTCTGGCCAAGCACGACACCGCCACCGCTCACCGCCGCTTCAACGCCGTGCTGGCCACCGCCAGCATCAACGACGCCATTGAATACCACCGCCTGCTTGAAGAGATTCAGCAAGCCAAGCAGGCCGCAGACCCCGCCTTTGTGCCGCTCAACATCGCCTGCGTGTTCTCACCCCCGGCCGAGGGCGATGCCGATGTGCGGCAAATCCAGGAAGACCTGCCGCAGGAAAAAGAAGACAACCAGGTGGACCCCGAGGGCAAAAAAGCCGCCCTCAAAGCCATCCTGGCGCGCTACAACGAGCGCTACGGAACCAACCATTCCATCGGCGAGTTCGACCTGTATTACCAGGACGTACAAAAGCGCATCAAAGACCACCAATGGCCCGACGCGGACCTGCGCAAGGCCTTTCCTGCTGCCCCGCACCACAAAATCGACATCACCATCGTGGTGGACATGCTGCTCACCGGGTTTGACAGCAAATACCTCAACACCTTGTATGTGGACAAAAACCTCAAGCACCACGGCTTGATCCAGGCGTTCTCACGCACCAACCGCGTGCTCAACGGCACCAAGCCCTACGGCAACATCCTCGACTTTCGGCAACAGCAAGCCAATGTCGATGCCGCCATTGCCCTGTTCTCGGGCGAGAAGTCGGACGAAGAGGCCCGCAAGATCTGGCTGGTAGACAAAGCCCCGGTCGTCATTCAAAAGCTGGACGCCGCCGTGCAAAAACTGGCCGACTTCATGCAAAGCCAGGGCCTGGCCTGCACCCCCGAGGCCGTGCACAGCCTGAAGGGCGACGACGCCCGCGCCGCCTTTATCCGGAACTTCAAAGAAGTGCAGCGCCTGAAAACTCAGTTAGACCAATACACCGACCTGACGGACGACAACGCCACCGCCATCGACCACATCCTGCCCGCGGAGCAATTGCAAGCCTTTCGCGGTGCCTACCTGGAGACCGCCCAGCGCCTCAAAGCGCAACAAGCCCAGCATGACAAAGGCAACGAAGGGCAGGGCGGCGCAGCAACCGATGCGGTGGACCAGCTCGACTTTGAATTTGTGCTGTTTGCCAGCAGCGTGATCGACTACGACTACATCATGGGCCTCATGTCCCGCTATTCACAGCAGGGGCTGCAAGGCGGCGGCAAGCTGAAGATGACGAAAGACGAGCTGCTGGGCTTGATCTTGTCCGACGCCAAATTCATGAACGAGCGCGAAGACATCGCCGCCTACATCCACACCCTGAAGGCCGGCGAGGGCCTGAGCGAGGCCGCTATCCGCGAGGGCTACACAAAATTCAAGAAGGAAAAAGACAGCGCTGAGCTGGCCGACATTGCCACCCGCCACCAACTGCCCCCCGCTGCGCTGCAAGCCTTTGTGGAAGGCATCTTGCAGCGCATGATTTTTGATGGCGATGCGCTGAGCGATTTGATGGCGCCGCTGGACTTGGGCTGGAAGGCACGGGCGCAGGCAGAAACGGCGTTGATGAAAGAGTTGGTGCCGTTGCTGCAAAAGCGGGTGCAGGGGCGTGAGATTTCGGGGTTGAGTGCGTATGAGCAATAAGGGTAAGAAACCGTTGATACCTAAGTTGAGGTTTCCAGGATTCCAGGGCGAGTGGGATTCGAAATATTTGCGCGAATACCTGAGTGAAAGCCGTGTCTCCGGCAGCAAAGGTGATTTGGCTAAGAAAATCACTGTGAAGCTTTGGGGCGGTGGAGTTCTTGCAAAAGATGAAACTATTCAAGGCAGCGTAAACACACAATACTTTCGCCGCTCTGCGGGCCAATTCATCTATAGCAAGTTGGATTTTTTGAATCAGGCCTTCGGCTTGATTCCAAATCACTTAGATGGATATGAGTCAACAGTTGACCTGCCTTGTTTTGACTTCTCTGATGGACTGAATCCGGTATTTTTGCTGGAGTACGTAAAAAGAAAAGAGTTTTACGAAAAAGTTGGCGAAGTGGCTGATGGAAGTCGGATTGCAAAGCGCATACATGCGGAGACCTTTCTTGATTTCCCAGTTCTCATCCCTCGGCCCGCCGAACAAAAAAAAATCGCCGACTGCCTGAGTTCCTTGGACGAACTGATCGCCGCACAAGCCCGCAAAGTGGATGCGCTCAAGACCCATAAAAAAGGGCTGATGCAGCAGCTTTTCCCCCGCGAAGGAGAAACCCAACCGCGTCTGCGGTTTCCTGAGTTTCAAGGTGCAACAGGCTGGGCCGTGGAGAAACTTGAATACTTGGCAAAGCGTGGGTCTGGTCACACTCCAAGCAAGAGCGTGCCGGAGTACTACGGCGGGGGCGTTAAATGGGTTTCTCTGGCTGACTCCAAGCGACTCGATGCAGGTTTTATTTCAGAAACTGAAACCAATATTTCTGAACTGGGTATAAAAAATTCCTCAGCCGTTTTGCACCCTGCAGGCACTGTATTAATTAGTCGTGACGCTGGTGTTGGCAAGAGTGCCGTAATGGCCGTGCCCATGGCAGTTAGTCAGCACTTCATTGTTTGGAACTGCGATAACCAAAAACTGTGCAATTGGTTCTTGTATTACCTGCTTCAGTTGATGAAGCCCGTTTTTGAACGGATAGCCACCGGGAGCACGATCAAAACCATTGGCCTTCCATTTTTTAAAGAGTTGAGCATTGCCGTGCCTTCAGTGTCTGAGCAAAAGTGCATTGCCGACTGCCTCACCTCCCTCGACGCCCTCATCACCGCCGCCACCCAAGAACTCGAAACTTTCAAGACCCACAAAAAAGGGCTGATGCAGCAGCTTTTCCCTTCGGCGGAAGCGGTAGCGGCATGAGCAGCCTGATTCTCTACACCACCGAAGACGGCAAGAGCCTGATTCAACTGCGCGCCAAAGACCAAACCGTCTGGCTGTCTCAGCGGGAAATGGCAGAGCTGTTCGCTGTCAGCACGGACAACGTCGGGCTGCACCTCAAGAACATTTACGAGGATGGCGAACTGAGCCGGGAGGCAACTGCCGAGGAATCCTCGGTAGTTCAAACCGAGGGCACGCGCCAGGTGCAGCGGCCTGTCACGCTCTATAGCCTCGACGCCATCCTGGCCGTGGGCTACCGCGTGCGCTCGCCGCGTGGCGTGCAGTTCCGCCGCTGGGCGTCCACGGTGCTCAAGGAATATCTGGTCAAGGGCTTTGTGCTGGATGACGAGCGGTTGAAGAACCCGGATGGCCGCCCCGACTACTTTGACGAGATGCTGGCGCGCATCCGGGACATACGGGCCTCGGAAAAGCGCTTTTACCAAAAGGTGCGCGACCTGTTTGCGCTGGCGGCGGACTACGACAAGACGGATGAGGCCACGCAGACCTTTTTTGCCACGGTGCAAAACCTGCTGCTGTATGCGGTGACGCAGAAGACGGCGGCAGAACTCATCGTGAGCCGCGCCAACCCTGCCGACCCGCATTTCGGCCTGCTGACCTGGAAGGGTGCCCAGGTGCGTAAGCAGGACATTGTGGTGGCCAAAAACTACCTGACCGAAGACGAGGTGGACACCCTGAACCGGCTGGTGGTGATCTTTCTGGAAACGGCAGAACTGCGCGCCAAGCGGCAAACCATCACCAGCATGGGCTTTTGGCGGGAGAACGTGGGGCAGATCATTGTTTCCAACGGGTTCCCGCTGCTCAGTGGGGCAGGCACCGTGAGCCACGCCCGCATGGAGCAAAAGCTGGAGCCGCTGTATCTGGACTTTGATCAGCGCCGCAAAGCCGAAGAAGCGCGTGCCGCCGACGCGCAGGATGAAGCCGAACTCAAGGCGCTGGAAAGCAGCATCAAAAATCGCCCTAAAAAATGACCGAACAAAACCAAACCAAGCTGGGCAAAACGCTGTGGGCGATTGCCGACCAACTGCGCGGGGCCATGGACGCGGACGATTTCCGCGACTACATGCTGTCGTTTCTGTTTCTGCGCTATCTGTCAGACAACTACGAGACCGCCGCCAAGAAGGAACTGGGCAGCGATTACCCCAAGCTGCCGCTGGCGGGCGATGACAAACGTGTGCCTTTGGCCGTTTGGTACGCCGACAATGCCGCCGATGTGCCCGCATTTGAAAAGCAGATGCGCCGCAAGGTGCACTATGTGATTAAGCCGGAGTTTCTATGGAGCAGCATCGCGCAGATGGCACGCACGCAGCACGCGGGCCTGCTCAACACTCTGCAAGAGGGCTTCAAACACATCGAAACCGAGTCGTTCCAGAGCACGTTTGGCGGGCTGTTTTCTGAAGTTGATCTGGCATCCCCAAAGCTTGGCAAGACGTACACCGAGAGCAATGCCAAGCTGTGCGCGGTGATTCAGAAAATTGCCGAGGGGCTGGCCGACTTTTCTACCAGCGTGGACGCGCTGGGCGATGCGTATGAGTACTTGATTGGCCAGTTTGCGGCGGGCTCGGGCAAGAAAGCGGGCGAGTTTTATACGCCGCAGCAAATCTCGGACATCCTCTCGACTATCGTCACGCTGGACAGCCAGGAGCCCAAGACGGGCGTAAAGCAACGGCTGGAAAGCGTGATGGACTTTGCCTGTGGCTCGGGCTCGCTGCTTTTGAACGTGCGCAAGCGCATGGGGCCGCATGGCATTGGCAAGATTTACGGCCAAGAGAAGAACATCACCACCTACAACCTGGCGCGCATGAACATGCTGCTGCACGGGGTGAAGGACACGGAGTTTGAAATCTTCCACGGCGACACGCTGGCCAACGACTGGGACATGCTGCGCGAGCCGAACCCGGCCAAGAAACCCGCGTTTGATGCGATTGTGGCGAACCCGCCCTTCAGCTACCGCTGGGAGCCGGGCGAGGCGATGGCGGACGATGTGCGTTTTAAAAGCCACGGCCTGGCACCCAAGTCCGCCGCCGACTTTGCTTTTTTGCTGCACGGCTTTCACTTCCTGAAGGACGAGGGCGTGATGGCCATCATCCTGCCGCACGGAGTGCTGTTCCGGGGCGGGGCAGAGGAGCGCATTCGCAAGAAGCTACTGCTGGATGGCCACATCGACACGGTGATTGGGCTGCCGTCCAACTTGTTCTATTCCACTGGAATCCCGGTGTGCATCTTGGTGCTGAAGAAATGCAAAAAGCCGGACGATGTGCTGTTCATCAACGCCGCCGAGCACTTTGCCAAGGGCAAGCGCCAGAACCAGCTCACCGATGAGCACATCGCCAAGATCATCCACACCTACCAGTACCGCGAGGAAGAGGCCCGCTATGCACGCCGGGTGGAGATGGCGGAGATCGAGAAGAACGACTTCAACCTGAACATCTCGCGCTACATCAGCACGGCGGTGGGGGAGGCCGAAATTGACCTGGAGGCCACCCACGGCGAGTTGGTGGAGATTGAGAAAGCGATTGCGGCGGCGAAGGCCAAACACAACGCTTTCTTGAAAGAGCTGGGCTTGAAGCTGCTGCCGTAGGTGGCGCTTGGGTCTTTCAAACGTTGTACTTGTCGGCGCTTCGGTATGACTGCCGGCAGATAGATGCAGATGCGGCGGGCTGTGGGCGATAACTTGCGCCAAGAGGGGTCGCGTAGGCATCCCGGCGGCTGTGACTTTCTGTTACCGCGGGCATCAAGTTTGCTTAGGGTCCATTACGAATCACTCCTTTGGTGAGACCCCGCATGAAACCCAAAGCCTCCTTAGGTTCACATTTCTTCGTCTGGGGCCTTGTCTGCGCGGCCAGCTTCGTGGTGCTGGCTGCCAGCGCCTGGAGCTTGCACAGTGATCTGCAAGCGGCGCCCAGCGCCTCCGACGCAGCCTGGCAGCGCTTGATGTGGCTTGTGCTGGTGGCGGCGGTACTGGTCGGTGTTGCGCTGATGCGTCTGCACCGTTCTGTAGCCCGGCAGTTGGGGGCCAGCCCCAACGCGTTGAGCGAACACATCGCCCATCTGAGCGCTGGCATGTTGGCGCCCTCCACTTGGACGCCCACAAGCGATTCAAACAGTGCGTTGGCGGCGATCCACGGCCTGCGTGACTCGCTCGCCGAGAAGATCGGGCTGGTCCGGCAAGAGGCCGAAACTGTGGCCCATGAATCGGTCACTTTCTCGTCCAACAACCTGAATCTGGCCTCCAACATGTCGCAGCAGACCGAGTTGCTGCAACAAAGTCGGTCGCACATCGGCAGCCTGCTCGATACCGTCCAGCAGGCGGGCAGCAAGACGGCGGATTCTCAAAAGTCGGTGCGCTTTGCATCCGACATTGCGACCCAGGGCAATGTGGTGGTCAGCAAGATGACCCACACCATGGATGCCCTGAGCGAATCCTCGGGGAAGATCGAGGAGATCATTGGCGTCATTGATGGCATTGCATTCCAGACGAACATCCTGGCGCTCAATGCGGCTGTGGAAGCGGCGCGTGCGGGCGAGCAGGGCAAGGGCTTTGCGGTGGTGGCATCAGAGGTGCGCACGCTGGCCCAGCGCTCGGCCAGCGCGGCCAAAGAGATCAAGACGCTGATCGCGGGCTCCGTCGAAAAGATTGCGCAGTCGGCCAAGCTGGCCGATCAGGTGGCCAACTCCATGGACGAGATCAACGCCAGCTCGCAGCAAGTTACCCACATGATGGAAGAGATCGCTGCCGTCACCCAGCAGCAGGAGCACGACATTTCCCAGCTGAGCAGCTCGCTGGACCACCTGGATGCCGTGACCGGGCGCTACGCCGAGCTTCTGCACGACGCCAGCGTTCATGCAGAGACATTGCAAACCCGCGCCGACCGGCTGCGCTACGCGGCGGCCGCGTTCCACGTGCCCGGTCTTCCCGCCGCCGATGCGCTGCCGGAACTGCCCATGGCGCGCGCCAGCGAGAAGCAGGTGGCGCGCCCCGCCGCGTCCCTGCGCGTTCGGCAAGGGCCCGGCGCATCGGCCGCGCAGCTGGCGCACAGCGTGCAGCTCATCGTCGGTACGGCGCACGAACCCCCGCTGAACTACACCGATGCGGCCAACAAGCACGATGCGGGCGGTGCGGATGTCAAAGGCTTCTCCCCCGATGTGGTGCGTGAGATTCTGGCCCGCACGGGCCACCAGGCAGAGGTCCGCATCACCTCCTGGGAGCGCAGCTATGCCGCGCTGCAGACCGAGCCCAATGCCGTGCTGTTCACCATGGCACGCACGCCCAGCCGAGAAAACCAGTTCCACTGGGTCGGCCCGCTGGTCCACAGCAATGCCGTGCTGTATGTGAAAAGAGGCAGCGGCATCAGCGTCAAGAGCCTGTATGAGGCGCGCAAGCTGCCCAGCATCGCGGTGATCAAGGGGGACTCCAAAGAGGAGTTCCTCAAAGGCAAGGATTTCCACAACCTGGATTACTCGCCCGACTGGGCGACCGCCTTCCGCAAGCTGCTCGAAGGCAAGGTCACCGCGTTGGTCATGACCGACATGGACCTGCCCACCACCGCCAGCGATGCGGGCCTGAACCCCGCAGACTTCGAGCCGGTCTATGAGCTTTTCGTCAACCGCCTCTACATCGGCATGTCCAAGCGCACCGATCAGGCGGTGGTTCGCAGCTGGCAGGAGGCGCTGGACGCCATGAAGCGCGACGGCAGCTTTAACCGCTTGGCACAACAGTGGTCACAGCATTGGGGCGCCCAATGGGTGGTGCGCGACGGGGCCGTGCAAGCGCAGTGAGGGTCCCCAGGGTCTGCGAGGCGCTTTCCCTCCATCGGACGCGCTGCGGCGGCAGCTGTGACCCCAGGGGCGTGCGGCTGTGCGGTTGGGCGAGGGCTGGCAGCGGTGGCGTGAACCGTCTCCAGACGGCCGGTGACCAGGCGCACTTCCAAGATGGGCGAAAATAGCGGGCTTCCCTCCCCAGCCCCGCCGGTCGTAGGCTCGGCCCGGCCTGCTTTTTCTTTTGCTCCTTTTTGCTTGTCCATGCAAGACGTAACTTCCTCCAAGATCTCTGTCGAGAAGATCGGCGGCACTTCCATGACCGCCTTTGGCGATGTGCTGCGCCACATCATGCTGCACGATCCCCAGCGCATCTACGGCCGGATCTATGTGGTGTCGGCCTACTCGGGGGTGACGAACCAGCTGCTGGAGCACAAGAAGACGGGCGAGCGCGGCATCTATGCCTTGTTTGCGGAAGGCAAGGGCTACCAGGACGCCTTGACCCAGCTGGCAGCCAGCCTGAAGAAGCTCAACGCCGGTTATGCGGACCTGGGCCTGTCGCTGGAGGTGGCCGATGCCTTCATCGACCAGCGCATCGGCCAGGCGCGTGAATACCTCAATGCCATGCAGCATGTGCTGGCCAGCGGCTACCTGAGCCGCAAGGACGTGCTGCTGGCGGCGCGCGAGGTGCTGGCCTCCATCGGCGAGTCGCACAGCGCGTTCAACTCGGTCGAGATCCTCAAGGCCAACGGCGTGAAAGCCGTGCTGATGGACCTGGCCGGCTTCAACGACAACGAAGCCTGGACGATCGACGAGCGCATCGCCCACAGCTTCAAGGGCCTGGACCTTTCCGACAAGGTGGTGGTGGCCACGGGCTACACCAAGGGCACGGAAGGCATCATGCGCGAGTTCGACCGCGGCTACTCCGAGGTCACCTTCAGCAAGATCGCCGTGGAAGTGCGCCCCGCCGAGGCCGTGATCCACAAGGAATTCCACCTCTCGTCCGCCGACCCCAACCTGGTGGGCCTGGAAAACGCCATTGTCGTGGGCGCCACCAACTACGACGTGGCCGACCAACTGGCCGACGTGGGCATGGAAGCCATCCACCCCAAGGCCGCCAAGCCCATGGAACTGGCGGGCATTCCGATCCGCCTGAAGAACACCTTCGAGCCCGACCACCCCGGCACGCTCATCACCAAGGACTTCGTGGGCGAGCGCGCGCGCGTGGAGATCGTCACGGGCACCGACAAGGTCACGCTGATCGAGATCCATGACCCCAGCATGGTGGGTACCGTGGGCTTCGATGCCGGCCTGATGAACGTGTTCTGCCAGCACGGCGTGAGCTACATCCTGAAGGCGACCAACGCCAACTCCATCGCCCACCTGGTGTGGGACAACCAGGTCACGCCCGCCCTCGTGGCCGAACTGCAGGAGGCCTACCAGGTCGTGACGATCAAGCCCAGCGCCATCGTGTGCGCCATCGGCTCCAACATCAGCATTCCCGGCGTTCTGGCCAAGGCGGCACAGGCGCTGGCCGACGCCGAGGTCAACGTGAACTGCGTGTCGCAAACCCTGCGCCAGGTGAACATGCAGTTCGTGATCGAACGCGAGGACTACAAGACCGCGATCAAGGCGCTGAACCTGGCGCTGTGCGTCAACTCGGGCGCACCCGTTCCGCGCGCTTGATACGCGCTCTGCCGTGGCTTGAAGCCCGCCTTTGTGCGGGCTTTTTTGCGTGTTCGGGCCGTGGGTTCGAGGCCCCGAGCCTGCCCCTCAGCCCTTTGGCGCCTGTTGGTGTCAGGCGGGTCCGCCTCCAGGGGCGGGCGGCCAAAGACCGCGCCAGACGGCGTCCTCTGGGCGTCATTCCTGCGGCAAGGGTGTTTCCGCCAAAGGGATGAGCCGAACTATCATGGTCCCTCTGCAACCCGATGGTCGGCCTGCGCTGACAACATCTACTGACGCGACCCCATGCTGAAATTCGACCTTCATCTCCCATTCGCGCGGCACGCCGCGGCCCTGACGGCGGCCTTGCTCCTGCAGGCTTGCGGCGGTTCGGGCAGCGGCACCGATACCGGAACCCCGCCACTCTCGGGCGCTGGAAAAATGGCCTTGCTGGCGGGCGATGTCAGCGGTCTGGGCAACTTGGACGGACCCCGTGGCACGGCTACGTTCAACGGCGTCCAGAGCCTTGCCATGGACCCGGCAGGCAGCCTGCTGGTGGCCGAACGCGGCAACCATGCGCTGCGCAGGATCACGCCCGAGGGCAGCGTCAGCACCGTGGCGGGAGGCGACATGGCCAGTGCCTTCGCGGATGGCCCAGGCGCTGCGGGCAAGTTTCTGGATCCCCAGTTTGTCGCAGTCGACGGTGGTGGCAACGCGTATGTCTCAGATAACGGGGAAACCATCCGCAAGGTCACGCCCGCAGGGGTGGTGAGCACGCTGGCCAATGTCTCGGCGGACGTCGGGTGTCCCGCAACATGCACCAACTACAAGCCCTTGACCGTGGATGCTGCGGGCACCGTCTACTTCATTGCCAACAACACGTTGCGCAAATTGGGGACTGACGGGCAGGCAGTGACCGTCGTAGCCTCCATCAGTTCCCAAGGGATCGCTACGCCGGCTTTCTCGTTTGTCTATTTGCCTTCCAGCCTGGTCGCAGACAGCAAAGGCAACATATTTATTGCTGACCGCAACCAGCCGATGATCCGCAAGGTGACGCCCACGGGCGAGATGTCCGTGTTCGCAGGCAATGGCACGGCCGGCGTTGCCATCGATGGTCAGGGCACGGATGCGCGCTTCGCAGAGCTTCAGGCCATCGTGCGCGACGGTTCGGACAATTTGTATGTACTGGAAGGCAACGGTGCCTTGCGCAAGATCACGCCCACGGGCCTGGTCTCCACTGTGCGCCCGCCCACGCAAAATGGGGCTTCTGGCTGGTCTTACAGCCCGACAGGGTTTGCGCGGGATGCCGCAGGCAGCTACTTCTTGTCTGCGTTGGGGAGCAGTCAGAACGCTCCGGTGTTGGGCAGCCCTGCGATCTTGAAAATTGACGCCCAGGGGGCCGAAAGCGCCTACGCTGGCTCACGAGGTTTGGTGGGTGATGCCGATGGCGAGGGCAGTGCGGCGCGGTTTTCTGATCCGCGCAGCCCGGCGGTCGACCCGAGCGGCAACGTGTTGGTGCTCGACCGTTTCACCGAGGCCAACTCCCAGTTGCCAGATCACCTGGCAGAGTCCTTCTATTTGCGCCGCATCACTCCTGCTGGCCGCACGACCACCTTGGTGCGCATGCCCGACGACAGGGATGGCATGACAGGAACCGCGGTAGACAAGCAGGGCAACACCTACGTCGGTGGTGGCAGGCGCATCCGTGTCGTGGCTCCCGATGGCGGCGTCAAGGTCTTTTTTGAAGGGGGCGAGAGCCTTCCCGATGGGTTGAAAGTGCTGGCGCTGGACGGCGCGGGCTCTGTCTATGTGGCCGCCGGCTTCGTGGAGCCAATGGCAGGCTCACCCATCTACATTCCCGTCCGGCAGTACAGCGCTATCTACAAAATCGCTGTGAACGGAGCCGTTCAGTTGCTTGCGGGCCAGGCCAGCGTGCGGGGCCATGCGGATGGTGCGGGCAGTTCAGCGCAGTTCTCCTCGATTGGGGGCGGTACCCTGGATTCGGCGGGCAACCTCTACGTTGCAGACAAGGGCAACCATGTGATCCGCAAGATCACTCCAGCCGGCGGGGTCAGTACGCTGGCAGGTCAGCCCGGCGTGACGGGCCACCGGGATGGGGCGTCAGCGCAAGCGAAGTTCTGGTGGCCTGTGGATGTCAAGGCCGATGCGCAGGACAACCTGTACGTCGCGGATCGCAACAACGCGGTGGTGCGAAAAATCAACGCCGGCGGGCTGGTGAGCACCGTGGTCGGTACGCCCGGCACCTATGGTTTTCTGCCGGGCGCGTTGCCCGGGGCGATCCCGCCGCCAGAAGGCGTTGCCGTGAACGGCACCGCCCTGTTCATCACGACACGCAACGGCGTGGTGCGGGTCGATCTCTAAGAAGGTCTTCAGCTATCTGCCAGCCGAAGAGGCGGAATCCCGGCGGGGCGCTGCAGGGGCTGGCTGTCAGCCCGGTGCCACGCGCACCGGCGCCCCGGCGGCTTCCAGCGCCTTGCGCATGCGCGGCGGCGTGCCGGCAGGCACCACCAGGCTTGCCAGCGACTGCAAAGGCGCCACGGTAAAGGCGGACGCGGCGCCCAGCTTGTCGGACGAGGCCAGCACCACGGTTTCGGCGGCGCGGCGGTGCAGGGCCCGCTTGACGGCGGCTTCCTCGAAATCGCCCGTGGTGAGGCCGGCTTCGGCATGCACGCCGGTCACGCCCATCAGGTACAGGTCGGCGCGCAGCTGGGCTGCTGCCTCGACCACGGTGGCGCCCACGTTCACCATCGAATGGCGGAACAGACGGCCGCCCAGCACCAGCACCTCGATGCCGGTGTGCGCGGCCAGCGCTGCGGCCACCGTGGGGCTGTGCGTGACGACCGTGGCCTGAAGGTGCAGCGGCAAGTGCTGCACCACTTGCAGCGAGGTGGTGCCGCCGTCCAGGATCACCACCTGGCCGGGCTGCACCAGCGCCGCCCCTGCGCGGCCCAGTGCGCGTTTTTCCTCCGGCGCGAGTTGCTCGCGCACCTGCAGGTTGCCCGTGGCGGCTGAAGCGGGCAGGGCGCCGCCGTGCACCCGCTGCAGCAGGCCTTCGGCCGCCAGCTCCCGCAGGTCGCGCCGCACGGTGTCTTCGGAGATACCGAGCTCTTCGCTCAGGGCCTTGGCGACGATCTGGCCGCTCTGGCGCAGGCGTTCCAGGATGAGTTGTTTCCGTTGGGTGGTGAGCATGGTGGGGCGTAGGCTTGCATGAAATTACGTGTTTGTGCATGATATTGCACGAAACAACGGAGTGCAAACCGACATGCCCGACGCCCGCTCTCACCTACCTTCTTCGCCAGCCCCTGTGGCCAGCCCCCACCGCCCGGTTCCCGCGCCGGTGCCCGTCAGCACGGAGCGGGTGCGGCTGCATGCGGTGCAGACGCTGTCCGACCACTGGTACACGCTGCGCAAGGTGACCTTCGACCTGCGCCGCCGCGACGGGCAATGGCAGACCTTGTCGCGCGAGGCCTACGACCGGGGCAATGGCGCGGCGCTGCTGCTGTTCGACCCGCGCCGGCGCACGGTGGTGCTCACGCGCCAGTTCCGGTTGCCGGCGTTTCTCAACGGCTCTTCCGACGGCATGCTGGTGGAGGCCTGCGCGGGCCTGCTGGACGGCGAAGACCCAGAAACCTGCATCCGGCGCGAGGCCGAGGAGGAGACCGGCTACCGCGTGCGG
This sequence comes from Acidovorax sp., assembly GCF_021287135.1. GTDB lineage: Bacteria > Pseudomonadota > Gammaproteobacteria > Burkholderiales > Burkholderiaceae_C > Acidovorax. The sequence goes on from NZ_JAJTBB010000011.1 coordinate 20,434, forward strand.
CAGCCCCGCAAGGTGTTCGAGGCCTACATGAGCCCGGGCTCGGTCACCGAGAAGCTGCACTTCTTCGTGGCGGAGTACGAGCCGTCCGACCGGGTTCTGGCCGGTGGCGGCATGCAGGAGGAGGGCGAAGACATCGAGGTCATCGAGATGCCGCTGGACGAAGCGCTCGCGGGCATTGCCAGCGGCAGGATCCAGGACGGCAAGACGGTCATGCTGCTGCAGCATGTGGCGCTGCAACAGTGATTGCTATCATTTGAATAGCTGGTGGCGCTTGATGGACGGGCGTTGGAGGCCGATTTTCATCAAATGCCTTCGGTGGCCCCGAAGGGCCGCGGCGATCAGGCCTTCTTGAACAGCCCGTAGATCACCAGCAGCACGATGGCGCCGATGATGGATGCAATCCAGCCCGCGGGCGTACCGGCGGCGTACCAGCCCATGGCCGTGCCCGCATAGCTGGCCAGCAGGGAGCCGGCGACCCCCAGCACCGTGGTCATGATCCAGCCGAGGCTGTCGTTGCCCGGCTTCACGGCGCGCGCGATGAGCCCGACGACGAAGCCGACGACGATGGTTCCGAGGATAGACAGCATGTAATTCCTTCAAGGGGCGTGGCGGCCCGGAAGTGGGCTCGCTGTTTCTCACTGTACCGGCGTGAAGGGGCCGCCAGGCGCTCGGTGGCTGTTAAAAATCTTTTCCTGGGCGCCTCTCAGGGCCGCACCAGCCGCAACGGCTCCCCGATGCGCTCGCGGGCCACGTCCTGCGGGTGGAAGGGCAGGGCATGCCAGCGCTTGGCCGAGAACTCGCGCATCTGGTCGTTGGCGTGGGGCGAGGCGGGGTTGGTGGACTGGCCGTAGGTGAGGATGGCCTGGGCCACCGGGCCGTTGGCATCGAAGGTCACGGTCTGCACATAGCTGGTGCCGTAATCGACCCGCAGGCCCCGGGCATTCAGAGGGGCGGGCTCCTGGCGGCCCAGGTTGTTGAGCACGCCTTCGAACTCCTCGCCGCCGTGCAGCCCGATGGGTTCCTCGGTGATGTCCGGGCGCTGCACGCTGCCCAGTGTGGCGTCCAGCGCGAAGCCGCTGGCGCGGACGGTCTTGACGGCCCCGTCCAGGGCGTCCCAGATCTTGGCGGCCGTGGCGGCGTCGGCCAGGTTCAGCCCGGCGGGCGTGGCCACCGGCTGCGCGGGATCGAAGGGCACGCGGTGCACGCCGGGGATGTTGCGCGCCGTGCGCCAGAACTCGCGGAACACGTGGGCGCCGCGGGCTTCCAGGTTGTTGCGGCGGTCCCAGCCCCGGAGGGCCGCGCAGCCGTCGCGCGATTCGGCGGTGGGCGCCTTGTCGCAGGCGGCCAGCAGGTCCGGCACGACCACCTGGGCCATGAAGTTGCGGTTCTGGAACAACTGGTCCTGGATGGCTTGGAGCGTGACCTTGCCGCGGCCCAGCATCTCGGGGATCTCGGCCAGTCCGGCGCGCGTGCGCGGGCGGGTGAGGCTGGCATCGCCCACCAGGGGCGAGATGCCCTCAAATTTCTGGCCTGGGTGGGTGTAGACAAAGCTGTCGTTGCTGTTGTGCACCCAGTCCGTGCGGAAGGCCACGGGCATGCGGCCGATGGGGATGAGCCCTGGCACGGGCGAGGCGCTGTCGGCGTGCCAGGCGCAATCGGTGCGCGCGCCGTTGAGCACCACCAGGCCGGCGGCGGAGCGCAGCGCCGCAGCGGCGGGGCTGGGGGTGCAACGGGCGAGCTGGGCGGCGTCCACATCGGGCACCACGCTCACGTCCGCATACATGGCCTGGCCCTGGCGGTCGGCCGCCAGCGTATTCACCCAGGGCAGGCCCAGCGTGGCATGCGCCTGGTGCAGGTCCTGCACCGAGTGGGCGCGGCCGAAGGCCAGCACGGCGTCCATCATGCGGGTGTTGCCTGCGTTGGCGTCGCGCAGGGCGTAGGCCGTCTTGGCGCTCCATGCCAGACCGGCGCGGGGCACGACCACCAGCGGGCCCCAGCGGGTGGACCACACGGTGTGCTCGCGCGCCTGCAACTGGCCGTCGGGGCCGGGGACCTGGGCGCTGACCTTGCGGGCGGTCATCTTCTCGGGGCGGCCGTCCACCAGGTAGGTGGTCGGGTCGGCGGGGTCCAGGGCCAGTTCGTACAGGGTGAAGCGCTTGCCGGTGGAGACGGTGTGCGACCAGGCCACGTCCTTGTTGAAGCCGATGGACACCATCGGGTAGGTGCCGATGCCCACGCCCATCACGTCCATCTGGCCGGGGATCGTCAGGTGCATTTCGTAGAAGCGGTTGGGCCCGCTCCACGGGAAGTGCGGGTTGCCCAGCAGCATGCCGCTGCCGTTGGCCGTCACCTCCTTGCCGAAGGCCCAGGCGTTGGAGCCCAGCGGCGAGTCCAGCAGGCCGATCTCGCGCAGGGCCTGGGCTGCCCCGGCCAGGTCCACGGCGGCTGGCGCCTGGGCCGACGGCACGGGCGGCTGTGCGGCCAGCACGCCGTCGGCCAGCGCAGCAACGCCGGCCTGCACGGCCAGCACCTCGGCCATGCGGCGGTACTGCACCAGCGTCATGGGCTGGACCCAGGGCTTGCCGCGGCAGGCGTCGGGCAGGGTGGCGGCGTTATCGGCCAGGTAGCGGTTGTAGCCTGCAACGTAGCCGCGGGCCATGGCCTGGGCCTGTGCACTGGTGGCCGCCCAGCTGCGCGCCAGCGCCGCGTCGTTCATGTGCGCCGCCATGAACAGGTCGATCTGCTCGTTGGGCAGATAGCGGCGGCCCAGCAGGCCGGTGGTCCGGGCGCCAAACGTGGCGCTGCGCTGCCCCCGTGCGGTCACGAGCTGGTCGGCGGTCATGCACACGTTGTCCTGGGCGTAGGCGTACGCCACGCCGTAGGCCAGCGATTCAGGGTCTTGCGCGGTGATGTGCGGGATCCCGTAGGTGGTGCGCTGGATCGTCACGCTGCGGTCGGTGCCTCCCGCGCCGGGGCTGGTGGCGGCGCAGCCGGCCAGGAGCAGCACGGCGCAGCAGGCCGCGGCGAGAGGGGTGATGGCGGCTTGGGGGCAGCGAGGGAATGGCATGGTGTCGTGTCTCCGGTGCAGGGTGTGCTGTTGTGATGGGCGGCAGCCGCTGGCCGCAGTGGGGCACTGCGGATGGGCGCAGGGCATGCTACTGCCGGGTAACCCGGGGGCGTGGTGGCGATATGGCCACAAGCAGTGGCAAGATCGCCACCGCGCGTGCCGCGCGGGTTGCTCTCACCCCGCGTGCCCCGTGCGGTGGCACGGGCTGGGGCTGCCGGGCGCAGAGCGCACGCCTGCGTGGCGTGACCGCGGGGGCCTACCCGCAGCGCTTCAAGCTGCGCACCGCGCTCGGGCAGTGGCTGGTGGAGTATGCGGGCCGGGGGGATAATCAGCGGGTGCTATGAAATCCGTAGCTGCTGGCGCAGATTGCGCAAGCGCCAGAGCCCATTTTTGTTTCAGCCCTTCTTGAACCCCGCTCCACTGCCCATGCAAGCCCTGCTCGACGCCATTGCGGCCATGCCCCTGCCCACCGATGCGGTGCGCATCTTCCACGGCCGCGGCGGGCGGCACCCGGGCTGCGAGCAGTGGTCGCTGGACGCCTACCCGCCGGTCTTCGTGCTGACCAGCTTTGCACCGGTGACCGAGCCGGAACTGGCCGCCGTGAACGAGGCCCTGCAGGCCCGCTGGGCGCAGATTGCCCCGGCGGGCGAACCGCTGAACTGGGTGTTCCAGCACCGCGGCGAGGCCTTGCGGGTGGAGGGCCGCAGCGAGACGCGCCTGATGGCCGGCGCCGTGCCCGACCCGCACACCGTGACCGAGGCCGGGGCCCGCTACCGCGTGCAGGTGCTGCGCGGGCAGAACCACGGCCTTTTTCTCGACATGGCCGAGGGCCGGCGCTGGGTGCGCGAGCATGTGGCCGCCCGCCGCGGCGACCGCCCGGGGCTGAAGGTGCTGAACCTGTTTGCCTACACCTGTGCGTTCTCGGTGGTGGCGCTTCAGGCGGGCGCGCGCCAGGTGGTCAACGTGGACATGAGCCACGGGGCCATCGGCACCGGGCAGCAGAACCACCAGCTCAACGGGCTCTCGGCGGGCGCCAGCTTCCTGGCCCACGACATCTTCAGCAGCTGGGGCAAGATTACGCGCAGCGGGCCCTACGGCCTTGTCATCGTGGACCCGCCCAGCTACCAGAAGGGCAGCTTCGTGGCCACCAAGGACTACGCCCGCCTCATCCGGCGCCTGCCCGACCTGCTGGCGCCCGGCGGCCATGCGCTGCTGTGCCTGAACGCGCCGGAGCTGGACACCGCCTTCCTGCAGCAGCAGGTGCGCGAACTGGCGCCCGAACTGGCCTTCGTGGAGCGCGTGGCCAACCCCGCCGTGTTCGCGGACGCGCAGCCGGAGCGGGCGCTTAAGGTGCTGGTGTACGCCGCGCCGCCGTTGTAAGGCTGCGGCCCGGCCGGGGTCGGCGCTAAGCCCATTGGCGATTTCGGCTTTGGGTGTTCGCGGGGCCTTCTGATATTCTTCGCGTCACTTTGACGGGCGCAAGGGGCATCGCGACGGTGGGCGCTCCACCGGTTTCTTTCGGCGGCGTATGGTTCGATTTTTCCTGATTTTCATTGCCGTGCTGGCAGTCCTCTTTCGCATCGACATGCTGGACGACGTGCAGCGCGTGGCCGTAGAGCCCTGGACCAGCCTGCTGGCCACGGCCAGCGCCGCGCTCATGACGCCGCTGGACTCCGACGTGGCGCACCATGGCCGCATCCTGATGAGCAAGGCCAGCGGGTTTGCCGTTTCCATCGAGGCCGGCTGCAACGGGGTGGAGGCCGCCATCATCCTGATCGCGGGCATGATCGCGTTTCCCTCGCGCTGGATCCACAAGCTGGCGGGCATCGCCATCGGCATTGCCGCCGTGCAGGTGGTGAACTTGCTGCGCATCATCAGCCTGTATTACCTGGGCAAGTGGAACATGGCCGTGTTCGAGTTTGCCCACCTGTACCTCTGGCAGGCGCTCATCATGCTGGACGTGCTGGTGGTCTGGATGCTCTGGATCCGCTGGATCGCCCGCCAGACGCCGCCCCCTTCCGACCAACCTCCCGTTGCCCATGCAGCTTAGTTCGCTCGGCCGTTTCCTGCTGGTGGCCATTGCCAGCCTGCTGTGCCTCATGCCCCTGTGGTACTACCTGGCGGCCCAGTTCTCCGTGCCCGTGTTCTACCTGGCGGGCGAGGCGGCTTCCTCCATTTTCAACTGGGCGCTGAGCTACACGCGCGATGGCACCGTGGGGGTGCTGAACACCACGCTCAAGGTGGTATCGGTGCAGAACGGCCAGTTCCGCTCGGGCAAGCTCGCGCCCATGCTGGACTACCGCATGCTGGGCTACGGCATCGTGCTGCTGTGGGCGTTGCTGCTGGCCTCGTTTCCCCGCCACTGGGGGCGCAAGCTGCTCATCGGCTCCTTGGCCATGCTGCCGGTGCAGGCCCTGAACGTGGCCGTGCAGTGGTGCAACGATGTCCTCAACCGCGCCGGCCCCGAGGTGTTCGTGCAGACCGGGTCGCCCCAGTGGGTGGCCGACGTGGTGGCCTTTCTGTACCACTTCAACCTCTTCATCTTCACGGCGCTGGCGCCGGTGCTGCTGTGGCTGTGGCTGGACCGGGAATACCTGGCCAAGCTGCGGGAGCAGGCGCGCGCCGCCATGGCCGTGCGCCAGGCGCCTTAATCGGGCGCCTTCACCGGGCGCCTTCACCGGGCGGCCCGGCGCCGCCGCAGCGGCCGCAACTACAGCATCTGCAGCACCGCGGCCCACTCCGCCGGCTCCACGGGGGTGATGGACAGCCGGTTCCCCCGCTGCAGCACGCGCATGTTCTCCAGCGCAGGGTGCTGGCGCATCTCGGCCAGCGAGAGCAGCCGCGTCTTGCGCACCGCCTGCACGTCACGCAACAGCCAGCGCGGGGCGTCGTCGCGCGACTGCGGGTCGTAGTAGGGGGAGGCGGGGTCGAACTGCGTCGGGTCCGGCCGCACGCCGGAGGCCACCTGGGCGATGCCCGCAATGCCGGGCTCGGGGCAGCTGGAGTGGTAGAACAGCACGCCGTCGCCCACCTGCATGGCGTCGCGCAGGAAATTGCGGGCCTGGTAGTTGCGCACCCCCGTCCACGGCACGGTGGCGCCGGGGGCCGCCAGGGCGTCGTCGATGGAGCATTCGTCGGGCTCCGATTTCATGAGCCAGTAGCGGGCGGATGGCGGCACGCGCGGGGTGTCTTGCAAGGTCATGGCCGCCATTCTGGCAAAGGCGCACGGCGCGTGCCACGGCGGCCACCGCGCAGGGTGCTCATTTTTTAATAGCTGCTTGCGCTTATGGGATAAGCGCTACAGGCCATTTTGTTGGCTATTTCGCGGCAAGTCCCGCCGGCCGTTCAGGCCGCGGACGCCCGGATGCGGCACGCCGCGATCAGCCGGCTTTGCGGAAGGTAAGGTTGATGCGGCACGCGCCCGTCAGCGGGTGCTGCGCCGCCGGCAGCGGCAGCACGCCATGAAAGCGCAGCCGCGCCGGCCCGCCCCACACCACCACATCGCCATGCAGCAGCGGCACGCGCCGCGCCTTGTCGGCGCGCTCAGCGCCGCCCCACAGAAACATCGCGGGAATGCCCAGCGACACCGACACGATGGGGTGCGCGTAGTGGCCTTCGTCGCGGTCCTGGTGCAGCGACAGGCGCGTGCCGGGCGCGTAGCGGTTGATGAGGCAGGCGTCCGGCGCAAAGCCTGGGTAGCCTGCCGCTTCGGCGGCATCGCGGGCCAGTTGCTGAAAGATCGGCGGCATGGCGGGCCAGCGCTCGCCCGTATCCGGGTCCACCGGGCCGTAGCGGTACCCGCTGCGGTCGCTGATCCAGCCCAGCGGCCCGCAGTTCGTCATGGCCACGGACATGCGCTTGCCGCCGGGCGTGATGAGATGGCGGAAGGGAGCCTGTGCCGTGATGGCATCGACGGCCTCCAGCAGGGCTGCCGCCTGCTCCAAGGCAAAGCCACGCAGCACCACGGCACCCGGTTCCAGCCACTCGGGCGCTTGCGGGGCGGAGGGCAGATCGTCGAACAGGTCGAAGGTCATGGCTTTTTGTCGTCGCATGCCATTGCGACAGCACGTGGCAACGGGCGCAGCCCCACGCGTGCACCCGTGGAACTGGCTTTGCCAGGCCACCGGGTGCGTCCCCCTCCCGCGCAGCGAGAGAGGGGTGAAGGCGCCGCAGGCGACCCAGGGGGTGTCACTCTATTCAGCATCATGAAAGATGATGCCCACGGTATGGCGCTGCCCCGAGCGCACGCGGCTCACGCCGTGCCGCATGTTCACGCGGTACGTGCCCCGCGTCCCCTGCACCGGCCGGTGGTGCACCGCGAACGCGACCGCATCGCCCTGGCGCAGCGGCACGACCTCGGCACGCGACTGCATGCGCGGGCGCTGCTCGGTCAGCACGAACTCGCCGCCGGTGAAGTCGCGCCCCGGCTCCGACAGCAGGACGGCCACCTGCAGCGGGAACACGTGCTCGCCATACAGGTCCTGGTGCAGGCAGTTGTAGTCGCCCGGCCCGTACTGCAGCAGCAGCGGGGTGGGGCGCAGCTGGCCTGCCGCATGGCAGCGGGCGATGAAGTCGGCATGCCGCGCCGGGTAGCGCACGGCCAGGCCCATGGCGGTATTCCAGTGGTTGGCAATGGGCTGCAACTGGGGGTACAGCGCATCCCGCAGCCCGGCCACCACATCCGGCAGCGGGTAGCTGAAGTACTGGTATTCGCCCAGGCCGAAGCCGTGGCGCTGCATCACCACGCGGCTGCGAAACAGCGGCGGGCCGGCGCGGCGGTACAGCGCCGCCAGGGCCGCGCATTGCGCCGCGTCCAGCAGTTGCGGCAGCACGGCGTGGCCCTGGGTGTGCAGGTCGTCGACCGCCTGCGCCCAGTCGATGGCCGCCACGCGGGTGGGCCAGGGCATGGCGTCGGGTCGTGCAGGATGGGGCAGGGCAGCGCTCATGCCGCCTTCTCCCGCGCCACGCCGTGCGGCTGTGCAGCACCGGCCTCGCGCTCCAGCAATGCCCGCTTGCGTTCCACGCCCCAGCGGTAGCCCGACAGGGCGCCGTCGCTTCGCACCACGCGGTGGCACGGTATGGCCACGGCCAGCGCGTTGGCGCCGCAGGCCTGGGCCACCGCGCGGGTGGCCGCGGGCGCACCGATGCGCGCGGCAATCTCGGCGTAGCTGGCCGTCTGCCCGGCGGGAATGGTGCGCAGCGCCTGCCACACCCGCTGCTGAAAGGCCGTGCCCCGCACATCCAGCGGCAAGTCCAGCCCCAGCCCGGGCGCCTCGACAAAGGCCACGACCCGCGCCACCAGCGCTTCGTAGTCGGCATCGCCGCCCACCAGCTCGGCCTGCGCGAACCGGTCCTGCAGGTCGCGCACCAGGGCGTCGGGATCGTCGCCCAGCAGGATGGCGCACAGGCCCTGGCCGCTGTGCGCGACCAGGATCGCGCCCAGCGAGCACTGCCCCACCGCAAAGCGGATGCGCTGGGCCGCGCCGCCCGCGCGGTAGCGGGTGGGCGTCATGCCCAGCACCTGGGCGGACTTCTCGTAGAAGCGGCTGCTGGACTGGTAGCCCGCGCCGTAGATGGCGTCGGTGACCGAATCCGCGCCGGGCTGCCCCAAGGCGCTGCGCACGCGCTGCTCGCGCTGTGCGGCCGCGTAGGCCCGCGGCGTGAGCCCCGTGGCCTGCTTGAAGACGCGGTGAAGGTGCGAGCTGCTCAGCCCCAGGCGCGCCGCCAGCGCGCCCAGCGTGGTCGCCCGGCCCTCGGCGGCGTCGGCCTCAATGATGCGGCAGGCCTGCGTGACCCAGCCGGCGTGGTGGGCCTGGGCCGAGGGCTGCTGCGGCTTGCAGCGCTGGCAGGGCCGAAAGCCTGCGCGTTCGGCCTCGGCGCAGCTGGCGTGAAAGCGCACGTTCTCCGGCCGGGGCGTGCGCGCCGCGCAGCTGGGGCGGCAGTACACCCCGGTGGTCTGCACGGAATACCAGAAGCTCCCGTCCGCCGCCGCGCTGCGGGCGACCACAGCGGCCCAGCGCGGGTCGGCCTGGGTGGCGGCGGCCTGCTGGGCTTTGGCGGACGGAACGGTGTGCGGCATGGCAGCGGTGAACGGGCGCAGTGGCGAAGGGCGCAGGGGCGAAGGGCGGGCGGTGGCAGTCGACAGCATGGCAGGCTCCGAAAGAAAAGAAGGGATGCCGGCCACTCTAGGGACGGCGCCCCCGCGGCGCACTCCGAAGCTTGCTTTTGAATTCTGCGTCATTGCGGGCACAAAGCAGTGCGTACGGTTGCTATTGATTTAATAGCTGTTAGCGATTGATGGGTAAGCGCTAGAGGCCAAAAATGCCTCAATTTTCCGGCGGCTGCAGCGCGCGGGCCCGCCGCTTGCCGGTGCTGCCCCAGCGGCGCGCGTCCTCGCCGGGAATGCCCAGCGGGTTGTTGGCCGGCTCCGCCAGCGGCGCCAGCAGCGCGTGCAAGTCGGCCTCGCTGAACTTCACCGCGCCGGCCGCGTCATGGCCCAGCACGCCGCTGGCCAGCGCCGCCTTGCGGGCCTGCAGCTCCAGCATGCGCTCCTCGATGCTGCCTTCCACCACCAGCTGGTAGACGAACACCGGCTGGTCCTGCCCGATGCGGTGGGCGCGGGCGGTGGCCTGTTCCTGCACGGCGGGGTTCCACCACGGGTCGAGGTGGACCACCGTGTCGGCGGCCGTGAGGTTCAGGCCCACGCCGCCGGCCTTGAGGCTCACCAGCAGGATGGGGGCGCTGCCCGCGCCCTGCGCCTGAAAGCGCTTCACCACGGCCCCCCGCTCGCGCGGCGGCGTCTGGCCGGTGAGGGTGAGGTAGGGCAGGGCCAAGGTGTCGAGCTGCTCGGCCGCCAGGGTCAGCATCTCGGTGAACTGCGAGAACACCAGCACGCGGCGGCCTTCCTCCACCAGCGGGGGCAGCAGGTCGGCCAGCAGTTCGAGCTTGGCGCGCTCCATGGTGTGGGCGGTCTTGGTGGTCCCTTTGACGAGCCGCGGGTCGCAGCAGACTTGGCGCAGCTTGAGCAACGCATCCAGGATGGCGATCTGCGCCCCGTCAAAGCCCTGGCGCTCCAGCGCGCGGCGCACCTGCTTGTCGGCCGCCGTGCGCACGGCCTCGTACAGCTCGCGCTGCTTGCCCTGCAGCTGCACGCGCAGGATGCTTTCGGTGCGCGGGGGCAGCTCGGTGGCCACGTCCTGCTTGCGGCGGCGCAGGATGAAGGGGCGCACGCGCTGGGCCAGCAGCTGGGCGCGCAGGGTTTCGCCGTTTTCCTCGATGGGCTTGCGCCAGCGGGCGTTGAAGCTGCGCACATCGCCCAGAAAGCCGGGCATCAGAAAGTCAAACTGCGCCCACAGCTCGCCCAGGTGGTTTTCGAGCGGCGTGCCGGTCAGGCACAGCAGGTGCGGGGCCTGCAGGCGGCGCAGGGCGCGGGCGCTGCGGCTGCCGGCGTTCTTCACCATCTGCGCCTCGTCCAGGATCAGCAGGTGGAACGGCTGCGCGGCCAGCGCGTCCACGTCGCGCCACAGCAGCGGGTAGGTGGTCAGCACCAGGTCGTGCTGGGCGATCTGCAGGTAGCGCCGGCCGCGGTCCGGCCCGTGCAGCGCCAGCACGCGCAGGCCGGGCGCCATGCGCGCGGCCTCGGCCTGCCAGTTGAAGAGCAGCGAGGTGGGGAGCACGACCAACGCCGGGCGCGTGAGCCGGCCGGCTTCCTTCTCCACCAGCACATGCGCCAGCGCCTGCGCCGTCTTGCCCAGGCCCATGTCGTCGGCCAGGATGCCGGAGAGGCCCTGTTCGCGCAGGTACTGGAGCCAGGCGAGGCCCTCCAGCTGGTAGGGGCGCAGTTGCACTTGCAGGCCCTGCGGTGCGGCCACGGGCTGGGGCGTGCCGATGCGGCGCAGGCGCTGGGCCAGCTGCGCCAGGCCGGCGTCGCCCTGCAGCTGCCAGTCGTTGCTCCAGCCGTTCACGGTGCCCACGCGGTGGACCTGTACCAGCCCGGCGCGCAGGGCCTCGATGCGGCGCGCCTCCCAGGCGCCCAGGTGCAGTGGGTCGCCGTCCTGGCGCTGGTTGCGCGTGGGGTCGGTCAGCAGGTCCACCATGGCGCCCACAATGGCCTTGAGCGGCCCGGCGGGCGCCTCGATGCGCTTGCCGCCGGGGGCGCGCAGCTTGATGAGGGCCAGGTCGTCAATGGCCGCCATCTGCTGCGCGTTCAGCCAGCGCGGGTCGCGGCGCAGCAGGTCGGCCAGCAGCGGGGCCAGGTCCAGGGTTTCGCCGTCGATCTCGATGCCCAGGGTCAGCAGCCAGGCGCCTTCGCGCTCGGGCAGCATGAGCTTTTGCACGGGGCGCTCGCGTGGGGCCAGCGGTCCATCCACCTCCTTGCCCAGCAGCTCGCCGGTGTGGGGGGCGATGTGCAGCTTCCAGCGCAGCACGGGCACGCTTTCGTGCGCAAAGCCGGGGTGCACCACCACGCTCCAGCCCTCGGCGCGCAGCTGCGGCACCACGTCGGCCCAGAAGTCGCCAAACTGCGCCTCCTGCGCCAGCGTCCACACGGGGCCCAGGCTGCTGGCCGCGGCGCGGTGGCGCCACTGGAGCTTGCCGGCATCCACAGGGATCAGGCCCAGGTCCCACACGCGGTCCATCGCGTCCGCCTCGGCCGCCAGGTTGCGCTGCAGGCGCACCACCGGGCCGCCGGTGTCAAACAGCTCCAGCACCTCTGCGGGGCGCCCGCCCAGGATGGAGGTGGGCGCGCTTTCGTGCCAGGTGGCGCCGCCCTCCGTGCGGTAGGTGAAGTCGATCTGCGCCAGCGTCACGCTGTCGCCGCGCGGGCCCAGGCGGCCGTGGGGCGCCATGCCCAGCAGGCCCTGGCCGCGGCCGAGGGTCATGAGCGTGATGCGGGGCTGAAAGTGGCCGGGGACGGGGGCCGTCATCGGGCGGCGCGCGCCCATGCGCAGTGCGGGGCCGGGTGGGTTGGGCGGGGTGCAAGGGGCGGCATGGGCCGATTGTGCCCCGCAGGGCGCAGCCCCGGGCCGGGCGCCTGGCGCCGGTGCAATTACCCAGGAGACGCGGCAGTTCTCGCTGCGAATCCGCTGTACCCGGCGGTTCTGTGAAGGGCCGGTTTCGGCACCTTGCGGGGCGCGGCCCCAGCGAGCGCGTCAACAACCTTCAATGGAATTCCCAGGCCACGCCTGCCTGGGCAAATGTCCGCCCGCTGCCCCACCCGGCGGAGGCCGAGAGCTTGAGCCCCTCGGCCAGCGTGTAGCGCACGCCCAGGGCCTTGTCGGGGCGGGCGCGCTGTTCTCCGTGGATCTCTGCGGTCAGCTGCAGCACGTCCGTGAGCGGGGCTTCGGCGCCCGCAGCCCAGGTGGCGGCGGTCTCGCGCACGCCCTGGCTCTTGGCGCTGCGCTGGCCTGCGTTGAAATGCAGCGCCCAGCGGTCCTGGCGGTAGGTGGCCAGGGCCAGGAGGGCACGTTCCCGGGTGCTCACAGGCTGTGGGGCTGCGTCGGTGTGCGTGCGGGGGTAGTTCAGGTCCAGCCGCGCGCCCAGCGACCAGCCGGCGTCGGCCTGGAGGGGCACCCATTTCACGGTCAGGCCCTGGCCTTGCAACTCCACGGCGTTGCGGGTCTGCCGGTCCTTGTCGCGGGACAGCGCCACGCCCAGCTCCAGCCCTTCGGCCACGCCTGCGCCCAGCGCCAGATCGGCACCGCGCGCGCGGTTGTCGCGGTGGAGGGTGCCCTCCACCTTGAAGGCGCCCCGGTCCAGGGTGCCCGCGTCATCGGTGGTCATGGGGGCTTCGGCCTGCGCCAGGCCTGCCGAGGCGCAGCCCAGCACCAGCAGCAACGTGGCGGCGGAGCACCTGCCCGGGGCAGGCGCACGCGTTGTCTTCATGAAAGGTCCTCTCGAAGGCGGGCGCAGAACCCGCCGGTTGGTGAAAATAATTGTTACACATTGGGGCCGCCAGACGGCGGCCCGGCGGGCCAGCGCAGCTCCACGCAAAAGCCTTGCGGCATGCATGGCAGGCTGGCATGGCCTCCGTGGGCGCGGGCCACCAGGTCGGCCAATGCCAGCCCCAGGCCCTGCAGGGCGCTGCCCTCGCCGTAGGTCTGCTGCTGCAGCGATGCCTGCAGCCGGGCACAGGTTTCGGGAGGGCAGCCCTGACCGTCGTCCTGCACGCGCAGCACGCTGTCCGTGGCATCCTGGCGAACGCTCACCGCCACCTGCCGGGCCTGAAAACGCCGGGAGTTGTCGAGCAGGTTCCACAGGGTGGCCGCCAGCAGGTCGGGGTCGGCCCACAGAGGCGCCTCCTGGTGGAGGGTGACAGCCAAATCGTGGAAGGCCAGATCGTCCAGCAGGCGGCGCAGGTCCAGGTTCTGGCGCTGGGGCTCCGCGCTGGTGCGGAACATCATCAGCAGCGCGTTCATGGCGTTGGCCAGCCGGGCGGCCGCTTGGCGCGTGCGCACCAGGCGGGGTTGCAGGGCTTCGGGCGCTTCGCGGATGGCCAGTGCCAGCTGCACGTCGATGCCCGCCACGGGCGTGCGCAGTGCATGTGCGGCATGGGCCGTGAAAGCGCGCTCGCGCACCACGCGCTGCGCCAGCCGCTGCCCCAGGTCCGCAATGGCCTGCTCGATGGGCTGCAGCTCCTGCCGCGGCGCGCCGCGGGGGGCGGTGCCAGGGACCAGCGGGTCGTAGGCCTGCACGGTGCGGCCCAGCCAGCCGAGCGGACGCAGTTCCTGCCGGATCCGCCAGTTCATCAGCAAGGCGGAGAGCAGGCTCACCGACAGGGCCGCCGCCAGCGTGTACAGCACCACTTCCTGGTGCACTCCGTCGCGTTCGGCGCGGCTTTGCGCCACTACCAGGAAATGGCCGGGCGGGTGGCGCAAGGCAGACGTGTACGCCCGCCACTGCCCATCGGCGGTCCATTGGGCGGCCGGGGCCGGGGCCGCCAGCAACGCCTGGGCCGGCGCCTTGGGCGAGCGGCTGACGACCGTTGCCGCGGTGCTGTCGACCACCTGCCACACCAGATGTTCCTCGTGCGGGGCGTCCAGCCCGGCCGTGCCTGCGGGCCGGGGCGCCGGGTTGGCCGCGGAGGCCATGGCGCTCTGGACGATTTCTGCCGCTTCCCGCAGTTCCTGGTCCATCAGTTCTCCCAGCTCGTGGGAGATCACCTGCCACACGACCACGGCCGTGAGCACGCCGAAGACGACCGAAATCCACAGCAGCGACTGGACCAGCCGGGCGCGGATGGACGGAGGCGGCGGGGGGGGAGAAGGCGCAGACATGGTCACAGTCAGGCCGGGCCCGCAGCCTGCGCGGCCTGCGCGAGCGGTACCCGGTAGCCCATGCCGCGCACGGTCTGGATGGCTTCCTTGCCCAGCTTGCTGCGCAAGTTGAAGATGTGCACCTGCAGCGCGTTGCTGGACAGCTCGCCGCCCAGGCCCAGCACCAGCGCTTCCAGATCGGCTGCGGACACCGTGCGTCCGGCCCGCAGCACCAGGGCTTCCAGCACGGCCCATTCCCGCGCGGTCAGGTCCACTTCGCGCCCGTGCAGCCAGGCCTGTCTTCCGGCCAGGCTGACTTCCACCGGCCCCATCACCTTGCGCTGCGCACCGCCTGCCACGCGCCGCGCCAGGGCGCGCAGCCGGGCGCAGAGTTCCTCGGGGGCGAAGGGCTTGACCAGAAAGTCATCGGCCCCACTGTCCAGGCCGCGGATGCGGTCGCCCAGCAGGTCGCGGGCCGTGAGCACCAGTGCCGGCGTGGTGTCGCCCTTGGCGCGCAGGCTGCGCAGCCATTCCAGCGCCGAACCGTCGGGCAGGTTCCAGTCCAGCAGCCATGCGTCATAGGGTTCTCCCACCAGGGCACGGGCCTGGGCCAGCGTGGTGCACCAGTCCACCCGGTAGCCGTCCTGCAGCAGAAAGTCGCGCAGGCCTTCTCCGAGCGTCGGGTCGTCTTCCAGCAGCAGCAATCGCACAGGCGCTCCGCCGGTTCAGTAGGGTTGCTTGGTGCCGGTCACCATGGCCCGCACCAGACGCACCCGCTCCAGGCGGCCCATCACCAGGGCGGCCGCAGCGTGCAGCCCGGCCGCCACCAGCAAGGCATGGGCGAGCAACTCATGCAGCTCCATCAGCCACTCTTCGCCAAAATAGGTGTCGGTGGTCTGCAGCCACCCCGTGAAGCCCAGGGCCAGCACCAGCGCCATCAGCGCCAGCATCATCAGCGCCCCCAGCGGGTTGTGGCCCAGGTAGACCGGGTGCTCGCCCCGGCGCAGCGCACGCACATGCCCGGCAAGCCGGCTGGGCGTGGGGAAGAAATCCGCGAAACGTGCATGCCGACTGCCCACGAATCCCCACACTATGCGGGCCAGCACCAGGGCTGTGGCGACGTAGCCCGCCCACTGGTGGGCTGTTTTTCCTTCTTCCAGCACAAACTGGTTGAGCACCACGCAGGCGACCAGGCTCCAGTGGAAGATGCGGACGAAAAGGTCCCACACCGGCGTGGCGGCGGGCAGTGGGGTCAGTGGGGTCAGTGGGGTCAGTGGGGCGGAGGGGACGGAGGGGGCGGATGTTTCGCGGGGCATGGGGACCGGGCCGGTTTACTTGCGTTCGAGTTCCGCGCCGGTGGCGGGGTCGAAGTAGATCTCGACCTTCTTGCCCGCCTTGTCCAGCCCATAGATCTCGTAGCACTTGCCCTTGCTGACCTTGAAGGTGCGGATCTGGTAGCCCTGCTTCTCCATGGACGCCTTGAAGTCGGCCTCCTTCATCCACTTGTCTTCAGGAACCTTGCAGGTCGGGCCGGCGAACGCGGCGCCGCAGCAGCACAGGGCCAGGGCGAGAGCAGGAAGTTGCAGTTTCATGGGAAAAAAGCCTTTGCAGTAGAGGTGAAACGGCGCGGGCGAACTGCCCGCGCCCTGCATTGGACGGGGGCCAGATTAAGTGGGCATGAAGCCGCAGGCGGGCAGGGCGCCTGGGCGCAGCGATGCCCGGGCGCAGCCGGCAGGCCGGCCCGGGCCAACCCCGCCCTATGCGGCGGTCGAGGGGAATCTATGTGCCCAGGACGCGGGCAAACAATTCGTTGCGAAAGTGAATGCCCAGACGGGCAAAGGCGCGGTTGCGGTAGGTCTTGACGGTGGGTACGCCCAGTTGCAGATCGCTGGCGATGCCCTCGTGGGTCATGCCCTGCAAAAGGCGCGCGCACACGTCCAGCTCGCGGTCGGTCAGGCCCACCTGCAGGCGCACCAGGCGCATGCGCAGCAGGGGCAGAGGCAGGGGCTGGCTGTGGCTGCCCTGCGGGACGTGCAAGGCCTGGGCCGCGTGGTGCGGCTGCATCCTTGCGCGCGTTCCCCCATCTGCGGCCTCGGGGGCGGCCAGCGTGGGCAGGAGCGCGGGCAGGGCGCCAGGCCGCTGTGACAGCTGGATGTGCTTGCGCGTGAGGGCCAGCAGCACGGGCGCTACCGACTCGAAGGCGCCGATCTGCCGGTCGCTGAAGGGGCGCTGGTGCTGGTGGCGGTAGAAGTTGACGGCGAACACCGAGCCGTCGCTTTCGTGCTCCACCACCGACACGCGCTCGGACACCCCATGCGCGTCGTACACCCGGGCGCGGTGCTCGCCCGGCACGTCGGCGGCGCTCAGATGGCACAGGCGCGTGGCAGGCTCGCCCAGCGGCATGTCGTCAAACGCGCGGCCCCAAGTGCGGTCGCTGCGGTAAGGGCCCGACAGGTACGCCCACCAGCAGTCGCGCGTGGTGTCCGGCACGCCCCGGCTGGCCGAGAGGAACAGTGTGGGCTTGCAGCGATGGCCCGTGCGGTACACCGACCACGACGCGGCGGGCAGCACGGGCTCCAGGTCCTGCAGCAAGCCGGCGGCAAAGCCGGGCTCGCCCACCCGTTCGACCATGGGTGCCAGGGCGGCGACCGTGCCCTGCGATGGCACCGGCCGGCCGGGCAGGGTTTGCAAGGAGGAAGGTAGCCACTGCCGCATGGGAGAAAGCACGTTGTCGGTGGAAAGCCCCTTGGGGGGCGGAATGAGGGGCAGGGGCGCGCCGCGCCCTCCGGGTTGTTCCGTCATCCTCCGGGATGACAGGCGGGCCGTGCAACGGGACTTACGCTAACGCCATGCCTGAAGCCAGCCCTCCGCCCGCCGTCCTGCCCGCGCCCGCCCTGCGTTTTTTTGCCGACCTGCGCGTGGAGGTCGGCACGCCCCAGGAGGTGGGCCGCACGGCACACGGCGTGCGGCGGGTGATTCCCATCCTGGGTGGCACGGCCACCGGCAACGGCTGGACGGCGCGGGTGCTGCCCGGCGGCGCAGATTTCCAGCTCATCGTGAACGAGCGGCTGTCCGAACTGGACGCCCGCTACGTGCTGGAGATGGACGGCGGCGACCGCCTGTACGTGCACAACCGCGCCGTGCGCTCGGGCCCCGCCGAGCTGATCGCCCGCCTGGTGCGCGGCGAGCCGGTGAACCCGGCCGAGATCTATTTCCGCTGCAGCCCCAGTTTCGAGACGGCCTCGCCCGCGTGGTCGTGGGTGGCCGAGCGCCTGTTCGTGGGCACCGGTGCGCGCTACCCGGATGCCGTGGCCATGCGCTTCTTCGAGCTGCAGTAAATCGGCATCCGCGGCCCCCCCCAGCGCCGCCTTTTGCCCTGCGCATTCACAACGTACGAGAACAGGAGACACCCATGAAGAACCCCCAGCAGCAGCCGTGCGCCCAGCCCTTGCGCCGCGCGGTGGTGGCGGCCGCCTGCGCCCTGGCCGGCCTGGCCCCGTGGGCGGGCGCCCACGCCCAAACGGCGCCTGCCGGCTATCCCAACAAGCCGGTGCGCATCATCGTGGGCTTTGCCGCGGGCACGGGGCCGGACATCGTGGCGCGCCTGCTGGCGCAGAAGCTCTCGGAAGCGTGGGGCAACCTGGGCGTGATCGTGGACAACAAGCCCGGCGCCGGCGGCCTGATCGCGGCGACCGAGGCCGCCCGGGCCGCGCCGGACGGCTACACGCTGATGCTCGGGGAAACCGGCCAGCTGAGCATTGCGCCCAGCAGCTACAACAAGCTGCCGTACGACCCGGCCCGCGACTTCGTGCCTGTGAGCCAGGTGGTCACGTCGGACTTTGTGCTGCTGGTCAATCCGCAAAAGGTGCCTGCGCGGAACGTGAAGGATTTCGTGGCGTGGACGCAGCAGCAGAAGGGGCTGTTCCTGGCCACCTTTGGTGCGGGTACGCCCGGGCATTTTGGCGCCTTCATATTTGGCGAGGCGGTGAAGCTCAAGCCGGAGCCGGTGCATTACAAAAACACATCGGACGCGTTGGGCGGGCTGTTCAGCGGCGACGTGCAAGGCGTGTTCGCCAGCGTGGGCCTGGCCGCGCCGCAGGTCAAGGCGGGCAAGCTGGCCGCGCTGGGCACGACGGGCGCCACCCGCAACCCCAGCCTGCCCGAGGTGCCCACCATCAAGGAGCAGGGCTACGCCAACCTGGAGTTTTCCTCCTGGTTCGGCATCGTTGCTCCGGCCCGGACGCCACCGGAGATCGTGGCCAAGCTCAGCGCCGACGTGGTGCGCGCCGTGCAGTCCCCGGAAGGCCGCGCGAAGATGGAAGAGGCGGGCTTCCGCGTGACGGGCACCAGCGCGCAGGAGTTTGGCCGCACCATCGCGGCCGATACGGTCACCTGGGGCAAGGCCGTGGCCGCTACCGGCTTCAAGGCGGACTGAGTTCAAGGCGGGCTGAGCAGCCGGCCCACGGCGTTACCGGGGCCGCCACGCACGGTGGTGGCTGCGTGTGCGGGGGGGGGGGGAAGGTCAGCCGCCCGCCCGGCCTGGGGCACCCGCGGGGTCTGGCAGTTGCAGCTGGGCGGCCTGCACCACCCGCACGCAGTCGCGCAGGTGCTGCTCGCCCAGGTAGCGCAAGGTGGCATAGCCCAGGGTCGCCGCCACCGCCTGGCCCGCCAGGGGCACGTACTTGGCGGCCTGCTGGGTGGTCAGGCGCACGCCTACCGTCTGGGTGGCCCGCAGCACCAGCTCGCGGGTGATGAACTTGCCGATCAGCACCGACCCCACCAGCCCGACCGCCTTTTGCACCTGCTCGCGCTTGTGCGGGGACAGCCGGTCGAGCTGCTCGGGCGCCAGGCCGAACTCGGCATTGATTTGCGGCAGCAGGCGCGACAGCAAGGCCGCATCCACCGCCCAGTCCAGCCCCGGCACGGGCACCAGGCTGGCGCCGGCGGCCACCAGCGCCCTGCGGTGCAGCAGCCGCCGGCTGCGTTGCACGGCGGCGGTCAATGCCGGATTTCCGGCGGCCATTTGCAGGGAACTGGGGGTGGATGCCATGGGAGTGTTGTACCGCAACACGGCGCAAGGCGGAAGCAACGCTATGGCGCCTGGCGCGGTCAGCGGTTGCCCCGGGAGCGGCTGAACCAAGCCAGCAGCAGCGCGGCACCTGCCACCGCAGCCACCCAGCCCGTGGCCTCCTCCAGGTGGTACCAGCCCATGGCCAGGCCCAGGTAGGTAGCCAGGAACGCGCCGATCACGCCCAGCAGCAGGGTCATGACCCAGCCGAGCTGCTTTCGTCCCGGCAGCAAGGCCCGGGCCAGCAGCCCCACCAGGGCCCCCACCAGCAGTGTGTCCAACAGCGCTTCCATGATGCTTCTTCCCTGGTTGTGTGTGCCGCGCAGGCCGTTGCAGCCACTGTACGAAAGGGGAGCGCGCGCTTCTTGTCGGACAACGCGCCCTGGCCGTGCCTGTGATCCCTGCAGCGTGCGGTACGCCTGGCAGGGGCGGCTGTGGGCCGTGTCTGACAGCGCTGTGCGGCAGGAACCTGCTGTACGGGATGCGTGCCGGGGAATACAGTGGAGCTTCGCATCGAAAGGAAGCACACATGGCAGAAAAACGTTCGTCCCGCGCCTTTCCCGTGGTGTTCGCGGCCGCGCTGGCCGTGGCAGGCGTGCTGGCCGGACCGGGTACCGCCCTGGCCCAGAACGACGACGAGGCCTCGCTGGCCCGTGGCGCCGTGCCCGACACGACCCCTCAGCAACGCTACCAGAGCGCGATCCGCGAGGCCGGCGGGGGGCTGAAGGTGAGCCTGGCGGAATGCCGCGCGATGGCGGCTGCGGACCGCAAGGCGTGCGAGTCCCAGGCCCGGGCGCGCTACCAGGCAGACATGGCGCAGGCCAAGGCCATGCTGCGGGACGCGTCCGTGCGTCCGGTGAATGTGGTCGGTGGCCCGATCCGCAGCAGCGAAACAGTGTACCAAGTCAAGCCGTAGCCCGGCGAATTGTCAAAAGCCCGGGGGTTGTCAGAACCGCTGGCTGAGCGCTAGGGCTTCTTGGCAGCCGCGCAGGGCGGCGCCGGGCTTATTTGGGCTGGGGAGCGTCGTCCGCAGCGCTGGCGGCGGCGGGCACGCGGCGTGCACCGTTGAAGCGGCGCACCCAGTAGGCTGCGCCCATGTCTTCCACGCGCACCTCGGCACCGCTGCGCGGTGCGTGGATGAACTTGTTGTCGCCCACGTAGATGCCCACGTGGCTGAAACTGCGGCGCATGGTGTTGAAAAACACCAAGTCGCCCGGCTGGAGTTCTTTTTTGTCAATGACCTGCGTGGCGGCGGCTTGCTGGTCGGCCCGGCGGGGCAGCAGCAGCCCCACGGTTTGTTCGTACATGGCGCGCACAAAGCCGCTGCAGTCAAAGCCGGTTTCTGCGCTGCTGCCGCCGCGCTTGTACGGCACGCCCAGGAAGCCCATGGCGTTGACCACGAGGTTGGACGCTCGGTCGGCCACCGTGTGGGCTTGGCTGGCCACCTTCTGGCTCACGTCTTCCAGACGGGTCAAAAGACCCTTGTCCGTCAGAAAGCGGTCCATTTCATCGGGGTTGGTCGTTTGGGGAGCGGCCTGAACGGAGGCGGCGCAGGCCAGGAGAAGGGTGCAGAGCCATCGGGACATGGGGGCGAAGGGTACCACGTCACGGTTGCTTATCAAAAATAATCACCCCGCAAGCCCTTGATTTTGTTGAAGTAAGTCAAGAAGCGCCGCCGTGGCGCGGGGGGAATCCGCCGTGAAACACCTTGGTAAAAAATCGTTTCCAGCGCCCTGCAGTCGGGCGCGAGCAGCTCTTGTTTTGATAGCGCTTGGCAGCACCGGTGCCGGTGGTCTGGCCCAGCCCGCCCGTGCGCCTGCGGCACCCCTTGCGGTGGACACGGTGGCCCAGGGGCTGGAGCATCCGTGGGCCGTGGCGTTCTTGCCGGGCGGGCGGTTTCTCGTTACCGAGCGGCCGGGGCGCCTGCGTGTTGTGCACGCGGACGGCCGGCTGGAGCCGCCGCTGGCCGGGCTGCCGCCCGTAGCAGCGGGCGGGCAGGGCGGCCTGCTGGACGTGGTGACGGACGCGGACTTCGCGCGAAACCGCCGCATCTACTTTTGCTACGCCGAACCCGGCACCCCCGGCAGCCGCACCAACAGCACGGCCCTGGCCCGCGCCACCCTGCCCGCGGGGGCCACGGGCTTGCAGGACGTGAAGGTGCTGTTCAGCCAGCGGCCCAAGGTGGCCAGCGCCCTGCACTTTGGCTGCCGGATTGCCCAGGCGCCCGATGGGAACCTGTTCCTGGCGCTGGGCGAGCGCTACCACCACAAGGACGACGCCCAGCACCTGGGCAATCACCATGGCAAGGTGGTGCGCCTCACCCCGGAAGGCACGGTGCCGCCCGACAACCCGCTGCGCGGACAGCCGGGCGCGCTGCCCGAGATCTGGAGCTACGGCCACCGCAACCCGCAGGGCGCCACTTTTGGACCTGACGGGCAGTTGTGGATGCACGAGCACGGCCCGCAAGGGGGCGACGAGGTGAACCGGCCGCTGCCGGGGCGCAACTACGGCTGGCCGGTAATCACCCACGGCGAGAACTACGGCGGTGGCAAGCTGGGCGAGGGCACCGCCCGTGCCGGCATGGAGCCGCCGCTGCACACCTGGGTGCCCTCGATTGCGCCGTCGGGCATGGCCTTCCAGCGCGCGGTATGGCCCGGCCTGGCAGGGCAGCCTGTGGGTGGGCTCGCTCAAATTCGGCACGCTGCACCGGCTGGAAGTGGCCGACGGCCAGGTGCTGCGGGAGGAGACGCTGCGGCTGCAAGGCCCCCGCGAGCGCATCCGCGACGTGCGCCAGGGCCCCGACGGCCTGCTGTACCTGCTGACCGACAGCCCCCAGGGCCGCCTTTTGCGCCTGCCGCCTGCGCAGTAATCCAGGCCCTGGCGCCGCTCTGGTGCGTTGTGCAGGGGCGTGGGGGTCTTGATCTGGATCATGAAGGGTGGACGATTCGCGCCGCCCGCCGGGCGCCCGGGTGGCCCCTGTGCCGCAGCGGAGCGTTTTCGGTTTAGGCTGGCGTGATGCACGCCGAGACGCTTCCTCTTCCTTCCTCTCCTTGCGCGGATGCCACGGCCGGTGCCGGGGCCGCACCGCTTTCTGCCGACAACCCGGGCGGCCCCCCGCGCTCGCAGCTGGCCCTGCGCCGTGTGGCCATCGACACCTGGCGCGAGAACGTGGCCTACCTGCACCGCGACTGCGCCGTCTACCGGGCCGAGGGCTTCCAGGCGCTGTCCAAGATCGAGGTGCGCGCCAACGGCCGCCGCATCCTGGCCACGGTGAACGTGGTGGACGACGCCGCCCTGGTGGGCTGCGACGAACTGGGCCTGTCGGAGGATGCCTTTGCCCAGCTGGGCGTGGACAACGGCCACACGGTGTCGGTGGCGCAGGCCGAGCCGCCGGAGTCCATGGGCGCGCTGTTCCGCAAGATCGCCAGCGAGCGCCTCACGCGCGAGGATTTCGGCGCCATCGTGCGCGACATTGCCGAACACCGCTATTCCAAGATCGAACTCACCGCCTTCGTGGTGGCCTGCCAGAACGAGCTGGACCGCGAAGAGGTGTTCTTCCTCACCGATGCCATGGTGGCCAGCGGCCGGCGGATCGACTGGCACGAGCCGCTGGTGGTCGACAAGCACTGCATTGGCGGGATCCCGGGCAACCGCACGACGATGCTGGTGGTGCCCATCGTCGCGGCGCACGGCATGCTGTGCCCCAAGACGTCCTCGCGCGCCATCACATCGCCCGCCGGCACGGCCGACACCATGGAGGTGCTGGCCAATGTGGAACTGCCGCTGGAGCAGCTGGCCGACATCGTGCGCGACTACCGGGGCTGCCTGGCCTGGGGCGGCACGGCCCACCTCTCGCCGGCCGACGACGTGCTGATCTCCGTGGAGCGGCCGCTGTCCATCGACTCGCCGGGGCAGATGGTGGCCTCCATCCTCTCGAAGAAAGTGGCGGCCGGCGCCACCCACCTGGTGCTGGACATCCCCATCGGCCCCACGGCCAAGGTGCGCTCCATGCCCGAGGCGCAACGCCTGCGGCGCCTGTTTGAATACGTGGCGCGGCGCATGGGTCTGTCGCTGGACGTGGTCATCACCGACGGCCGCCAGCCCGTGGGCAACGGCGTGGGCCCGGTGCTGGAGGCGCGCGACGTGATGCGCGTGCTGCAGAACGACCCGCGCGGCCCCGACGACCTGCGCCAGAAGGCCCTGCGCCTGGCTGGGCGCCTGATCGAGTGCGACCCCGACGTGCGCGGCGGCGACGGCTACGCCATTGCCCGCGACATCCTGGACTCCGGCCGGGCGCTGGCGCGCATGAACGCCATCATCGCTGCGCAGGGCAGCAAGGGGTTTGACCACAACCACCCGGCCCTGGGCGCGCTGACGCTGGACGTGGTCGCCCCGGCCAGCGGCGTGGTGGCCGGCATCGACAACTTCCAGATCGCCCGCGTGGCCCGGCTGGCCGGCGCCCCGAAGGTGCCCGGCGCTGGCGTGGACCTGCTGCGCAAGCTGGGCGACACCGTGGCCGCGGGCGAAGTGCTCTACCGCGTGCACGCCAGCTACCCGGCCGACCTGGAGTTTGCCCGCCAGGCCTGCGCGCAAGGCATCGGCTACTACCTGGGCTCGGCCGAAGAAATGCCCAAGGTGTTCGTGGAGTTCTGACGATGACCCATCCCCTGGGCTGCCTGCTGCTGCACTTTGCCGACGAGGCCGCGCCCGCCCAGCGCCTGGCCCAGGCGGCCGGGCTGCCCCTGGGCACCATCGAGCGCCACCGCTTTCCCGATGGCGAACTCAAGCTGCGCCTGCCGGTGGACGCCTCAGAGGCTGAGAGGGAATTGGGCGTGCCCGAAAGGGCGTCCCAAGGCGCTGCCGGCAAGGCGCAAAGCACAGCCGTAGCTCGGCCTACGGCGCGCATTTGCAACGACGCTGGCGGTGGTTTGGGGCGACAAGGCGGGCAGGACCGATTTCCTCTCAGCCTCTCAGGCCGCCTGCCGCCCCGTGCCGTGCTGCTGCGCAGCCTGCACGACCCCAACGAAAAGCTGGTGGAGCTGCTGCTGGCCGCCCGCGCCGCGCGCAGCCTGGGCGTGCAACACCTCACCCTGGTGGCGCCGTACCTGGCCTACATGCGGCAGGACATCGCCTTCCACCCCGGCGAGGTGGTCAGCCAGCAGGTGGTGGGCGGCTTTCTGGCCGGGCTGTTCGACGCGGTGGTCACGGTAGACCCGCACCTGCACCGCATCGACCGGCTGGAGCAGGCCATCCCCGTGCCGCAGGCCGTCGTGCTCAGCGGCGCCGAGCCGCTGGCCGACCTTATCGCCCAGCGCCGCCCCGGCGCGCTGCTGGTGGGGCCGGACGGTGAATCCGCCCAGTGGATCGCCCAGGCCGCGGCGCGCCACGGCTTCGACCACGCCGTGTGCACCAAGGTGCGCCATGGCGACCGCGACGTGGCCATCGAGCTACCGCCGCTGGATGCCCACGGCCGCGCCGTGGTGCTGCTGGACGACATGGCCAGCACCGGCCGCACGCTGGCCCTCGCCGCGCGCTTGCTGCTGCAGGCCGGCGCCGCATCGGTGGACGTGGCCGTCACCCATGCCCTCTTTGCGGGCGATGCGCTGCAGGTGCTGCGCGATGCCGGCGTGGGCGAGGTCTGGAGCACCGACTGCATTCCCCACCCCAGCAACGCCGTGCCCCTGGCCGGGCCGCTGGCCCAGGCGCTGCGACAATGCGGCGTTTCGGCCTGAGTAAACCTCCCAACCATGCTGCTTGACGCTACCGAATCCCAACTCGTCCTGGTGGACTACCAGGAACGCCTGATGCCCGCCATCCACGAAGGCCCCGCCGTGCTGGCCAACGCCCGCCGCCTGGCCGAGGTGGCCCGCATCCTGGACGTGCCGGTGTGGGGCACCGAGCAAAACCCCTCGCGCCTGGGCCCCAACGACGCCGCGCTGCGCGCCGCCTGCCGCAAGACCCTGGCCAAGATGCACTTCAGCGCCGCCGAAGAAGGCCTGGGCGAATGGCTGAGCCCGCCCGCCAAGCCCCAGCAGGGCGGCAACGCCCGCAGCCTGCCCAAGCATTTGCAAAAGCCCGCCCAGCAAGCAGCGCCCGAGCGCGGCACCATCGTCATCGCCGGCTGCGAAGCCCACGTGTGCTTGCTGCAGACCGCGCTGGACCTGATCGACGACGAGTTCGAGGTGTGGGTGGTGACCGATGCCTGCGGCTCGCGCACCGAACGCAACCGCGACGCCGCCTTCGACCGCCTGGCCGGCGCCGGCGCCGAGCTGGTGACCACCGAAATGGTGGCGTTTGAATGGCTGGGCAGTTGCGAGCACCCGGCGTTCAAGGACGTGCTGGCGTTGATCAAGTAGCCCGGGTTAAGAGTCTTTTCTTTCCCTGATTAGCTTCAGATTGGCCCCTGTCCGTTCGGGCTGAGCCCGTCGCAGCCAGGGCGCTTTTTTTGCGAACAGCCCTTCGACAGCCTCAGGGCAAAAAGCCCCTCTGAGGCAGGGCCAAATCAAAGCCTTTTGAGGCTCCAGCCCTTGTCCTGCAAGCGCTGGAAGCTATCAAAAATGTAGTATTGATCCGTGCCGCTGTGCGGTGCTCAGCGCGCGGGCTGCGGTGCCCGCGGGCGGCGCATCCACAGCTTCCAGCCAAACGCCGCCACCACCACCGCCGCAAAGCTCCAGCCCAGCACGCGGGATGCCAGCAGCTCCCCTTCGCGCGCCGCGCCCATGAAGAACAGGATGAACGCCAGCGCATGCACCAGCCAGCGCTGCACCCGCACCCACAGCGGCTCGCCACGGTACAGCCAGGCCAGCGCCACATCCACGCACCACCACACGGCAAACACGGTGTCCAGGCGGGGGGCGGACACGCGGGAGGTGTGCAGGATGCGGCTCCAGTCGTTGCCAAACATCACCACCACCGCCCAGTAGAAGTGCACGGCAAACGCCACCAGCGACGCCGTCCAGAACGCCCGCCACAGACTGCCCAGCAGGGCCGATTCCCGCCGCAGCACAAAGAACGCCAACGCCGGCGCCGCCAGCACCAGCGCCGCCCAGATGGTGAAGAAGGTGCGGTGCAGGTCCTGCCGCTGCGCGGCGCTGAAATCCGGTGCCGTGCCATCGGGCGGCAGCAGCGAGAACAGGTCGGTCTGCCGCGTGAAGTAGGCGGCGGCAAATGCCAGCCCGAGCAGCAGCACCAGCGCGACGCTGGCGATGCGCACGGCGCGGGAGGAAGGGGCAGGGTGCCAGGGAGTCATGCAGGCGTCTCGTCAAGGGGGTGGGATCAAGGTTTGCATGGTATGGACTGGCCCCGGTTGGGAGCGTCGGGTAGCCGACGTTGGCGGCTGGGGGGGGCGAACGGTGTAGTGCGGGTTGTGTCGAGTGCTCGCCAACATTGGTCAGGCCGAGACCGTCTGACTTAAACCAACAGGCCTCTGCGGAATGCGAGGCGGTTCAGGTCGGCTTGAACACAGAGTTAGACCCGAAGGCCAAGAAGGGGCGCCCGAACTCGGAGAAGGTCGCGGCCCATGAAAAAGTGCTGGGCCAACGAAGGGGCGCAGTGCTGCAATAAAGATAGCTGCCTGCGGTTGCTGGATAAGCGTCAGCGGCCAAAAAGGCTTGCAATCCTTGCAAACAGGGTGAAGCGCTGGAGTGAGTGGCTGCGCGCATAGACCGTGTAAGGGCACTAACGGTCAAGGTAAGCGGCCCGCGGAATGCGGGTCCG
Organism: Acidovorax sp.; assembly: GCF_021287135.1. Taxonomy (GTDB): domain Bacteria; phylum Pseudomonadota; class Gammaproteobacteria; order Burkholderiales; family Burkholderiaceae_C; genus Acidovorax. The sequence goes on from NZ_JAJTBB010000011.1 coordinate 47,537, forward strand.
CTTGAGTGCTGGTTAGACCCGAGCCCCTCGTTAGTGCTGAACTGGATAAACCAAAAGTTGCCATTTGATTTGCCCGCTAGTAGGACTGTGCTGTTTATGGTTTTGCGGCGGCAGAGTGTGACCGCCCGCGACGGCAATTTCGTCTCCGCACGATGTACATCGATAGATGCCAGGATGCGGAGCGGCGGTGCCTGGTGAATGCAATGCATCGAACGCTGCATCTTGAGACTGTGTTAACCGATTGCCATTTTTGTATAGAGCCATTTGATCTCCTGTTTAGTGATTTATGGAAAGCTAAACGGGCGGCCGCGGGTGGATCCGCTTGAGCGAGGGGTTAGATTTTCGAGATGTCGCTAGAAGGGAATGTCACAATTTGGGTCGACAGCCTTCGATGGATCAACCTCGTAAAGCTGAACCTCCTTGCCGCTGACTGTAGTCAGTTGGAACAACTTAAGAAAGTTAACAGCTCCTGAATTTATATCTTCCTTCAGTTTTGCCTCAAATTCATCGAAATCCTGCTTGATGAGCCGCCTTCTTCGTCCGAGAAGGCTCGAAAGGCTGATGGCATTGCTTGTCTTTAGAGATTTAGCAGAGATATTTATAAGCATCAGAAAGTCCTGATAGTTCTCGGCCAGTGTATCCAGTGACTTTGCTTTGCTCTCAAGAATAAATACTGTGCTTAAAAGATGCTCGACGATCTCTAGAGCTATTCGAATATCCGATGCCTTTGGCTCCTTGATTTCGTGAGCCGCATCATTTCCGAGAAAGCGTATGGCGTGGAGACGGCGCTTGTCGCCATTAGAGACATGCCCAGTCTTAAAGAGTTGATCAATACGCTTCTCAAGATTTGAACCGGATACATTCAAGTGATTGCAAACCGCTTCAATACAGGCGCGCAGACCGATACTAGCCAGCACATACGATTGATCACCCAAGGCGAGGAGTGTTTGCTTGTAGACCTTCTGTATCAACGCAGGCAGGTAGTACGTTTCGGAAATCGGCTTGTGCTCGGAAAGAACGCTTGGGTAAAGAGCTATAGAAACTTCGTGTACGGGCTCGCCATCATGATCCCATTCAATAGCTTCGTAGTCGTCGTGCCTACGAGCAAAGCCGAACGTGTGACAACCATGGCAGCGAACGATTTGCCAAGTAAACTTTTCATGGTATCCCTCCGGATCAGTCTCCTCTACATGCTGAGATAAGACTTCGTGCCGAGTTCTTCTGCAGCACGTTCTGCAATCCGACCAGATTGTCTTGTTTGTGCTCATAGTGGGGCAATAATTTTCAGAAAATCTAACTAGAAATCGACGACACAACAACCGCAGCCGTGGGTCTGATAGAAAATTCTGACATCGTTTTCTCCAGACAAATTCATCAAAACCTCATTTGGCCAAACCTAAGAACTTCAGGATAAAAACCATAACGGGCGCTGTAACGACATGCTACAGCGCCCGTTCTCATCCGCCAAGGGCCGCAGCCCAACCCATCAAGCCTTTTTCTGCACCATCTTGATCACGCTGGAGAAATCTTCCGCGCCATGCCCCGCCAGGCTGTGCGCCGCATACAGATTGCGCGCCATGCCCCCCAGCGGCGTGGCCGCCTTCACCGCCATCGCGTTCTCCTGCGCCAGACCCAGGTCCTTGAGCATCAGGTCCGTGCCAAACCCGCCCGCGTAGCCCTTGCTGGCAGGCGCGGTTTCCATCACGCCGGGGAAGGGGTTGTACTTCTCTAGCGCCCAGTTGCCGCCGGAGCTGCGGCGCATGATTTCGCTGAGCACCTTCGGGTCCAGGCCGTTGGCTACGCCCAGGGCGATGGCTTCGCTGGTGCCGGCCATCAGGATGCCCAGGAGCATGTTGTTGCAGATCTTGGCGGTCTGGCCTGCGCCCACGCTGCCGGCGTGGAAGATGTTGGCGCCCATCTTTTCGAGCACGGGGCGGGCGCGTTCCAGGTCGGCCGCGTCGCCGCCCACCATGAAGGTCAGCGTGCCAGCGATGGCGCCGCCGGTGCCGCCTGAGACGGGCGCGTCGATGAAGGCTACGCCTTTGGCCTTGGCGGCCTCGGCCACCTTGCGGGAGGTGGCGGCGGCGATGGTGGAGCAGTCGATCACCAGCGTGCCTGCGGGCAGCTGGGCCAGCAGGTCGCCCGCGCCCAGGAAGAGGCCTTCCACGTGCTGGCTGGCGGGCAGCATGCTGATGACGACTTCCGCACCGGCGACGGCCGCCTTGGCGTCGGCAGCAATGGGCACGCCGTCGGCCGCCAGCTTGTCGCGCGCAGGTTGCGAGAGGTCGAACGCGCGCACCTCGTGGCCTGCCTTGTGCAGGTTGTGGGCCATGGGGCCGCCCATGTTGCCGAGGCCGATGAATGCGATTTTCATGGGGATGTCTCCTTGGTTTGGAATGGAAGTTGATATGGTTTTGATAGCTGCTGGCGCTTACCTATCAAGCGCTGGAGGCCAAAACGGCTTAAATCTTGCTCACCCCAGGCAGACCGTTTGCTGCCCTTTTGCTGCCAGTTTGTTGACGGACCGTTGGCCGCCTTGCCCAGGCTTCGACAGGCTCAGCCCGAACGGTGGGGGGGCGGGACTTGGGCATGCAACGGGTCGACCGCAGGGGCTGGGAGTTCATTCGCTGATGTCCGCCCCGCGGCTGGCCAGCTCGGCGCGCAGCACGGATCGGTGGCAGCGGGCCTCGTCCTCGCAGTAGCAGCCCACGGACAGGGCGCTGTGGTGCGACAGCGCGGCCAGCAGGTCCAGCGTGCGGCTGGCTTCGGGCTGGGCCAGTTCCTTGCGGAACTGTTTGACGAAGGCCTCCCAGTCCTTGTCCGTCTGGGCCTGCTGGCCCTGGGCCATCAGCTCGGGCGTGGGCGAGAGCAGGGGGTACCACACGTCGTAGTAGTCGCGGCTGGCGAACTCGGCCTTGGGCACGCCGCGGGGCGGGCGGCGCACGGTGCCAATGCGGGTGCCTTCCCCGGCGGTGCGCGGGGTGCCGAGGCGGACGATGCGAAGGGGCATGGTGGGGGGGGCTCCGGTGGGCGTGGAATGTTGTTGTGGCGCAGAGGGCGGGGGTCAGTCGTCGGCTTCGAAGATGCTGTGTTTCTTGCGGGCGGCGGGCTTTTTCTTTGGCTTTGCAGCCGACGCCGGTGGGGGTGCGGCTTTTTTTGCGGCGGCCTTCGCTGCCGGGGTTTTGGCGTCGGCAGTGGTTGTCTTTTTCTTCTTGGGTGGCGCCGCCTTGGCCAGCGGGTTGTAGGCCAGGGCTTCGTCCAGCCAGTAGTTCCACTGGTCGCGCGTGGCGTAGCCGTTGGGCTCCACCCAGAAGTAGCCCTTCATGCCGCCGCCGGGCGACAGCTCGCGCGTGTTCTGCATCTCTTGCAATGCGCCATGGCGCTCCGGCGGCAGGCGCACCAGCAGGTCTTCGCCCTTGATGCCGATGCACAGCTTGCCGTCCACGAAGAAGCAGTAGCAGCCGAACAGGGTGCGCTCGTCCACGTCGCTGCGGTGGGCGAGGGCGCTGCGCACGGCGTCGATGAGGTGCAGGGTTTCGTCGCTGAGGGGGCGGGCGGGCATGGGCGTGGTTCCAAGGGGCGTGATGACGCAGGTAGCTGTGCGTTTCAGGAAGCCGCTACTCCCTCTCCCCTTGTGGGAGAGGGTTGGGGAGAGGGGGGGGAAACGGGCGTGGTGCGGGTGCAGGCCCCCTCTCCCCAACCCCTCTCCCGCGAGGGGAGAGGGGCTAACCCCAGCGCCGTTGCAGGTGCGTGGGGTGGGGTGGTTGATTGAGAGGAGGGATTCATGGTGGAAATGGCCGCTAGCGCCCGTTGGATAAGCGCTGGCAGCTATGAAAACAGGAGTAACTGTTCACCGGATCACCTCCGTCGCATCCCCATCCAGCATGCGGCGCGCAATGATCACCCGCATGATTTCGTTGGTGCCTTCCAGAATCTGGTGGACGCGCGCGTCGCGCAGCAGGCGCTCCAGCGGGTATTCGCGGATGTAGCCGTAGCCGCCGTGCAGCTGCAGGGCCTCGTTCACCACGGTAAAGCCCGCGTCGGTGGCGAAGCGCTTGGCCATGGCGCAGTAGGTGCTGGCGTCGGGGGCGCCAGCGTCCAGTTTGCTGGCGGCCAGGCGCACCATCTGGCGGGCGGCCACGAGGTCGGTGGCCATGTCGGCCAGCTTGAACTGCAGGGCCTGGAAGCTGGCAATGCTTTTGCCGAACTGCTTGCGGTCCTGCATGTACTGCTGGGCCTGGGTCAGCGCCCCCTGGGCGGCGCCGACCGAGCAGGTGGCGATGTTGATGCGCCCGCCGTCCAGCCCCTTCATGGCGATCTTGAAGCCTTCGCCCTCCTGGCCCAGCAGGTGGTTGGCGGGGACGCGCACGTTGTCAAAGCTGATGGTGCGTGTGGGCTGGCTGTTCCAGCCCATCTTGTGCTCCTTCTTGCCGTAGCTGATGCCGGGCGCATCGGCCGGCACGGCAAAGGCGCTGATGCCGCCCGCGCCCGCATCGCCGGTGCGGGCCATGAGCACCAGCACGTCGGTGCTGCCCGCGCCGCTGATGAAAGCCTTGCTGCCGTTGATGACGTATTCATCCCCCACCAGCTCGGCCCGGGTCTTGAGCGAGGCGGCGTCCGAGCCCGCGCCGGGTTCGGTCAGGCAGTAGGACGCGAGCTTTTGCCCGGTGGTGAGTTGCGGGCCCCAGAGGCCGCGCACCTCGGGGGTGGCCCAGGTGCCCAGCATCCACGTGGCCATGTTGTGGATGGTGATGAAGGCGGTGGTGCTGGGGTCCACGGCCGCCATTTCTTCAAACACCAGCGTGGCGTCCAGCCGGGGCAGGGCCAGGCCGCCGGCGGCCTCGGGTGCATACAGGCCGCAAAAGCCCAGTTCGCCGGCCTTGGCGATGGCTTCTTTGGGGAAGATGCCTTCTTCGTCCCAATGGGCCGCGTGGGGGGCGAGTTCTGCCAGCGCAAAGTCGCGGGCCGTCTGGGCAAAGGCGCGCTGTTCTTCGGTCAGTTCAAAGTCCATGGTGTGTCTCGATGTCGCTTGTTGTTGTGCTTATGCAATGGAGCGAGCTGCGTAGCATCGTAGGTCGGGTTGGCGCAGCGTAACCCGACGCCAACGCTGTGTGCCTGCCGAACGTCGGGTTACGCCCTTGCGGGCTAACCCGACCTACGGGGTGCGCAAGGCTTCGACAGGATCAGCCTGAACGGATATTTGGGGATCAAAGAGGCGGAGTTCATCGGGTCCTATTCCTGTTCATGGCTTGGCCGATGGGTGGTCCAGCGTCAGCCAGCGCATCAGGCCTTTGCGGCGCGCCTGGGTCTCGGCCGCCAGGCACTCGTGGTACAGGCGCGGCCATTCGGGCTCCGACTCGCTGCTGCGCTGCGCCTGCTTGCAGCGTGCGGTGCGATCGCGTTGCCAGGCTGCCTGCTCCTGGCGCAGCTGCGGCCGTTCGTGCGCCGCCAGGGCGCGCATCACGTCGCCGTAGAGGATGGCGATCTCGGTATCGGCGGCCTGAAAGGCTTGGACGGCGCAGGCATTGGTTTCCTCCACCGTGCCCGCCGCATTGCAGGCGGCCCCGGCTTGGGCGTGGGCATCGGCACCCATCAGCATCACGCACGCAGTACCGAAGACCATGGCCCATCTCCGCATCGTTGTCTGAAAAGTTTGCATGCACCGCTTTTACCATCGGCCACGGTGGTCACGACCGGCGCGGCCGAAGGCCAGTGCCACCGTGCAAGGGCCGCCATCAAGGGGTTCCGGCACGGGTGGCGTCCCCCTTCCGCATCGCGCAGCGATGCAAGAGAAGGGGGACGGCGCGCAGCGCCTCAGGGGAATGTCACTTCAAGCTGATCGTGGTGTTCACGCCCTGGCTCACGGTGCTGTCGTCAAACCAGCGCGCCGTCACGGTCTTGGTCTGCGTGTAGAACATCACCACCTGCTTGCCGTAAGGGCCCAGGTCGCCCAGTTTGGAGGCGCGCGAGCCAGTGAACGAGAAGATCGGCACGGGCACGGGGATCGGCACATTGATACCCACCTGGCCCACGTCGATCTCTTCCTGGAACTTGCGCGCTGCGGCGCCGCTTTGCGTGAAGATGGCCGTGCCGTTGCCGTTGGGGTTGGCGTTGATGAACGCGATGGCCTCGTCCAGCGTGTCGGCAGCTGCCAGGCACAGCACCGGGCCGAAGATTTCCTGGTCGTAGATGGCCATGCCGGGCTTCACGCCGCTGAAGATGGTGGGGCCCACGAAGTTGCCTTTTTCATAGCCGGGTACGCTGGGGTTGCGGCCGTCCAGCTCCAGCGTGGCGCCGTCGGCAATGCCGCGCTCGATCAGGCTGCTCACGCGGTCGCGTGCGGCGCACGAGATCAGCGGGCCCACGTCGGTGCCTTTTTCGGTGCCGCCGCTGACCATGAGCGTTTTGGCCTTGGCCACCAGCTCGGGAATCCATTTCTGCGATTCGCCCACCAGCACCACCACCGACAGGGCCATGCAGCGCTGGCCCGCGGCGCCAAACGCGGCGCCGGCCAGGGCGTTCAGGGTCTGCTCCTTGTTGGCGTCGGGGGCCACGATGGCGTGGTTCTTTGCGCCCATCATGCACTGCACACGCTTGCCGTTCAGGCTGGCGCGGTTGTACACATGGGTGCCCACCTTGGTGGAGCCCACAAAGCTGATGGCCTTGATGTCGGGGTGGTCGCAAATGGCGTTCACCGCGTCTTCGCCGCCGTGCACCACGTTCAGCACGCCGGGCGGAATGCCGGCCTGCAGGGCCAGTTCGCACAGGCGCATGGTCACCATGGGGTCTTGCTCGCTGGGCTTGAGCACGAAGGTGTTGCCCGTGGCGATGGCCATGGGGAACATCCACAGCGGGATCATGGCCGGGAAGTTGAAGGGCGTGATGCCCGCGCACACGCCCAGGGGCTGCAGCACGGTGTAGGTGTCCACGCCGCCCGCCACGTTGTTGGCCAGCTCGCCCAGCTGCAGGTTGCCGATGCCGGCCGCGTGCTCCACCACCTCCAGGCCGCGGAACACGTCGCCTTCGGCGTCGGGCAGGGTCTTGCCCTGCTCGGCCGTCAGCAGCGCCGCCAGCTCGCCCATGTGCTCGCGGATCAGCTGCTGCAGCTTCAGGAAGATGCGCGCGCGGGTGCCGATGGGCGTCTTCTTCCAGGTCTTGAACGCCTCTTTGGCACTGGCCACGGCGGCGTTGATTTCTTCAGGCGTGGCAAAGGGCACGCGGGCCAGCACCTCCTGCGTGGCCGGGTTCACCACGTTGCGCCACTGGGTGGACTGGGAATCGACAAACTGGCCGCCGATCAGCAGCTTGACGGTGGGGGCCAGGGCGGCCACGGGGGCGGGTGCATTCATGCGGAGTGTCTCCTCGAAGGGGCAAAAGCCTGGGGTCAGGCGGTCCGCGCATGGTATGCGTGCAAATATGTAATTTCAACTGCACAAACTGCAATGCGGTTGTGCATTTATGCACGCTTCTTCGCCCGGCTGCGTTGTGTGGGCTTGGCCGATCGCAAGCGCAAAAAAAGGGGCGAGCCCCCTGGGCCAGCCCCTTTGCGTATACCTGCGGCCGCGTGGCGTGTGCGGCCTTCAGTTTCTTGACGGAAAGATCCCCTGCAAGGCAATGATGCAGTTCATGCCCAGATAGGGCTGCATGATCGAAAACGGCTGGCTGCCGCCCGCAATCCCGGCAGTAGCGCTCAATTGCACGTTGCCCGATGGCGCAAACTGCGCGCTGCGCTGGTTGGATGCCGCGGGAACGGAGCCATTGGCGGGCGCATCCAGGGTCCCGATGGCGGAGGAGGCCGGAACCGACACCACATGGTTGTGCGCGGGCATCTCCGTGATGATGAGGGTGTGCGTGGGGCTGCCCGATATCTCGCCAAGGTCCACATAGGGCAACCCTGGCCCCTGGCCCGTACCGACCGGAACCCGGCCCCGCAAATCGGGCAGCGCGAAGGTGGTCTGCCCATTGCCGCCGTAGGTCGTGCCCAGCAGGGAGAACAAGGCGGTGTTCTGGGCAATGGACATGATTTGCCCCATGCAAAACGCCCACCCGCGTGGGGCGAAGTTGCCCGCAAACATCCGGATTTCAGCAATAAACGGTTCACTCATAGCGATTCCTCATCATCAAGTCAGAAAGTAGCCGGTGGTCCAGCCCCCGCGGGCGCGGGAGGCGGAGGACAACATGGGTGGATGCTGGCGTTCGGTCCGTGCATCTTCCGCTGCGGCCGTGGCGTGCCACAGCGGGCCGGTGCTGTCCCGGCCGGCGTCCTGCCAGCGGCGTTCGCCGCGGGGGCCGGCCAGCGGGGTGGCACGCAAGGCGGCCCACACGTCCTGCGCGCGGGCCCCGGGGTGCGCGGCGGCGAGTGCGGCTCCCAGGCTCGCGCCCGCTTCAGCCCCCAGCAGCGCGGCGGGCGTCCATGCCAGACCGGCGCGGGTGAAATGCTCGGCCCAGGGCTGGGGTGCGCTATTCGCTGCAGGCCAACTGCTCACCGTCCATGCCGACAGGCCGGCGTCCGGCGCGGTCAGCCACGGCAGACCCGCCAGCGCGCTGCGCGCAGGCCGTTGGGTGCGCCACCATTGGCCGAAACGCTGGGCCTGGCTGCCCGAAAACAAGGCAACCACAACATCCGGCTGCTGCGACACGGTGGCTTCGCGCAGGCCGCTGAATTCATGGGGCTGCTCGGGGGTGCCCGCGATATGGCGCCCCACGATCTGGCCGCCGAGCGTGCGCCAACGGTGCTGGAAGGCCTGGACAAAGTCATAGCCCGACTCGTGCCAGCCCAGGGCCAGGAATGCCCGCGGTCCGCATTGGCGATAGACCTGGTCGGCCAGCGCGCACGCCATGGGGCACAGTTCCAGGCTGTGGCGCACCTGCCAGGGATGCGGGTGTGCAGCCTGTGCGGCAGGCGCACCCAGATCCGCTCCGCTGTCGCTGATCCACAAGGGGATCCCCCGCGGCCCGGCCAGTGCCGCCACGCTGTCGGCCAGCAATGGGGGCATCCAGCCCACCACGGCATCGAAATTTCCCGTGCGCAGCAGGGCATGGATGGCACGGGCGGGCTTGGACGGGAGAGGCCCCGCGCTCAGCCAGTCCATCGACACCTGCCTCGCGCCGGCTTGGGCCAGGCCCAGCTCAACGCCACGGCGGTAGTCGTCCGCCAGCTGCGGCAGCTTTTCGGAGGCCGGCGCGACCCCCAGGAGGCGCCAGCGTGTGGGCGCTCGCCCGGCCGGCGCGGCAAGGGCACGGGCACCCGCCGGCAGTCCGGCCGCCATGGCCGCGCCGCTGCCGGCAAGAAAGTGGCGCCGGGGCAGGGCAGCGGTCATGGCAGGGCCTCCTCGGCTTCGGGGCGGGCGGCTGCGCCGTGGGTACGCCGCAGCTCCTGGAGTGCTTGGTAGTGGGGCGTGATCCATTGCGCGGTCACGGAGTGAAGAAGATCGCTGGCCATGCTGTGCTTGGGTAGGGTGTCCGGAACGTACGGCTGGTGGGGGTGTTTGCTGTGCCGCGTGAGGCGCTCGCGCATCCGTGCGTGGTCCTGCGGTGGAACGTGCCAGCGCATGTGGGGCAGCACCTGATCGATGATCGCGCTGGGCAGATCGGCATGGTCGAGCAGCAGCGAGCGCGCGGGCACGAATTCGCGCACCATGGCCGCGTAGATGGCGCCCAGCACGCGGGCGCAGTACTGCTCGGTGGGCATGCGCAGCTGTTCCTCGGCAGAGACGCCTTCGAGGAAGTCGCCCAGACTGCCGGGCACCAGGAAGAATCCGCGCTCGCGCATTTGCGAGACCATCACCGACAGCGGTTCCCGTGCCAGGAACAGCCAGGGCGCTTCAGGCCAGGCCTCGGCCACGACGGCGGCCTGCCGGGTGTTCCAGGCGTCCATCTTGAGGCTGCACGACTGCAGCGGCGCACTGGCGCTGTCGCTGCGCTGCGCCCAGGCGCTGTTCCAGGCGCGCAGGGCCTGCACCGTTGCGGCCCGGTCGAGCAATCCCTGGGGCAGCGCCACGCGCAGCAGGTAGTCCACCGGTGCGGGTTCGGACAGCTGCAGGTGATGCCGGCTTTCTGCCAGGGTCTGCGTGATGAGCGTGGAGCCGCAGCGCGACACGTGGAAGGTGACGAGCGACGGCGCCAGGCCCGGAGACTGCGCGTGCCAGGCCAGCAGGTCTTCCAGCGGCGTCTGCCGACGGAAAGCCTGATGGAACGGATGCCGCATCTGGCGCTGGATGCTGTCCTGGAAAAACGGAGCCAGCAGGGGCTCATCCCCCAGGCGCATCCAATCCACCTGCACGCGGTCTGCGTGCGTGTACAACCGGACGGGGCGCCAGCCGCTGAAATTTACAGAACCCATTGTTCCATCCATGCGCGGCGCCCGGCCTTCATGGCCGATTCCACGTCCGATGAGTCAAAGTGGAACCCCGCTGCGGTGCCCAGCCGCACCGACGCGTCGATGAACTCGGCGGGGTCTGCAATGGCGCTCAGCCGCGCCGCGCAATCGGCGTCGGTGCCGACGAAGTCCCGAAAACGGAGGAAGTCGTCCCAGGGATCGCTGGCGCCGGGCAGCGGGTCGCCCCGATCGCCTTGCGCGAACGCTTCAGCCAGCCGTGCATCCACCGCCGCATCCGCCACCAGGTGAATGCGTGCCAGGCTGCCACGGTTGCGCACCCGGTGCGGGCGGGACACGTCGATGTACCAGCATTCGCCCTCGCGCAGGGGCACACGCTCTCCATCCACATGGAAGAAGACGCGCTCCCCGGTCTGCAGCGGCACGTGCAGCCGGGCTTCGCCGCGTGCGGCGTTCAGGCCGGCGTCAACGTGCTCCTTGATCTCGCAGCCCGGCAGCAGGCGCATGAGTCGCACGGACTTCCACGGCAATGCCATGGCGTGCAGCATGGCGCGCAGCGTGGGTGCCTGGTCCAGGGCCGGTGCGTCCACATAGGCCGACGGCGGCGCTTCCAGCGGCACCACATCCATGGCGGCGGCCGGCGCGTAACGCAGGGCCAAGGCCTGCCACCCCCCATCGTGGCGGCCTTCGTTGAAGTGGGTGCGCCACAGCGCTTCGGGCAGGGCGTTCACCTCGGCCAAGGCGGCGGCGGTGTCGAACCGCCACGGCAAGCGGGTGGTCGGAACGTTGCGCAGGCTGCCTGGCTGCGGCCATTGCTCGGCAAAGAGCCCGGATTCGGTCATTGCGCGCAGATGGCGTAGGACGCGCAGGAGGTGGTCTGGTTGGTGTCGCGGTAGGAGTTCAGCAGCTGAACCGTCCAGCTTTGCACGCCCGCGCCGCAGGCACCGTCGGCCGTTGGGTAGCTGGAGGCCACGAACACCGCGCCGGCATTGTTGTTGCCCAGGTTGTTGGCACCCTGGTAGCCGCCGCCGATCACCTTTTCGCCGGCATGGCAGCAGGCGGTGACGGCGCAGGTGTCGGCGTTGCCTGTGGCCGTGGCGGACCGCACGGTCGCCACCAGCGCGCTGACGCCCGCAGGGCCCTGGGGACCGGTCGCCCCGGTGGCGCCGGCGGCTCCGGTCGGGCCGACAGGGCCCGCCGCGCCCGTGGCGCCGGGGGTGCCCGGCGTGCCCGCTGGGCCAGCGGGGCCGGTGGCCCCTGCCGCACCGGTCAACCCGGCAGGGCCGGTGGCTCCCGTGGCACCTGTCGCACCCGAGGGGCCTGTCGCCCCAGTAGCCCCGGTGGCGCCTGCGGGGCCCGTGGCCCCGGTGGCGCCGGTAGCACCCGTCGCCCCGGTGATGGCGCCCGCTGCGCAGTGCCCCAGCCGGCCGGACGGCCCGTCGAAGCACAGCACGTTGGCATTGCTGCTGGGCGTGCCTGCCAGGCTGGGCATGAACACGTCGCCACTGTCTTGGACCCGAAGGCGCTCGGCATTGGCGGGGCCTTTGACGACAAAACCGCCGCCGGGCGGCGGCGTGACGCTGACGTCGGCAGCGTGGACCGTCAAGGAAGCCAGTGCCATGCAGGCTTGTCCGGCCCACAGCGACTTGTGCAAGAAAGCGGTACGTTTCATAAATCCCTGGAATGAACGAGCAGGTGGGCGGGGAGCATCGCAGCGATGCCCCGGGCGGGGGCCGTGTTCGCAAGGCCCGTGGGGCTCCGGCGGTTCGGTCAGCGCGGCGGAGTGTGCAGTAATTTGCATTTGTTGTAAATTTTTCTATGACTTGTGTCATGGGACTGCGACATCGGGGCATGTCTGCGCGGCCGCGCCAACGGCGCCCGGCAGGCGGCGGACCGGAAGACGGCCGGGCCGGGGCCACAATCCCGCCATGGACTGGGACCATTTCCGTTACTTTCTTGAACTGGCGCGCGCCGGCACCCTGGCAGGGGCGGCCCGGCGGCTGGGCGTGGAGCACACCACGGTGTCGCGGCGCCTGCAGGCGCTGGAAAAGCAGGTGGGTGCGCCACTGTTTGCGCGCGAATCCGGCGGGCACCGGCTGACCGAGGCCGGGCGCCAACTGCTGCCGCAGGTGGAGGCCATGGAGGCGGCGTTCCTGGCCATTGAAAACGCCACCCCCGGCGTGCGGCAGGGCCTGCACGGGCTGGTGCGCATCGGCACCACCGAGGGGTTTGGCAACCTGGTGCTGGCGCCCCAGCTGGCCCGCTTTGCGCAGGACCACCCCGGTCTGGTCGTGGACCTGCTGGCGCTGCCGCGGCTGGTGCACCTGTCGCGGCGCGAGGCGGACATCGTGATCTCGCTGGAGCGGCCGGCCCGTGGCGCGGTGTTGGTGGTCAAGCTCACCGACTACGTGCTGCAGCTGTATGGCGCCCGCGACTATCTGGCGCGCCACCCGCCCATCCGCACGGCCGACGACCTGCGGGGCCACGCTTTCATCAGCTATGTGGACGACCTGCTGTTCAGCAAGGAGCTGCAGATCCTGGACGAGCTGCACCGGCCCGCGAACTTTGTGCTGCGCAGCACCAGCGTGCTGGCGCAGTACGAGGCCGCCCGGGCCGGCACGGGCCTGGCGGTGCTGCCGGCCTTCGTGGCCGCGCAAGACCCGTCACTGGTACCCGTGCTGCCGCAGGCGGCGCGCTTCCAGCGCACGTTCTGGATGTCCATGCCGGCCGAGAACAAGCATGTGGCGCGCATGCAGGCCACGTGGGCCTTTCTGCGCGAGGCGGTGGCGGCCCGGCAAGGGCTGTTGTTGCCGCCGGCGGGCGCAGTGTGACGCCCGGCCCATTTTGCTATAATATTTGTAGCTGTTTGCGCTTGTTCATCAACGGTTTTGGTCACTTTTCATCAAGAATAGCGGGCTGCGCGGTGGTCGCGGGAGGGGGGCTTAAAAGCCGCCCGCCAGGCGCCGCGGCGCCTCCAAATCCGCGAGCGCAGTCGGAGGTGCCCGGCCTGCGCTGGCGGGCTCGTTGCGGTGGGGCAGAAGGCGAGGACAAAGCGGTCAACGCAGGAAATGCCCTGCAAGCCGCCTGCTGATCCCGGCACCGCGTTGCACGCAGGTGCCTATGCTGGAGGGGCGGAACAGCAGCGTTCGCGCCCTTTTCACTCGCGGCGCGGCACGGCGGGATTTCGCGCCTTGCAGTCTTCAGGAGTTGCCGCAATGTCGCCTCTTATCTCGGGCCTGGCCTCGATCGCCTCGATGGTTTTCAATGCCGCGTCAGGGCGGTCCGGCGGCGCAACGCCTTCTGCGCGCCGAGCCGATTCGGCCGATGCCGCAGGGCCTTCCGCCGTGGTGCACCTCAGCCCCGAGGCCGCAGCCCTGGCCGGCCTGGCGGACAAGGGCCTGATGGTGACGCAGGGCCGGCTCGATTCGCCCGTCACTGCTGCCAGCCGCGGAGCCGTCCGCGGCGGCGGGGGCATGGGAGGCGGTTCGGTGTCCGCCCAGGATTTCCAGGACCTGCTGGCGCAGTTCGGCGCATCGGATGCCCAGAAGGAACGCCTGGCTGCGGCCTTTGACGCGGACCAGAACGGCCGCATCTCCCAGGATGAGTTCCTCAAGGGCCTGGCGAAGACGCGCTCGGTTGAATCCACGGATTTCTCGCAGGCGGTGATGCAGCTCATGGACCATGGAGGCAACGGCAACGGCGACGGCACCGTGGCGCCGCACGAGTTCGCTGCGTTCTCGACGGCGTTTGCTGCGCTGCAAAAACGGGCCGCGGCCGGCATTGCCTGAGGCCAGGCAGTGCGGCCCACGCGGGGTGGGGGCCGCAGGACCGGCAAGAAAAAGGCGCCTGGGGTCCCATGACGGACCGCGGCGCCCTGGTGCACCGGCAGCGCCGGCGCGCCCGTGCGAGGGGGCTGGTCAGATCCTGCCCATCAGCAGCAGGATGACCAGAATCAGCACCACCAGCCCTACACCGCCGCTGGGTCCATAGCCCCATGAGCGGCTGTGGCCCCAGGTGGGCAGCACGCCGATCAGGATAAGGATCAGAACGATCAAGAGAATCAGCGAAAGCGACATGGCGGTTCCTTGTAGTGGATTGCGGTGTGTGCATTGTTGGCACCGCTGCGCGCAGGCCCCGCAGGCGCGCCGCCCGCCACGCGGTCAGCCGTTTCCGACACCCCCTGTGGGAACAAGTGTCCCGGGTGGGAGATTCGTTTCATAAAGAGGCCGAAAAATCGCCGCCATGCTGCGTTGCAAATCCTCGCGATAGCACCGGCTATCGCTGTGGTTTGCGCCTTGCCTGACGATGATTTCGGCCTCTTTAGTTCATCAACCAACTCTCCCACTCGGGACACGAGTGCCCCGAGAGTCGGTTGATTGCTATCAAAAAAAGAGCTTGCAGCGCTTTGGGGGCGGGCGCTGCAAGCTTTTAGGGTCTCAACACGCTCCTGGAGCGTGAACCCGTGCGGGGATCTTTGCCGTCAGTGGGCGCCGCCCGCGTCGGCAGCGCCGCCGCCTGCCGCGCGGGGCGGTCGGCGGGTCAGCCAGATGAGCGCGATAAGGAACAGGAACAGGCCCGACGAGCCCAGGAAGATGTCGTCGGCCGCGCGCGTGAAGGCCTGCTGGTCGATGAGCCGGTTGATCTGCGCCAGCGCCTGTTCCTGCGAGAGCCCGGCTGCCGCCAGGTTGCTCAGCGTCTGGGCAAATACCCCCTGGCCTTGCACCAGCCCCTCGGTCAGGTGCGCATGGTGCATGGCGGCGCGGCTCTCCCAGAGCGTGGTGGCGATGGAGGTGCCCATGGCCCCGGCGGTGATGCGCACGAAGTTGGACAGGCCTGCCGCGGCAGGAATCCGTTCGGGCGCAATGCCTGCCAGCGTCAGCGTGGTGAGCGGGATGAAGAAGAACGCCATGGCCGCGCCCTGCAGCAGCGTGGGGACCAGGATGTGGATGAAATCGGTCTGCACGGTGAACTGCGATCGCATCCACAGCACGGTGCTGAACACCACAAAGGCCCCGGTGGCCATGCGGCGGGGATCCCACTGCCCGACCTTGCGCCCCACCAGCGGCGTGAGCAGGATGGCAAACACGCCCACCGGCGCCAGCGCCATGCCGGCCGAGGTGGCGGTGTAGCCCATCCACTGCTGCAACCACAGCGGCAGCAGCACCACGTTGCCGAAGAACAAGGCGTAGGCCACGGACAGCGCCAGCGCGCCAAAGGTGAAATTGCGGCCCTTGAAGAGCTTGAGGTCCACCACCGGGTGTTTTTCGGTCAGCTCCCACACCAGGAAGACGGCAAATGCGATGACAGCCACCACGGCCAGCGTGATGATCTCGCCCGAAGCAAACCAGTCCAGCTCCTTGCCCTTGTCCAGCATGAGCTGCAGCGCGCCCACCCACAGCACCAGCAGGGAGAGGCCCACCGTGTCGATGGGCAGCTTGCGGATCGGCGTTTCGCGCTTGTGGTAGATGCCCCAGGTCAGCACGCCGGCCAGCAGCCCCACGGGCACATTGATGTAGAAGATCCACGGCCACGAGATGTTGTCGGTGATCCACCCGCCCAGGAGCGGTCCCACCACCGGGGCGACCAGCGTGGTCACGCCCCACAGCGCCAGCGCCGTGCCCGCTAGCGCGCGGGGGTAGCTGGCCAGCAGCAGAGTCTGCGACAGCGGAATCATCGGCCCGGCCACCAGACCCTGGAGCACCCGGAAGAACACCAGCATTTCCAGCGATGAGGCGAAGCCGCACAGCCAGGACGTGAGCACGAACAGCAGCACGCTCATGGTGAACAGGCGCACCGCGCCAAAGCGCTGCGTGAGCCAGCCGGTGAGCGGCACGGAAATGGCGTTGGCCACGCCGAAGCTCGTGATGACCCAGGTGCCCTGGTTCGGGCTCACGCCCAGGTCCCCCGCGATGGCGGGGATGGAAACGTTGGCAATGGACGAGTCCAGCACGTTCATGAACGTGGCCAGGGACAGCGACAGCGTGCCCAGCAGCAGGGCCGTCCCGTGCAGCGGCGGGTAGGCCGCGGGCGGCCCGGGCGGCGCAGCCGGTGGCGGAGGCGCGGCCGGGGCGGGGGCCTGGCCTGCCGGTTCAGCGGTGGGGTTGGCGGCAGTCATGCTTGGTCAACCTGCTTACTGCTGCACCACCGGGGCTTGCACGGCGGGCTGCGCCGGGGCCGACGCGTGCTTTTGCGCCTGCATGGGGACTTGGCTGCTGACCTTGGGCGACGCCAGGGCCACGGCGGCCTTGCTGCTGCGTCCCAGGTTGGCCGCGATGATGTGCGCCACTTCGTCGTCGGCGGCCTTGAACTGCTCGTCAAACACGGCGGTGGCCGCCACGGGAGCCGTGCGCTGGGTATCGGCCAGGGTCTTGCCGCTTTGATCGGCGGTGTCCACTTTCACTTCCATGGACAAGCCCACGCGCAGCGGGTGTTCGGCCACTTCCTTCGGGTCCAGCGCAATGCGCACGGGCACGCGCTGCACCACCTTGATCCAGTTGCCGGTGGCATTTTGGGCCGGCAGCAGCGCGAACGCGGCGCCCGTGCCCGCCCCGAGGCCAGCCACCGTGCCGTGGTAGACCACCTTGGTGCCGTACACGTCGGCTTCCAGCTCGGCGGCCTGGCCGATGCGCAGGGTCTTGAGCTGGCTTTCCTTGAAGTTCGCATCCACCCACAGGTCGTTCAGCGGCACCAGCGTCATCAGCGGGGCGCCGGCCTGCACGCGCTGGCCCACCTGCACGCCGCGCTTGGCCACATGGCCGTCCAGCGGGGCCAGCAGCTGGGCGCGCTGGACGGCCAGGTAGGCCTCGCGCACGCGGGCGGCAGCGCGCTGCACGTTGGGGTGCTGCTCAACCGACGTGCCTTCGGTCTGCGTCTGGCTGGCGGCCAGCTGTTCCTGCGCTGCGACCACGGCCGACTGGGCTGCGGCCACGGTGCTCTTGGCGGCGGCCAGCTGGGCATTGGCGTGCTGGAACTCTTCCTTGCCCACGGCGCCGCTGGCCATCAGCGGGGCGCGGCGGTTCACGTCGTCCTGCATGCGCGCGGCATCGGCCTGGGCGCGGGCCAGATCGGCACTGCGCAGGCTGACCTGGGCCTTCAGCGCCGAGGTGTTGGCATACAGCGTGCGCACTTCGCGCACCGTCTGGGCCAGCTGGGCCTCGGCCTGCTCCAGCGCCACGCGGGCGTCGGCAGGGTCCAGCTTCACCAGCACCTGGCCGGCCTTGACGTAGTCGGTATCGTCCGCGCCAATGGACACCACGGTGCCGCCCACCTGGGGCGTGATCTGCACCACATTGCCTGCCACATAGGCGTTGTCGGTGGTCTCCACATGGCGGCCGTTGGCCCAGTGCCAGCCACCCCAGCCCAGGGCGGCGATGGCCACGGCGGCGGCAATGAGGGTGAGCCCCCGGCGGCGGGCGGTGTTGGCTTCGTTGGCGGTGAGGGGTTCGCTTTTGGCGGTCATGGCAGTGGTCTTTCAGGAATGTGTTGTTATGCGTTTTTGATCGGGTTGGGCATTGCCAGCTACTTATGCAACTGGCGCGGCCGAGGCCAGAGCGCCCGTGGAACTGGCTTTGCCAGGCCACCGGGGGCGTCCCCCTCCCGCGGAGCGAGAGAGGGGGAAGACGCGAAGCGGCTCAGGGGGTGTTTCATCCCGCCGTGTCATCGGCCCACCCGCCGCCCAGCGCCTTCATGAGCACCAGGCGCGTGTCCAGCTGGCGGGCCCGCAGGTCCACCGCCAGACGGCGCTGGGCCAGCACCTGGCTTTCGGTGGACAGCACGACCAGGTAGTTGCCCAGACCCGCGCGGTAGCGCTCTTGCGCAAAGCGGTAGGCTTTTTCCGCGCTGGCCACGGCTTCGTCCTGCAGGGCCTGCTGGCGGGTGAGGGACTGCACCGACGCGATGGCGTCGCCCGCTTCCTTCACGGCGTCCAGCACCGCGCCGTTGTACTGGGCGATGGCGGCATCCAGCTCGGCCTGGCGGCCTCCCAACTGGGCGCGCAGGCGGCCCCCGTCAAAAATCGGCAGTCGCAGGGCGGGTGTCACGCCCATCTGGCGCGAACTGCCATTGAACAGCCGGTCCAGTCCCAGCGCATTCAGCCCGACGAAGGCGCCGATGTTGATGTTGGGATAGAACTCGCTTCTTGCACTGTTCACGCCCTGGGTGGCGGCCTCGACGCGCCAACGCGCGGCCACCACATCGGGCCGGCGGCCCAGCAGGTCGGCGCCCAGCACGTCGGGCACGGCCAGGGGGTGCAATGTGGCCAGCCGGGGCGTGAGGCTGGGCAGGGCATCCGGGGCCTGTCCGGTCAGCACGGCCAGCTGGCGGCGGCCCAGGGTGATCTGCTCGTCCAGCGCCTCGATCTGGGTGCGTGCATCGGGCACGGCCGCCTGGGCCTGGGTCAGCTCGACCTGGCTGTCCAGGCCCGCCGCGGTGCGTTCCTGCGTGAGCTTGCGCTGCTCTTCGCGCTGCTCCAGGGCCCGAACGGCCACGTCGCGCTGCGCCACCAGCCGGGCCAGCGCCACGTAGCCGCGGCCCACCTGGGCGGCCAGGGTATTGGCCGCCGCCGCTGCGTCGGCCTGAGCCGCCCGTGCCTGGCCCAGCGCCGCTTGCAGCTCGGCCGCGTGCTGGCCGAAGAAGTCGGGCGACCAGCTCAGCGTGGCCTGCACGTTGCCGCTGTTGTAGGTGTTGCCGGCAATCGGGGCGGGCACCAGGCCGTTGGCGCTGTAGCGCTGGCGGGTCGCGTCCACGCCCAGGGTGGCCTGCGGGCCGTTGGCGG
The DNA here is from genome assembly GCF_021287135.1 of Acidovorax sp. Lineage (GTDB taxonomy): Bacteria > Pseudomonadota > Gammaproteobacteria > Burkholderiales > Burkholderiaceae_C > Acidovorax. Next base: position 66,646 of record NZ_JAJTBB010000011.1, read on the forward strand.
CCTCGCGCACCTGGCTCAGGGCAATGGCCTGCTCCAGCCGGGCGCGGCTTGCGGCCAGGCTGGGGCTGCCTTGCAGTGCCGTGTCGATCAAGGCGTTCAGTTGGGCATCCCCGAGGGCCGTCCACCATTGGGCAGGCGCGGCCGTCTCGCCGGTGGCGGTGGTGCTCAGGCCGACGGCGGCGGGGGAGGTCTGGGCCAGCGGCGTGTGGGGTGCGCCGGGGCTGGCACAGCCCGCCAGCAGGATTGCGGCGGCCAGGGCCAACGCTGACACAGCGAAATGTGCCGCCAGGGCCTTGCGGGTGGAGGGCAGGGGAGCGTCGGAATTCACGGGTTTCTCCAGAATGGTTTTTCAGGTGTTGTGTGGAGTGCGAGAAGTGGCAGGGGGGGCGGCATCAGGCTGCAGGCGCGTCCGTGCCGCGCTGCTGGCGCAATGCCTCGCCATTGGCCAGCATGCGGCGCAGCAGGCCCAGCAGCATCTGCCATTCGTCGTGGCTGAAGTCGCTGAGGTGGCCGTTGAGCACGTCGGCGAGCACGGGCGGAACAAGGTCGGCCACGCGCTGCCCCTCGGGGGTGAGCCGAAGCTGCACTACGCGCCGGTCCACCGTGGAGCGTTCGCGCACGACGAGCCCCTTGGCTTCGATGCGGTCCAGCGAACGGGTCATGGACGCCGGGTCCGTTTCCAGATCGCGGGCCAGCGCCGCCACGGTGGCGCTCTCGTGCAGCGAGAGCTTGAACAAGGGCAGCCATTGCGCGTAGGTCAGGTCGTGCGCAGCGAGCTGGGCATCGGCCTGCGTGCGGATGGACGACATCACCCGGCGCATCAGGTAGCCGACGCTCTCTTCGGGAACGAGGTGGCAGGGCTGGTAGAAGCCGGCGCCGGGGGACGGAGAACGGGAGGTCATGGGGCGAATCTAATTTCCAAGACAATATTTGTCTTGTCAATCATTGATTAGCCCTGCTTTTTAAAGGGGAATTCCGGCCAAAGATGGGCAGGGAGCGGACGCTGCCAAGCCCCTTGGGATCCTCTGCACAAATCACCGCGCCGTGTGCATCTGCGGACTCGGGCGGTCTGCCGCGTTGCAAATCCTCGCAATAGCTGCGGCTATTGCTGCGTTTTGCGCCTTGCAGCCCCTCCCGATCCGCAGCGCACACTTTCCGCTCGATTCGTGCAGAGCATCCCTTGCGCAAGGGGCTGGTGAGGTATCAGGGGGTCAGAGCGTCGGCGCGGTAGATGTCGTTGCGCAGGTAGTACGGGCGTCCTGGCACCTGTGTGTAGTGCTCATCCACGATGGTCTGGATGCACCCCGCATAGCTCTCCCAGGGAAAGCGGTCCCACACCTTCCATTTGTCCAGCAGCATGACCTTGGGACGATAGTCCGCAATCTGCTGGCAGGCGTCGATCTTGATGCCGTACTGGGGATCTTCGTTGTACTTTTCCTGCCAGGGAAAATAGAAGAAATTTCCGGAGGCGGGCAGCCGGTCGGCGACGATATATTCGAAGTTCCGGTTGGTGTAGGCGATAATCTTGTCGCCCTTGGTGGTAAATCTTTGGACCAGTTCGGAGAATTCTGTTTTTTCTGCTATTTTGCGCATGGTGAAGTACTGCCGTTCACCGGGTAGAACGAGCGAAACCTTGAGTGCCAAAATGATGAGAATGAAAGCACTCACCATTTTTGCCTGCGTGTTCAACGTGGCAATGCGGAGGGTCAAAAGGATAACCAGGGCAATCACGGCATGGTAATAAGGAAGCCCGTGAAAATCATCTCCCCGAATAAGCAGGCTGGCAATCCCCAATGCGAGAAGAATGCTGCGCCATGGCACGGCTTTCTCGTGCGAGGCCAGTACCAGGATGCCTGCGGCCGCTCCCATGAAGTAGCTGAACTGTCCTAGATTGCTGGTCAATCCACGAAGGGTCACGAAGACGAACGATTCGAACGTCCGCGACTCAAGGTAAATGGGGAGAATCGCGCTGTTGAGGTAGAGGTGAAAGGCCAGATAACCCGGCAGTGAGCCATAGACCGCAAGAAACAGCAGGTTCGCGGCAACCCCCACGGCGGTTCCCGCCAACGCGGCGCGCAGGTGGCGCTTTCGGAGCGAGACCAAAAATAGAATGCCCGCCAGCGGAATATAGGTCACGGCGAGAAACGGCAACCCGGCAATCAGCAGCGACCCTGTAAAGCTCCGAGCGGGCGTTACGGAATCAGGCCGCAGGATGGCGGGGAAGGTGTACAGGAACAAGATGATGAGCAGAAATGCCCCTGTAATCGCCTGGTAGGTGTACATGTGCCCCAGCAGCTCGGGAAAATACAGAAGCATCACGCTGGCTGCAAAAACCGTGCAGCCGATCTTGACGCTCTTGCTGGAGAAGAGGGGGGAGAAATAGATGGACAGCAACCCTGCCCATTGCAGCAACGCGATCGGTACCCGGTGGCCACGGACCCCGAAGTCGCCAAAACTTTCCAGCAGCACGCCACTGAGAAAAGTCAGCGGCCCATGGTGATTGAAGATTTCCGAATAGAGCTTTTGTCCCGCCGCCATCATTTTTGCGGTGACCACGGTCTCGGACTCGTCACCCCATTCGATGTGGCGCAACAGGAAATACTGGTAGCGAATGGCCAGGAATGCAAAAATGACGAGCACGACAATCAGCAAGCCGTTCAGCAGGCGCTCGGTCTTTACTTGTCCGGACAAGATCGGGGATGTTTCTTTATTCACGGAAGAAGGGATTCTTGATTTGTGCGTTGGCGATGCGCAGTGGCGCCCCGTTCTCACCGGGTGGGGCGCAGGACCGGCGGTGCTGAAATGCGGGCCGCGCAGGATGAGGGCGGGATGACGGCCATGCCGTCACGCTCCCAAAATCCGGGGGTCGTACTTGCCCGTGCAGGCCCGGAACAGTGTCATCAAAACCGCAAGATTGCCCTTAAAGCTGCTGATCTTTGTAGGCACCTCGCCCTGCGGGTATTTTCGGGAGGTGGGCAATTCCACGCACCGGTAGCCCAGCTTGGGGGCGCGGTACGAAAGGTACGCCAAAAGCTCATACGCTACGAACACATCCCGGAACGGCGCGATCTGCGGATCCAGCAGCATCCGCCGGCTGTAGGCGCGAAATCCTTGCGTGGTGTCTGTCCAGGAAAAGCCGGAGGCCAAGCTGAGGCAGGGCGCATGAATCCAGCGAATCGCGAAGTCGCGCGATGCCGGCGTGTTTTCCGCGATGCCGCCTGGGACAAAGCGCGAGGCCTGGACAAAATCCACCCCTTCCTGCAACGCTGCAATGAACCGGGGGATGGCTTCGGGGTCGTCCTTGTCGTTGCCGTCGATGGTGACAATGCCTTCGTAGCCTTGGTCCAAGGCGAACGCGTACGCGCACCGCAGTTGCGCGCTGAGTTTTCCGGCGCCGGTCTTGACCAGCAAGCCGCGCACGCCGAGGCCCTGCAGCCGGCCGGTGTCGGTGGACCCGTCCTGGCTGCCGCCATCCACGATCAGGATGTCGGCCCTATTGGAAATGCCGTGCTGCGCCATGCGCTGCAGAAGCCGCGCCAGCCGTTCTCCCTCGTTGATGACCGGGATGACGACGCACCAAGGGTGCGCGCGCTCCTTCCACAGCGGGAGGTCAAAACTCGGTACTTGCCAGGTCGTCCGCAGCGCTGCGGGAATCGGTTCGGAAGCCATCACCACACCTTTGCTGAAATAAGGGCCACGCCGGCAATGACCAGGACGATGCCGGTGATGGTCGTCCAATGAAACGGCTCGTTGAAGACCAGCGTGGAAAGCACGGCCACCGTGGCCACTGCGCCGCACGTGAGGATGGGGTGCGCCACGTTCAGGGGCAGGCGGGCCAGCGCGGCTGCATAGAACAGCAAGGCGCCGCCGTACAGCAGCAGACCCAGCCAGAACGGCCAGTTGGCCAAGGCCGCCTGCGGATCGGCAGGCGAGGGAAAACGCCGTGGCGGTGTCATGGCGATCTTGATCAAGACGCTGGCCCAGGCGTTGGATGCAATGCCCAGGATGAGGATCAGCCACTTCATGCCACAGCCTTTCGTTCCGCACGGTAGTGCGCGTTGGCGAACCGTAGCGCACGGTCCACCGCATCCAGCGGCGGCTCCGCCGTCGTCGCCAGCATCTCGATAGTCGCGACATGGTGGGGCAGGGCGGCCGCCATGGCGCGGTGCAATGCGCCATGGTCCACGCCCTTGTCGCCCAGGGGGACGAGGTCGGGCTCGCTGAGGTGGATGTGGCCCACCAGAGAGCCATGGGCCGCCAGCACGTCGCCAATGGCCTCGCCGTTGATGGTGAGGGCCCCGGTGTCGAGCTGCATGCGGATGGCGGGATGGGCCACGGCCTCCACCACGCGCGCCGTCTCGGCGCTGGTCGTCATGAAGTTGGCGCCATAGCAGGGCGGGTTGGGCTCCAGGCACACCACCACGCCATGCCGCTGCGCCACGTCGCCCAACTGCGTGAAGAACGCAACGGCGTCCGCGTGCGCTTGCGCATCGGTCAACCCGGTGCGATCGCGGTTCCTGGGCGATCCAAAGACCAGGCGGGTTGCACCCAACTGCCCCCCGATGCGGCAGACCGCGTCGAGATGCGTCAGCAGGGCTTGCTGTGTCGGCTCAGGGGCAAACACGTTCAGACCGCTCGTGCCAAACAGCAAGGCTTGCATGCCCGTGATCTCGATGCCCCGTTGCGCCCACCACTGCCGAACGCGGTGGACATCTTCCGTGCGCGCCTCCAGGGGCCGGGGAAAGTACTTGCCGGGCGCGATGTCGATGGCATCCACCCCGTGGCGCGCCAGCAGCGCGGCGACGGCTTCGTCATCGCTCGGGTCCCAGGCGATGTTCGAGATCGAGAGCCTCATGCTCCCGCCTCCGGCGCAAGGGTCCGAGGCTCCCACTGCGCGTATGAACGGATGGCCTGGATGGTTTCGCGCTGGCTGTACTGGTAGGCGCCCTGGCCGCCAAAGACCTCGGCGTGGAGCGTCTGCATGTCATAGACCGCGGGAGCGCGGTTTTCAAGTGTTTGGGTGAACGTTCGGCCAAAACCCTCCTGGGCGACCTGCGCCACGGTGATGGGCGCTGCTGTCAGGTGGACCAGCTTCAATCGCGCCTTCAATGCGGTGGTGATGTCGGCCCACAGGTTGACCATGGGGTAGAACTGGAAAGAGCCCCGGCTTTCGATGGCGTGCAACTGGTTGGCGTTGTGCAAGTCAAAGATGACGTTTTTGCGCAGGCCCGGGCCGACCAGGCCGGGCAGCCGGACGATCAAATGGTTGGCAAAGCGCTCCTGCACAAATTGCTCCAGGTAGCGCCGGTGCAGGCCGTAGGCGTGCAGACCCGCCTCCGGCACCGGGGAATCCTCCCGCACGCCGATGGGTTGCTGGAACACGTCCACGGTGCTGATCAGCACGAACGTGCGGCACTGCATGGCGCCCAGATGGGCCATCAATTGCTGGATTTTTTCCAGATCCGCCTGGGGATCCTTGTTGGCGATCCATTTCTGCGCGGGCGCGCCGGCGCAGACCACGGTGTCGAAGTCGCGCCCGGCAATCTCTTGAATATTGGTGGAGCGAAAGGTCGCTTCAAACGGCGTTTGCCTCAGCAAAACGCTGCCGACGAAGCCTGAATGCCCAATGAGCGCATTGTTCATACGTTATACGGTTGCTTGATGGGTAAATTCTCTGTGTCCAGCTTCTGCAGGACATCGTAGATATTGTCGATTTTTCCACCGAGGATGGAGTAGCAGCCGGGCAATTCCTCGTGCTTTTCCCACAGAATGGGGCGCCCATCATCCCCTTCATTCTTCTGAAGCACGGTTTTGACCTCAAAAAGGGATTCCACATATTCCATGTCCCGGGCAGACGGGATGTACCTTGCGACGTCACGCAGCATCCGGTCAAAACGCGTCTCCTGCGGGTATGCGGAAAGCCGGGTGTAGGGATTGACGCCTCTTGCATCCATCCAATACGCATGGGGCGTGTACCGCACGTGCGACAGCGTGTGCAGGCCGCGGGCGGGAAACGGCATCATGGAGAAAAAGGGCCCATCCATCACCGTGATGCCCAGTTCTGCCAGCGGTGGCGGCATGCGCACCAGGGCCATCTCGGTAATTTCCTGCTTCAGGCCGGTTTTGACGCCGGGGAAATCGCCTTCCAGCTGGTTGATGCCGCTGTAAGTGCAATTGAAGACGTAGGTGCTCTCCACAGCTTGCAGCGTGCCATCGGCACGTTGCACGGACACGCGAATCCTGCCGTCGGCTGCGGCATGCAGCGCTTTGGCGCAGGTTTCGAACCACACCTCCACGCCGGTGTCCCGCAATTCCCGGGCGGCCTGCTCTGCGAGCATTCTTGCGTTGAACGCGTACTCCTGTACCAGGAAGACCTCTTCGATCAAGCGGGGCTCGAACAGCTTCTGCAGCGTTGCGTCCGCACGCTGGATGGTGGCGCCAATATCGCGGCAGAAGCGTTCGAACTGCCGCGCGGTGACCTTGGAGTTGCGGCGAGCAATCGCGTACAGCTTGGTGAAGTCCTGGGTGATGGCCTGCGGCCAGTCTCGCACGAACTGCGGCAGGTTCACGCGGCTGCGAAATGCCGTGGTGAAGCTGCGCGGATAGTGGTAGCCGTTGTGGACCCGCGCCTGGTTGTGGTAGGACGCCCTCGCCAGAAGGCTGGGCTCCCGCTCCAGCAGCAGCACCCGCCGCAAACCGCGCTGGCCCGCCAGGTAGATGGCAATCGCCGCGCCGTAGAAACCGCCGCCAATCACCGTGGCGTCAAAAATCTGGTGCGGCGACGTCATGCCACCGGTTCGGATTGGGGGGCCGCACGCGGGGTGCGCGCGGCCGGCACGACTTCCTCAAGGTTGAGTTTGTTTTGCCGGGTCATGTGGGTACTGGTGAACTCCTGCACCACGTGGTAAAGCGGCCCGTCCGTGGAGGCTTTCACGACGTGAACGATGTACTCGCCAAGGACCAGGAGCACCAGCGACAGCAGAAAGAACATGCCCGACTGCTGCAGCGACAAGCTGATCCAGCCGGGCGCCACGTTGGTCTTGAAGATGCCAATGGCCACGACATACAGGGAATAGACCAGATTGGCGGCAGCGCCGAAAAGGCACAGAAAAGTCACTGCCCGCAAGGGGGCCTGGGTGGTGGATACGAGCAGGCGCAGGCCGCGGTGGATGCTCTCCCCCAGCTTTTTGACCTGCGGTGTCTGGGGGCGGCTGCGGTATTCCAGATTGGCCCGTTCAAAACCGCCCGTCGCCGGCAGATGCCGGTAGGTCAAGGCGGGCTGGGGATGTTGCAGGATAAAGTTGATGACCCGCTTGCTCAAAACCCGGTATTGCGGGGCCTCTTTTTCGAGGTGAATGCCACTGAATAGCTTGTAAAGCTGCAAAAAAGCGTGGTAGGCAACGGTGTAGGCAATGCTCTGCGGGGTTTTTTCCACGTTCTTTGCAAAGACCACTTCTGCGCCGTTGCTGGTCTGAGCAAGCATCTGCGGCAGAAAGGAAATGTCGTCCTTCAATGGGTCCAGGACCGCCACATAATCCCCCAGGGCATTTTCAAGCCCCACCCAGGAAGCAGTATCGGCATCTACTTCCTTGATAAGGGAATAGACCTGCACGTTGGGATTGGAGTCCTGGGTTACCAGCTGGCGCAGGCGCGCAAGGCTGCCGTCCGTGGAAGCGTTATCTACGATGATCAATTCATAGTCGCACACCAGCGAACGCAACTGGGCCGTGGCCGATGCCAAGAAGCTTTCGATGCGCTCTTCCTGGTTGCGCAGCACATAAACGACAGACAGAAAAATCGGATAAAAATTCATCAAAATCTCCAAATAGGCCGAACCCGCTTGGAGTGATTGCAGAAAATCTTGGCCGCATCAGCGCGGCGGGAAGAGGGGGAGCCGGGCGTCAGTTCCTCGGAAAATGTCACGACCACTGACGTTGCCGAGCCCATTGCGACAGTATCCTGGTTGCCCGGAACCCGACAGTGACAGCAATGACCCGTTGAGGTGGAGAGGCTCCGATGGTCAACTGTTTTGCTGCCACCGGGAGCCATGCTACCGCACCAAGCGGCAGCTTTGGTCAACAGACAATTCAACTCATTTTGCGAACGCGCGAATTGTTAAGTGAATCTGAAGCCGCGTCAATCAATTCTGTAATAATATTAACTTTCAAAATTTACACAAAATAACAAATATTTTGCGAGTCGCGCTGTCACTCCTGGCGCACCAATGCGGCTGCCTGCACCATATTTCGCAGCGCAGCTTCCGTCTCCGGCCAGCCCCGGGTCTTGAGGCCGCAGTCGGGGTTGACCCACAGGTGCTCCACCCGCACCACCTCGGCCGCTTTCTTCAACAGCGCCACCATTTCGGCCACGGTGGGCACGCGGGGGGAGTGGATGTCGTACACCCCGGGGCCGATCTCGTTCGGGTAGCGGTAGTGGGCCGTTCCGCCCGCAGCGGTGGCACCGAACGCCTGCAGCAATTCCATGTCCGACCGGCTGGTTTCAATGGTGATCACATCCGCATCCATGGCCGCGATGGCGGGCAGGATGTCGTTGAACTCGCTGTAGCACATGTGGGTGTGGATCTGCGTGTCGTTGCGCACGCCGCTGGCACTGATGCGGAAGGCGCGCGTGGCGCGATCCAAATAGCTCTTCCACCCTGCGCGCCGCAGCGGCAGCCCTTCGCGGATGGCGGGTTCGTCGATCTGGATGATGGCGATGCCGGCGGCCTCCAGGTCGCACACCTCGTCGCGGATGGCCCAGGCGATCTGGTCGGCCGTGGTGGCGCGGGGCTGGTCGTCGCGCACAAAGCTCCACTGCAGGATGGTGATGGGGCCGGTGAGCATGCCCTTCATGGGCCGGGGGGTCAGGCGCTGCGCGTATTGCGTCCAGGCCACCGTCATCGGGGCGGGGCGGGCCACGTCGCCGTAGATGATGGGCGGCTTCACGCAGCGCGAGCCGTAGCTTTGCACCCAGCCGTGGGCGGTGAAGGCAAAGCCGTCCAGCTGCTCGCCGAAGTACTCGACCATGTCGTTGCGCTCGGCCTCGCCGTGCACCAGCACGTCAATGCCCAGCGCTTCCTGTTTGCGCACGGCCAGTTGGATTTCCGCTTCCATCTTCTGCTGGTAGTGGGCGCCATCCAGCGCGCCGCGCTTGAAGGCGGCGCGGGCTGCGCGAATCTCAGCCGTCTGCGGGAACGAGCCGATGGTGGTGGTGGGCAGCAGCGGCAGATTCAGCCGCGCGCGCTGGGCCTTTTGCCGCGCGGGGAAGGCGCTGGCGCGCTGGTCGGCACCGGGGGCGGCGGTGGCAATGCGGGCGGCCACGGTGGCGCGATGCACGCGCGGGCTGGCGCGGCGGGCCGCCAGGGCGGTGCGGGCGGCGCGCAGTTCATCGTCCACTGCGGCTTCGCCGTGGGCCAGAGCGACGGAGAGCACGCGCAGCTCATCCAGCTTTTCCACTGCAAACGCCAGCCAGGACTTCACCTCGGCGTCCAACTGCGTTTCGGCCTGCAGGCTGAACGGCACATGCAGCAGCGAGCACGAGGGCGCCAGCCACAACTCGCCCTGGTGCTTGTCGGCCACCGGGCGCAGCTTTTGCAGTGCTGCATCCAGGTCGGTGCGCCAGATGTTGCAGCCGTCCACCATGCCCACCGACAGCACCTTGTGGGAAGGCAGCCAGTCGGCCACACCTACCAGTTCCTCGGGTGCGCGCACGGCGTCCACATGCAGGCCGGCCACAGGCAGCTGGCAGGCCAGGCGCAGGTTTTCGGCCAGGGGCGAGAAGTAGGTGGCCAGCAGCAGCTGGGGGGCGCTGCGGGCCAACTGCCAATACGTCGGCTCGAACGCATGGCGCCACGCATCGGGCAGGTCCAGGCCCAGGATGGGCTCGTCAATCTGCACCCATTCCACGCCCTGGGCCTTCAGGCGCGCCAACACCGCTTCGTACACGGGGAGCAGCTGTTCCAGCAGGCTGAAGCGGTCAAAGCCCGCCGTTTTGGATTTGCCCAGCCACAGAAAGCTCAGCGGCCCCAGCAAGACGGCCTTGACGCGGTGGCCCAGCGCCTGGGCCTCGGCCACCTCGGCAAACAGGCGCTCGCTGGCCAGATGGAACTGCGTGTGGGCGCTGAACTCGGGCACGAGGTAGTGGTAGTTGGTGTCAAACCACTTGGTCATCTCCAGCGCGGGCTGGCCTGCGGTGGGGTGCTGGGCGGTGCACCCGGCGCTGCAGCCGTGGTGGTTTTCGGCGGGGGCCGACACGCCCCGCGCCATCGCAAAATAGCGGGCCAGCTCGGGCGTGTGGGCGTCAAAGCCAAAGCGCGCAGGCTCGCAGCCCAGCCACTGGATGTGGTTGGCCACGTGGTCATACAGCGCAAAGTCGCCCACGGTCACAAAACCCAGCCCTGCATCGGCCTGGGCCTGCCAGTGCCGCTGGCGCAACTGGGCCGCGGTGGCCTGCAGTTCGGCCTCGGTGCTGTCGCCGCGCCAGAAGGATTCGAGCGCGAATTTCAACTCGCGCTGTGCCCCCATGCGCGGAAAGCCCAGGGTGTGGGTGAGCACGGGGCGGCGGGTGGTAGGAGCGGCAAGCGACATGGTGATTTCCTTCTTCTGAATGGAGCAATGCAATGAAGGCACCAATGGTCGCGCGCGCTCGTATATTATTCAAACGAAAGTTTTTGTCGATCAACTTGAAAATTAATAATGATCCAGTCGATTCTGGAAGTGCGCCATCTGCGCACGCTGGTGGCCCTGCGCGACAGCGGCAGCCTGGTGCGGGCCGCGCAGTTGCTCAACCTCACGCAGTCGGCGCTGTCGCACCAGATCAAGCTGCTGGAAGAGCGCTACGGCCAGCCGCTGTTTGAGCGCAAGTCCGTGCCGCCGCAGTTCACCGCCGTGGGGGAACGCCTGCTGGCGTTGGCCGATGCCGTGCTGCCGCAGGTGGAGGGGGCCGAGCGCGACATCGCCCGCCTGGTGCTGGGCCAGGGCGGGCAGATGCGCATTGCGGTGGAATGCCACACCTGCTTTGACTGGCTGATGCCCGCGATGGACGCCTTCCGCACCCGCTGGCCCGAGGTGGAGTTGGACATCGTCAGTGGCTTCCACGCCGACCCGGTGGGCCTGCTGCACCAGGGCCGGGCCGATGTGGCCATCGTGTCGGAGGTGGATGCGGACGAAGCAGGGGTGGATTACCACGCGCTGTTTGGCTTCGAGATCCGCGCGCTGCTGGCCAACACGCACCCGCTGGTGGCCAAGCCGCACCTGGTGGCGCAGGACTTTGCGGACCAGACCATCATTACCTACCCCGTGCCCGACGAAATGCTGGACCTGATTCGCCAGGTGCTGGAGCCCGCCGGCGTGCGCCCCCCGCGCCGCACGACCGAACTGACGGTGGCCCTGCTGCAGCTGGTGGCCAGCGGGCGCGGCGTGGCAGCCCTGCCGCTGTGGGCGGTGCAGAGCTACCTGGACCGGGGATATGTGACGGCCCGGCCTATTGCAGTCGGGCCTGGCGACAAAGGCCTGCGCGGCGAGCTGCACGCCGCCTGCCTGCCCAGCCTGTCGGCCAGGCCGTATCTGCAGGACTTTGTGCAGGTGACGCGCGAGACCAGTTTTGTCACGCTCAAGGGCGTGGAATTGTTGTGACCGGCTCCGGCGCGTACTTGTCGCCCACTTCCTCGCGCAGCGGGTGCGTGTCGTAGACGATGTTCATGTCGCGGATGCGGGTGCTGCCCGCGTCGAACGTGAACACATCCACGCAGGTGAACGCCACCTCGCGGCCATCGCTCAAGGTCCAGTCGTAGCGGAAGTAGGCGGCGACCCGCACAGCGCCGCCGTTGTCTGGTGGGGCGGAAACGAACAGATCCAGCACGGTGATCACGCTGCGGCTGGAGGCCTGCGCGAGCTTTTTGAAAAAGTCGCTCGCGCGCATCGTGCCCAGGAAGGGGGAGTGCACCACGCCATCGTCCTCAAAGCAGGCAATCAGCCCTTCCGTGTGGCTGGCATGCAGGTGGGCGAGGTAGGTGCGGACGGTGTCGAGCGGCGTGGATGGGGGCTGGGTGTGGGCCATGGTGGGAGCGGGCGGCAAGCCGCGGGAAGGTGGAGAGGCGCCCAGCTTCGCCGCCAGAGTGCCGCGGCGCAAGGGACAATGGCGCGTCATACATAAAAGCTGCTTATGTATTTGCGCTATCTGCACTACCTCCAATCCGTCATCGACCAGGGCTCGTTTGCGCGTGCGGCCGAGGTCTGCGGAGTGTCGCAGCCTGCCATCAGCCAGGGGCTCAAGGCATTGCAGGCGCAGGTCGGCGCGCCACTGCTGGTGCGCCAGGGTCGCCGCCAGATGCCTACCGAACTCGCCCGCCGCCTTGCGGCCGAGGGCGGCCCGCTGGCGCAGCGTGTGGGGGCGCTGGCGCAGAGGGGGCCGGCGACAGGCAGCCGGGCGGTACTGCGCGTGGGGTTGACGGCGTCGGCAGCGCTGGTGTGCGGCCCGCTCTTGTACGAGGCCTGGTGCCTGCCCCAGCCCCGGCGCGTGCTGGAGATGAGCACGGCCGACGAGGGCAGCTTGCTCTCGGGGCTGCTACGGGACACCTTCCATGCCGTCATCGCGCCGCGGCCGCGGCGGTTTGAGCACCCGGACGTCGTGCAGTGGCCGCTGTACGCGCTGCAACCCCAGGTCTATGGGCGGCGGCGCCACCCGCTGGCCCAGGCTCGCTCGCTGGCGCAGCTGGCTGGCGCGGCCTGGGCCTGCGTGGGCCCCAGCGTGCAAGGCCCGGTGGACGTGCTGACCGAGGCCCATCGCGTGCGGCGCATGCCCGCGCCCCGCATGGCCGTGCGCTGCCCGGACTTTGCCAGCCTGGCCCATCTGGTGGCCCGGTCTGATCTGCTGGCGGTCGTGCCGCACCCGGTGCTGCTGGGCGCGTCCGCCGACAGCGTCGTGCCCCTGCGGCTGGCTGAAGCGCTGCCGCTGTACAGCATGTGGCTTTTCGAGCGCAAAGGTGCCACGCCCCGCTTGGGCCCCGAAGTGTTCGCCGGGCGGGTGTGAGGCGGGCGCTGTCCCGCTGCAGGTTCTGTGGACGCTGGCGCGGGGAGAAGCGTTTGCTATGGTATTGATAGCTTGTAGCGCTTTCTGGATAAGCGCTGGAGGCCAATTTTGCTAGATATCAGGACACGTCGGTGCCCACCAGCCCGCCGGTGCGGCAGTGTGCAAAGGGCAGGGATGCCTGGAAAACCCAGGCGCTCCCAGCCTCCCGGGCGCCGCGGCTACTGCGGTCCGAGCTTGTCGATCAGCGCCTTGAGCGCCTCCATCTCCTGCGGCTTGAGGTCCACCAGCGGCGCGCGCACCGGCCCCCCGTCACGCCCCACGATGCGGGCGCCGGCCTTGATGATGGACACGCCGTAGCCCTCCACCCGGTTGCGGATGGCCAGGTACGGCATGAAGAACTCCTTGAGCAGCCGGTGCTGCGTGGCCATGTCGTCGGCCGCCACGGCCCGGTAGAACTCCATCGCCGTG
>NZ_JAJTBB010000012.1 GCF_021287135.1 Acidovorax sp.
ACAGGTCCAGCCAGCCTGTATTCTTATGCATGCAGCGGTGCTCTGAAGTTTGATGATTGGTCGCACAACCATCTTGCTTGAGATGTCACCGCTGTTTTTTTGCCTCTGGGGTGGCTTACCCCGCTAATCCGTGAAGAACCATAAAAAAGCGCAGTCGGGATGTTGGCTGGCAGACCGGGTCCGCACCAGACGGTACGGTGGCCTCTTGTTCCCCTCCATTTCGAAAGGACCTGCGCCATGTTGCCTGCACCAGCGCCCTCCCCCGTGCCGCCGTTTCCCCCCGTGGAAAACCCGCCCGCCTGGGTCCCGCAACCTCCGCAGGGCGATCCGCCGCCCCTGCCGGGCGAGCCGCCTGTGCAGGATCCTCCGCCGCATTTCTGAGCACAAGCACGGCCGCTCCAGGAAGACAGAGCCGCGGCGGCGCCCGTATTGGGACGTCAGGCGGGCAGCAAAGGCCCCGCCTTCAGGAATGCCCCGCTCGAATCGAGCGGGAAGGTGCGCGCTGCGGATCGGGAGAGGTCGCAAACCACAGCAAGAGCAGGCTCCTAGCCGAGATACCCCATCTTGAAATAGGCCACTGCCAACACCGCTGCCGTAGCCGCCACCGCAGCGATCCAGAAGACGCGGATGTCGTACATGCCCAGCTCGGGATCCACGTCCACAAAGGCGGGAGAGGCAGGGGTTGGATGGCGAGACGACGTTTTCATGGTGGAACTCCGTATGAGGTAACACGACAGTACTGACGCATGGGGCTCCTGCCTGTCAGACAAAAACGCTTTGTTTCATACGCGCAGATACCGTCGTCCCGCCCGTTCTGAAAAGAATCGGTGGGGTAACCGGAGGCCCCGCCGTTACGCGGCTACGGTCCTCCGAAGTGGCCCAGCACTAGCGGGACGCGGGTGCACGCGCAGGCGGTACGGCCACTGCGGGCGCCTGCGCGCCGGCGGCGTTGCGGCTTTCGGGCAGATAAGGGTCTTCGCTGGGGCCGGACAGCGACAGGACTACGCCGAGCACGATGGCCGCGGCAACCGCCGCCAGCAGTACCCACACCGCTCGTCGGCGGTCCGTGGCGGGCGGATTCATGGGGGTGTTTTCAGGGTAGTCGGGCAACCCGGCGTTGCGAACTTTGGTGGTGTCCATCACAGCCTCCTTGGCGGGTACAGGGCTTCAAGGTAGGCCCGTTGGCCGCCCGGGGCTGTCAGACGATCGCCCTGCGCACCCGCCGGCCTGGACGACAGCGGGTCAGGAGGGGCGCCATTCAGGACCGGGACGGCTTGCCCAGCGGATCCGCGTCGCCCAAGTCCACCTCGGCCGACTTCCGGCCAGGAAAGGACACCTCGGGCTGGCGCTCGTTGGACAGGGGTGTCGGCAGCTCCGGCGGGAGTTCGCCCGGCTCGCGCGGGACATCATTCGGGACTTCAAGAGGGCGGTCTGGTGAAGGATCGGACATTCTGGGCTCCTGGTGCAAAGAACCCAGTGGGCGACAGGCCTGCTGCCTGCGCCGTAGGAAAAGGCCGTGCCACCGGCCCAGTCGCCACCACGGCGCGCGGCGCTGCCCCTCTGTGGACCGGTACGGGCCGCCAATGTAGGGAATCCTCCACAAAATCTGCGGTTCGGTGCGCCTTATAGGAAATTCCCTACATAGGGCGTCCCCGAAACCGGATGATCCTGCGGTCGTCCCCCCCCAATGTCCGAAAACCTCCATGGCCATCACCATCACCCTGCCCCGGACCGTGTCCCTAGCTGACCATCTTCGGGTCGAAGCGCTTGTCTCAACCCTCAGAAACCAAGAGGGAGATTTCAAGGGGCGTGCCATCTCGCTGGCGCAAGGCAGCAGCACGTTCGTTGTCGATAGCCAGGACGGGCTCCGGGGCGCCCTGCTTCAGCTGATGGTGGAGTCTGTGCTTGAAGACGCAGATGAGTCGCTTCGCGCCTCTCAGGCAACTCCACAATTGAAACCCCGCTATGCCAATCACCATCCATGTGGCGCGCACGACGCCCGACGCCGCTTTTGACAGGCTCATAAAACTCACGTCCCTCCTTGGTCAAACCGATTCCAATTTCGAGGGCGTCGAATTGCGGGTGCAACGACGAGAAGGGGGCGAGGAATTCGAGGTGACCGACCCCGACGACGAAATGCGCCAGCGTTTGCTGATGCTCCTGGTTTCGGATGTGCTCAACGGTGAATCCGGCTCGGTATGGGGCGAATTGCGCTGACCTTTGCGTGATGTATGCACATGTCCAACTCGGCGTCCGCAATCTGAGGGCGATGGTCGCCTTCTATGACGCGGTGCTCGCTGAGGTGGGGCTCAGCCGGTTCACAAGCCTGGAGCGCATGGGCCCTGCCGGCGTTGTCTGGCCCAACCCCGGCTTGCGCTGGCCGCAGTTCGTGCTGAATGAACCGTTCGACGGCAAGCCTGCCACGACGGCCAACGGCTCTCAGATCAGCTTGCTTTGCGCGTCCAGGGATGAGGTGGACGCGGCGTGGAACGCGGCCCTCCGCCATTGCGCTACAGATGTTGGCAAGCCCGGCTTGCGACCCCGATACGCCCCGGACTTCTATGCGGCGTACTGCCTGGACCCTGAGGGCCATAAGCTGTGCTTCGTGCACACCGGCCCGTGAGCCTCACGCTTCGGAACGGCACCATTGCCGGCGTTGTCTGCAGGGAACATCGGTACTGCGCGTGAAGAGGCCGATACGAAAACGCTTGCGCTGCGCCACATGTAACCTAAGATTACAAGCCGCGCCGGCTCCCAGAAGGCCCGCCGCGCCCCGTGCACCCTGTCCGCCCTGCCGGTGGAATGGGTGTCCGTCACCCCACCAACGCATTGCTTCCCTCCTTTGCCATGGGCCAGATTTTCTCGTGCTTGACCCTGAGCGGACCGCGCAAGACGCTGGCGGCGCTCGGCTGCGTGGCCGCGGGCATCACGCCGCTCGCCAGCATTTCAGCGGGTCTGAACGACACCGGCCTGAGCCAGTGCTTCGACGGCTCCAGCCCGGTGGCTTGCACCCAGGCCCATACTGGGGATACGGCGCCCTACCCGCGCCAGGACGCACGTTTCGGACGTGACGCGCAGGCGGCGGCCGGTACGCTCGTCAAGACCGGTGGAGGCGCGGCGGGATTCGATTTCACCGCGCTGGACGCTGCGGGCCAGCCCGTATCCCCCGGTGCGCACGCCTGTGTGCGCGACAACGTGACGGGGCTCGTCTGGTCCACGGAAACCCTGGCCTCGACCTGGACAGCCGCCGCTGCCGCGGCTGCCGGCTACCACCACTGCGGACAAACGCAGGGCTGGCGCCTGCCCACGCGGCGGGAGTTGCTGTCCATCGTGCACAACGGCTCCGCGCAACCCGCGATCGACACCGTGTACTTCCCCGCCACCGCCCCTGGCGCCTACTGGAGCGGCGACGTCTATGGCCTGGACACCACCAAAGCCTGGGCGGTCGATTTTGCGGACGGATCACCCCTGGCGCAGGCCCAGGGCGCGGACCATTCTTTGCGGCTGGTGGCTGCGGGTGCCGCAGTCAACCAGCCACCTCGCATCACCATCGCCAACGTCCATCTGGACGACAAAACCGCCATGGCGCCCTACATGGCGCCCGAGGCCGCCCCCTATCCCCACTGGCGCCCTCAGGCCATGGTCATGCCCGGCTGGGCCAGTGTGGCGCCGGGCCCGGCCAATGAAGCAGGACAGAACCTGACGGCCACCCTCACGCTGCTGCCCGTGACGGGGCAAAAGGCCCTGGAGTTCGATGTGCCGCCCACGCTGGACCCGGCCACCGGGACGCTCTCGTTCACGGTCAAGTACACCCTGGAGGACTACATTGACGGTTCGGGCGCGCACCTGCTGAATTGGGTCTCTTCAGCTGGGCTGGCGAGGGTCCAGGTAGAACTCAAAGACGACGGCGGCACGGCCAACGGCGGTGTGGACACGACCACTGCCATCTTTGAGATATCTCTCGATTCGGCGCCAACAGCCCTCGACGTGAGCGTGCGTGGCCTGTGGCGATCTCCCTGTGTGCCCGTTACCTGGAGAGCTTGGGATGCAGATACCGACTTCCGGCCCCCACCATCCGGCACGCCGATGCCCGCGCCACGGGTCACGATCCAAAGCGTTCCGCGCCAAGGGTTTCTCGGCGAAATGCAAGCGGATGGCTCGCTGTCCGTCGCCCTCACTGCTGCCCACAAGGCCGGCGGCTACAACTGGTACGGCTCTGCTTGTTATCACCCGTTTGTTCCCACGTTCACCGGGTTTGACACGTTTACCCTGACGGTGACGGATCCGGACGGCAATGTCAGTGCTCCGGCCACCATCAGCATTGAGATCCATGAAAACTAGACAGATCTCGGGCCTGCGCCGTGTTGTCGCCACGCTGCGGGTGGTGCTTGCGCTCGTGACGGCCAGTGCGGCTCCCGCGTTCGCTTCCTTTGTTCCCAACGGTGACGGCACTGCGGCAGACAGCGACACCGGCCTCGTCTGGGATCGTTGTGCGTGGGGCAGCACGTGGAATGCCGCCTCAACCAGTTGCGCCCCCACCGGCTCAGATACCTTCACCTGGGCAGGTGCGCTGTCTGCGGCCACCGCTGCCAACGCCGCCAACCACCTGGGCCACAACGACTGGCGTCTGCCCAGCAAGAACGAGCTGGAGTCGCTGGTGGATATTTCCGCGACGGCGAGTCCGGTGATCGACCCCGTGTTTCCCTGGCCCTATGCAGGCGCGGACTTCTGGTCATCCACCACCTCTACAGCGGCGCCGTCCGGTGCGTGGCGGGTGGACTTTGCCAGCGGCAGCGTGGGGGTCGAGGAAAAGACGGTCGCCCTGCGTGTACGCCTGCTGCGGGGCGGCGCTGCCGCCGCAGGGTTCGACGGGCTCGGTGGCGGAAGCAATCCCGGGCCTGGCAACACGCTGCATGCCATCACGTCGACGGCCAACCCGGCGGCCGCGGGGGTCGTCAGCTGCAGCCCCAACCCGGTCGTGCAGGGGGGCTCAGCCACTTGCACTGCCACGGCTGCACCAGGCTATGCGTTCACCCACTGGAGCGGCGACTGCAGCGGCACCGTTTGTGTTCTGGGCAGCGTGGTAGCTGCGCGCAGCGTGGCGGCCCATTTTGCGGTGATCGACGCGACGTTCGGTCCCATCCCGACGCGCAAGAGCGGCGTCAGCGCGTCCCTGGTCGTGAGCGGCTGCACCTCGGTGGCCGCGGCCAGTTTCGTCAACGCTCCCACCGCGGCGGCTGCGCCGGCCCAGGTGCGGTTTCCCTACGGCGTACTGGACCTCACACTCCAAGGCTGCAACAGCGGCACGGCGTCAGTGACCGTGAATTATTCGGAGCCTCTGCCCAGCGGGAACTTCTACAAGGAGATCTCGGGCAGCTATGTGCCCTATCCAGCCACCGTATCGGGAAGCAGCACGACGTTCTCGCTTGTGGACAACGGTCTGGGCGACAGCGACCCCGCCATCGGCACCATCCACGATCCGGCCGGCCTGGCCGTGGCTGCGGCGGGCGCCGCCTCCATTCCCACGCTCTCCGACGGGGGGCTGGCGTTCCTCGCCACGGTGCTCGCGGGAGTGGCTCTGCTGAGCGGGCGCCGGGCCCGACGGTCCACACGTTAGACCGCCGGGATTTCGCAAGACTTGCGGGACACGGCACTGAAGCGCCTCCATCTCACATGCCGGTGGCCCGCTGGCCGAGTTCTCCGCGACAGCCTGAGCCGATCAACGAGCCCACCGTGGTGGAAGAGAAGACCTTTCGGCAAGTGGTGAACCGTGGCTGCTGCGAACCCAGGCGCTCGCCCGCCACCGGCAACACGGACTGTCTGAACGGCTGGATGAGCCAGCAGCGCGACCGGCAGGCCATCGTCGGATTCCCAGCCCACGGCTCGGGCGCCTCGCGCGTACAAGCGATGTTCTTCGCTCGTCGCGACGCGGTCAAAGAAAAACGGCCTAGGATTTCTCCTAAGCCGTTGATTTCATTACCGAATTTGGTAGGCGCGATTGGACTCGAACCAACGACCCCCACCATGTCAAGGTGGTGCTCTAACCAGCTGAGCTACGCGCCTGTCGTTGTTAAGACCACGATTATAGCCACAAAATCAGCGCCTTCGCAAAAGCTGCCTCAATTTGCGCGCCGGCCTTCAGCGCCGGCGCGCCGAGCGGACGCCAGGCACGCTGGCCACGATGCCCAGCACCTTGTTCAGCCGTCCCGAATCGGAGACCTCCACGGTGAAGGTCATCCACGCCGTGCCCTTGATGGACTGCGTCTGCACGCCGATCACGTTGGTCTTTTCACGGGCGAACACTTCGGAAATGTCGCGCAGCAGGCCCTGGCGGTCCGCGGCCTCCACCGCCACATCCACGGGGTACACGGCGCCCGTCGCGGCTGTCTTGGAGGTGGTGCCCCAGGCCACGTCGATGACGCGCTCCATGTTGCGCGCGGCCATCTCGCGGAAGTTGCTGCAGTCCGCGCGGTGCACGCTCACGCCCTTGCCCCGGGTGACAAAACCGCGGATCAGATCGGGGGGTGCCGGCTTGCAGCACTTGGCCAGCTGGGTCATCAGCGAGTCGATCCCCACGACCAGCACCCCGCCCTTGGGCGAGGCTTCGCTGGTGCGCGTTTTCTTGAGCAGAAGGTATTCGTCGGGCGCAATGACGGGCTCCGGCGGGCGCAGCACCGTCTCGATGTTGCGCAGCGAGAACTCGTCCTTGCCCACGACTTCGAAGAGCGCGTCCGCCGATTTGAAGCCCAGCTGGGCAGCCAGGTCGTCGAGCTTGATGGCCGTCTTGCCCTCGCGCTGCAGGAGTTTCTCCACCGCGTCCCGCCCCTTGGCCACTGTTTCGTGGGTGGCCTGGGCGTTGAACCAGGCGCGCACCTTGGCCTTCGCCCGGTGGCTGGTGAGGTAGCCCAGCTCGGCATTGAGCCAGTCGCGTGAAGGGCGCCCTTCCTTGACGGTGGTGATCTCCACCGTCTGGCCGTTCTGCAGCGACGTGTTGAGCGGAACCATGGCGCCGTCCACCCGCGCGCCGCGGCAACGGTGCCCCACGCTCGTGTGCACGGCATAGGCAAAGTCCACCGGCGTTGCGCCCTGGGGCAGCTCCACCACGGCCGCGTCGGGCGTCAGCACGTAGATGCGGTCTTCAAACAGCCCCTTGTTGTGCACGGCGCCTGCCAGGTCGCGTTCCCACGCCAGCAACTGGCGCAGCACCGCGATCTTGGCGTCGTATTCGCCGCTGGCCGACACGCCCGCATACCCCTTGCTGCCGGCCTCCTTGTAAGCCCAGTGTGCCGCCACGCCATGCTCGGCGTGTTCGTGCATGGCTTGGGTACGGATCTGGATCTCGATGGGCTTGCCGTTGTCGTCGCGCACGATGGTGTGCAGCGACTGGTAGCCATTGGGCTTGGGCTTGGCGATGTAGTCGTCGAACTCTTCGACGATGGGCTTGAACTGCTCATGCACCCAGCTCAGGGCCGCGTAGCAGTCCTTCACCGTGGGGACCACCACGCGCAGCGCGCGGATGTCGAACACCTGGTCAAAGTTGAGCGATTTGCCGCGCATCTTCTTGACGATGCTGTAGATGTGCTTGGGCCGCCCCGCCACCGTGGCGCTGATGCTGCGCGCGCGCAGCTCGCTCTCCAGCCGGCCGCGCAACTGCTCCATGTAGACCTCGCGCTCGCCGCGCTTCTCGTCCAGCAGACGGGCCACCTCTTTGTAGGTCTCGGGCTCCAGGAAACGGAAGGACAGGTCTTCCAGCTCCCACTTCACCTGCCAGATGCCCAGCCGGTTGGCCAGCGGTGCAAACACCTGCAGCGATTCGCGCGCCAGGCTGGGGGACACGGGCCGCTTGGACGCAGCGTGGAAACGCAAGGTCTGCAGGCGCGAGGCCAGGCGCAGCATCACCACCCGCAGGTCGCGCGAGAACGCCAGCAGCATCTTGCGCACGTTCTCGGTCTGCACGGCGGGGTCGTCCAGCGGCTCGGCGCCGCGGGCCTGGCGCTGCACGCGCATCAGCTTGGTGGTCTCCACCGCCAGGGCGGCAAAGTTATCGCCAAAGGCCTTGGCAATGACCTCCTCGGGCTTGTTGAGGTGTACGCAGGCGTGCACCAGGTAGCTCGCGGCCTGCATGGCCTCCGAGCCGCCGATGTTCTTCAGGATGGCGGCCACCGCATCCGCGTGCGCCAGCGTGTTCTCACCGGAATCCAGCGTTTCGCCGGCGATGAGCGGTTCGGCAAACGCACGCGCGCGCGCCAGGGCGTTCACCTGCTCCGGCAGCGTGTGCGCCGTGGCGGTAATGAGCTGGGGGACGGCGTCGCCCTGGGGCGCCACCGTGGCCAGTGCGGCAGGGTTGGTCTTCATGCGCGCACAGCACCTTCGGCGGCCAGCAGAAAATCGGCCACCACTGCAACCTGGTCCGCAGCCACCAGCGTGGGCGCATGCCCCACGCCCTCGAACTCGACCACGCGTGCGCGGGGCCCGCGCTGCGCCATGGACTGCGCCGTGGGGCGCGACAGCAGGTCTGACTGTGCCCCCCGCAGCAGCAGCGTCTGCGCCGCGATGTGGTCGTACAGCTGCCATAGCGCCGCTTCACCGGCCGTGGCGGCCTCCTGCGTCAGGGCGCGGAAGGGCACGGCGATGGCGGGGTCGTAATGCAGGGTGACGCCGCCATCTGGCAGCGGGCGCACCATGGGGCGCGACAGCGCCAGCCATTGCTCCGGCGTGTGCGGCCCAAAGCTGGTGGAAATGGCCCACATGGCGTCGGCCGCCTCCTGCAGGGTCGCAAACCGCACGGGCTGCCCCAGGTACAGGCCGATGCGCTGCAGCGCCTGCCATTCGATGGCGGGTCCCACGTCGTTGAGCACCATCCGGCGCACAGGCGCCGGCAGCGGCAGGCCCGGCTGGCCGGCAATGCCCATGCCGATGAGCCCGCCCATGCTGGTGCCCACCCAGTCCAGCGTGCCAATGGGCGCTTGCTGGTGCAGTTGCGCCAGCAGCGCCAGCATGTCGGCCGCGTACTGCGGGATCTGGTAGCCCATGGGGTCCGCCAGCCAATCGCTCTGCCCGCGCCCGACCACGTCGGGGCAGACCACGCGCGCGTGCGCGCTCAGCGTGCGTGCCAGGGTGTCGAAATCCCGCCCCTGGCGGGACAGCCCGTGCACGCACACCACCACATGCGGATGCCGCGGGTTGCCGGTGGCGTTCCACTCCCAATAGGCCATTCGGTGGGTGGCGCCCGTGGCCGGCGCAGCGCCGGCGGATGCTGCCGGGCCCCCTGGTCCAGGGCACGGTACGTAGTTCAGCGTAGGTTCAATCATGGAGGGCGAATTGCGCGGGCAGCGCTTGATAATGCAGGGCGAAACTCGGCTGCATTGCCACGGCTTGCGCGCCGATCTGTCTTTGCGTGGCATCGTAATTCATTCGGAGAGACTCTCATGCTGAAAGGCAAAACTGCCCTCGTTACCGGCTCCACCAGCGGCATCGGCCTTGGCATCGCCAAGGCCCTGGCCCGCCAGGGGGCGAATGTGGTGCTCAACGGCTTCGGCGATGTGGACGGGCCGCGCGCGGAAGTGCTGGCCGCAGGCCAGGCCGCGGGCGTTCAGGTTGACTACCACGGGGCCGACATGAGCCGCGCGGCCGATATCGAAGACATGATGAAGTTCAGCGCCCAACGGTTCGGGCGCGTGGACATCCTGGTGAACAACGCGGGCATCCAGCACGTGGCCAACGTGGAGGATTTCCCGGTGGAGCGCTGGGACGCGGTCATCGCCATCAACCTCACCAGCGCCTTCCACACCTCGCGCCTGGCGCTGCCCGCCATGAAGGCCGCGAACTGGGGCCGCATCATCAATGTGGCCTCGGTGCACGGCCTGGTCGGCTCGGCACAGAAGTCTGCCTACGTGGCGGCCAAGCACGGCATCGTGGGCCTGACGAAGGTGATGGCCCTGGAAAACGCCACCACCGGCGTGACCTGCAACGCGATCTGCCCCGGCTGGGTCCTGACGCCGCTGGTGCAAAAACAGGTGGATGCCAAGGCGGCGGAGCATGGCTTGTCGAATGAGGACGCCAAGAAGCTGCTGCTGGGTGAAAAAGAACCCTCGATGCAATTCACCACGCCCGAAGAACTGGGCGAGCTGGCCGTCTTCTTCTGCTCGCCGGCCGCCAACAACGTGCGTGGCGTGGCGTGGAACATGGACGGCGGCTGGGCCGCGCAGTAAAAGCCACTCCCCGTGGGGCACCTTCGGCGCCTTTCCACTTCTCTCCCACCGCTGCGCGGTGCGGAGAGGGGCACCCCGCCAGCGCAGCGGGGCAGCCCCTGCGCGGCAGCGGCCGGCCTGGGCCGCGCCGGCGCAGATTGCTACAATAAACATAGCTGCTAGCGCTTACCCCACAAGCGCTAGCAGCCGTTTTCATCCAAATCGCTGCGGATGACGTCTCAGCGCATCTGCACCGACCCCGACACGTTGACCACCACCTGCGCCTTGCCCGCTTCGACGGGCACCGGGGCGTCGGCAAACGAACTCATCTTCGCCTCCGCGGCCATCATGCGCGGGCGCGGCCCGGGCATCGCCTCATTGCTGTTCACAGCCACCTCGCGCAGGCTGTAGGCACTGAAGCCGAAGCCCTTGGCCAGTTCGGCGGCGCGGGACTTGAACTGCTCGATGGCCAGGGTCTGGGCCTCGCCTTCCACCTTGGCGCGGGCCTCGCGGGACAGGTCGAACCCGACCTGGCTGATGGCCAGCGTCTGGATCCTGCCCGCCGTGGCCGTGATGCGGGCGAAATCGCGCCCTTCCAGCACCAGCTCGGCCCGGCCCTGCCAGCCGTTGATCTTGCCGTCCTTGCCGTACCGGGGGTACAGGCCGAAGGGGCCCGTGCGCACGTCCATCTGGCCCGGCTGGGCATTGCGCTTGGCTTCGGCCAGGGCTGCGTCCAGCGCCTGCTTGAGCTGGGACTGCACCGTGGCCGCATCGGTGGCCTCCTTGCTGGTCGCAAGGTTGAGCACCAGCAGGTCCTGCTGCACCTCTACCGTGCCCGTGGCCGACAGTTGCACCACATTGCGCGGCTCCGGGGCCACAACGGTTTGGGCAGAAACGGCGCCAGCGCTGAAAATAAAAGCGCTGGCAGCTATCAGTTTTATAGTAATCCTCAGCATATGAAAGTCCTCTTCTTCTGGGTGAGGCACCGGCGTGCGCAGTGCCAGGCAGCACCTTAACCGCAGCCACTTGTCTGCACGATGAAGCCCCTACCCTCCCGCTGCGAACCCGGGCAAAACTTGTAACAGTTGGTCAAAGGCGGCCGGAAAACCCGAACTTCGGCGTTCCAAGTGGTCAGAATCGGCTCTGTTACAAATTGGACTTGGGAACAAGATGGCCACAACAACCAATCGCACTGACAAAGTTCTGGTGGTGGATGACGATGCACGCATCCGCGATCTGCTGCGCCGCTACCTGACCCAGGAAGGCTTCGAAGTCATGGTTGCGGAGGATGGCAAGGCGCTCAACCGCCTGCTGTTGCGCGAGACCGTGGACATCATCGTGCTGGACCTGATGATGCCCGGCGAGGACGGCCTGTCCATCTGCCGACGCTTGCGTGCCGCCAATGACCGCACCCCCATCATCATGCTCACCGCCAAGGGTGAGGACGTGGACCGCATCGTGGGCCTGGAAGTGGGCGCGGACGACTACCTGGGCAAGCCGTTCAACCCGCGCGAGCTGCTGGCGCGCATCCACGCCGTGCTGCGGCGCCGCCCCGCGCAGGAAGCCCCGGGCGCCCCGTCGGGCGATAACGAAGTGGTCACCTTCGGCCCCTTCACCTTCGACCTGGGTACGCGCGCCCTGCAGCGCAACGGCGAGGAACTGCCCCTGACCACCGGCGAATTTGCCATGCTCAAGGCCCTGGTGCGCCACCCGCGCCAGCCGCTGTCGCGCGAAAAGCTGGCGCTTCTGGCGCGTGGCCGCGAATTCGAGCCGTTTGACCGCAGCCTGGACGTCCAGGTCTCGCGCCTTCGCAAACTGGTGGAGGTGGACGCCGCCGCACCGCGCTATATCCAGACGGTGTGGGGTGTCGGCTATGTGTTCGTGCCGGACGGAACGAGCTGAGCCCTGCTCGTTCCCGTATGCCCAAATCCGGCGAACCCCTGTGGTCCAGATCGTCGTCGTTCCAGTCCTCCATGGCCGCCCAGCCTGAAGCCACCAGCCCCGCCCCCCTGGAGTCGCTGCGGCAGGCGCGCGAGCAGCGGGCCCGCGTCGGGCTGAACCTGTTCTGGCGCACGTTCTTTTTGCTGGCGCTGCTGCTGGTGGGCAGCATTCTGGCTTGGCTGCAGACGCTGCGAGCGCTGGAGTTTGAGCCGCGCACGCTGCAGACCGCGCAGCAGATCGCGTCCCTGGTCAACCTGAGCCGCGCCGCGCTGGTGCACTCGGACGCCATTGCGCGCGTGTCGCTCATCAAGACCATGGCCGACCAGGAGGGTGTGCGCATCCTGCCGCGCGAGCCCACCGACAAATTCGAACTGCTGGAAGGCTCGGCCCTGGGCAACCGGCTCACCGACGAGCTCACCCAGCGGCTGGGGCCGGACACCATCGTCGCGCAGAACGTGAATGGAGAAACGGGGCTGTGGGTGGGCTTCAACATCAACGGGGACCCCAACTGGCTGCTGATGGACCGCTCACGGTTCAGCCCGGCCGGCGGGCGCACCTGGCTGATCTGGCTCATCACCGCCGCTGCGCTGTCCCTGGCCGGTGCAGCCGCCATCGCACGGCTCATCAACCGGCCGCTCAAGCAGCTGTCCTATGCCGCCAACCGCGTTAAGGACGGCGACTTTGCCGCCAGCCACCTGGATGAAGAAGTGGTGACCAGCGAGATCCGCGAGGTGAACATCGGCTTCAACCGCATGGCGCAAAAGCTCGCCAAGCTGGAGCAGGACCGTGCGGTGATGCTGGCTGGCATCTCGCACGACCTGCGCACCCCGCTGGCGCGCCTGCGCCTGGAAACCGAGATGAGCGTGACCGACGAGGTGGCGCGCGAGCACATGGTGGCGGACATCGTGCAGCTGGACGCCACCATCGACAAGTTCCTGGACTACGCCCGGCCCGACCATGTGACCCTCACGCCGGTGAACCTGCATGCGGTGGTGTCCTCCTGCGTGTATGCCGTGCAGGACCACCGCGAACTGCAGATCACCATGGCGGTGCCCGAGGATCTGAACGTGCTCGCCGACGAGGTGGAACTGGCGCGTGTGATCTCTAACCTGCTGGAAAACGCGCGCCGGTACGGCAAGAACGAGGACACCGGCATCACCAGCGTTGAAATTGCCGCCAAGGGCCGGGAGAACTGGGTGCTGGTCAAGCTGCGCGACCACGGCCCGGGCGTTCCGCCGGAACAGCTGTCCAACCTGACCAAGCCCTTTTTCCGCGGGGACTCCGCCCGCACCGCGGCAGCCGGCGCGGGGCTGGGCCTGTCCATCGTCGACAAGACGGTGCAGCGCATGGGCGGCATCTTCGCCCTGGCCAACTCCACCAGCGGGGGTCTGGTGGCCCACCTGCAACTGCAGCGCGCACCGGGCCTGCCCGACGGCGCAGACCCCAAGCAGCGGCTCCAGCGGCCTTCCATCAAACGCCAGTTACCGCGCCGCCGGACCGAGGACCGGATGGCCTGATCCCCTGCCCTGCTGCCTGCGCAAAGCCCTCCCGCTGGAGGGCTTTGTCTTTTCTTGCCCGCCTCAGCGCACCATGCAAGGCGACTTGTTGTTGAACTTCCAGCCCGGGATCAGGTACTGCATGGCCATCGCATCGTCGCGTGCGCCCAGGCCGTGCTGCAGGTACAGGCGGTGGGCGCGCTCCACCGCGTCCATGTCCAGCTCCACACCCAGGCCGGGCTTTTGGGGCAGGTCAATGAAACCATTCCTGATCTGGAATGGCTGCTTCGTCAGCCGTTCGCCGTCCTGCCAGATCCAGTGCGTGTCGATGGCGGTGACGCGCCCGGGCGCTGCAGCGCCCACATGGGTGAACATGGCCAGCGATACATCGAAGTGGTTGTTGGAGTGCGAGCCCCAGGTCAGGCCAAAGGCTTGGCACATCTGTGCCACACGCACCGATCCGGCCAGAGTCCAGAAGTGCGGGTCGGCCAGCGGAATGTCCACCGACTGCAGGGCCAGGCTGTGCGCCATTTCGCGCCAGTCGGTGGCCACCATGTTCGTGGCCGTGGGCAGGCCCGTGGCGCGGCGGAACTCGGCCATCACCTCGCGGCCGGAGAACACGCCTTCGGCGCCGCAGGGGTCTTCGGCATAGGCCATCACGCCGTGCAGGTCGCGCGTGAGGCGAATGGCATCCTTCAGCAGCCAGCCGCCGTTGGGGTCGAGCGTTACGCGCGCCTCAGGGAAGCGCTCGTGCAGTGCGCGGATGGCCTCGACCTCTTCCTCACCGCGCAGCACACCGCCTTTGAGCTTGAAGTCGGCAAAACCATAGCGCTGGTACGCAGCCTCAGCCAGGCGCACGATGCCCTCGGCCGTCATGACCTTTTCGTTGCGCAGCCGGAACCATTCGTTGTCGGCCCCGGGCTCGGTGCGGTAGCCCAGGTCGGTCTTGCTGCGGTCGCCCACATAAAACAGATACCCCAGCATCTGCACCGAGGTGCGCTGTACACCCTCGCCCAGCAGCGCGGCCACGGGCACGCCCAGGTGCTGGCCCAGCAGGTCCAGAAACGCCGACTCCACCGCCGTCACCGCATGGATGGTGATGCGCAGGTCAAAGGTCTGCAGGCCGCGCCCGCCCGCGTCGCGGTCAGCGAACTGGGCGCGCATGGCATGGAGCACGGCGTTGTAGTGGCCGATGGGCTGGCCCACGATGAGGGGCCGTGCGTCCTCAAGGGTCTGGCGGATCTTCTCGCCGCCGGGCACCTCGCCCACACCGGTGTTGCCGGCGCTGTCCCGCAGGATGAGCAGATTGCGCGTGAAGAACGGGCCGTGCGCGCCGCTCAGATTCATGAGCATGCTGTCGTGGCCCGCCACGGGCACCACGCGCAGTTCGGTGATGACGGGAGTGCTGGTGGCAGGAGGAATGGAGGTAGTGGTCATGGGTGGGCGAAAACATGAAAGAGGCGCGCAAAGGCGCCTCAAGAAAAGATCAGTCTGCCGTGATCTTGCGGGTTTCGATGACCGTTTTCCAACGGGCAAATTCCTTCGCCTGGTAAGCCGTGAAGGCCTCGGGCGTGCTGGCCACAATCTCCAGACCCTGGTCGAGCATGCGCTTCTTCACGGCAGGGTCGTTCATGGCGGCAATGGCGGCGTCCGACAGCTTCTTCTTGATCGCAGGCGGCAGGCCCTTGGGCGCGGCCATGCCTTGCCACGAATACACCTCGGCACCGGTCACGCCCGCCTCGGCCAGCGTGGGAACATCCGGAAGAACGGGGCTGCGCTGGTCGCCCGTCACGGCAATGGCGTGCAGCTTGCCCGCGCGGATGTGCTGCAGCACGGCGTTGACGTTCTGGAACGAGAACTCCACCTGCCCGCCCAGCAGGTCGTTGATGGCCGGAGCGCCGCCCTTGTAGGGAATGTGCAGGCCTTCCGTGCCCGTTTGCTGCCAGAACACCTCGGCGGAGAGGTGGTCCGACGAGCCGTTGCCCGAGCTGGCAAAACTCACCTTGCCCGGGTTGGCCTTGAGCTGGGCGATCACCTCCTTCACGGTGCGCGCCTTCTGGCCGGGCGCGGCGACCAGCACATTGGGCGCCTGAACCGGCACGGTGATGTAGTCGAAGTCCTTGAGGGCGTCGTAGGGTACGGTCTTGAGCAGGTGCGGCGCCACGACAAAGGCGCCGAGCGACGACACCAGCAGCGTGTAGCCATCGGCCGGCGCGCGCTTGACCATGCCGGCCCCCAGCGTGCCCGTGGCACCGGGGCGGTTGTCCACCACGAAGTTCTGGCCCAGCTTGTCGCCCATGTGCTGGGCCATGGCGCGGGCCACCATGTCGGTGGAGCCGCCGGCCGGGAACGGAACGACGATGGTCACGGGTTTGTCGGGCCAGGCGGCGGCTGTTGGCGCGCCGGTCTGAGCGGACGCCGCAACGACAACGCCGCAGGCGGCAGCAACGAGCAATAGTTTCTTGGCAAGGAACATGGGTGTGTCTCCGAAAGTAGTGATGGAAGACCCTCTGCGGGGTCTCGGACGTGGGTGGGGAAAGGAATCAGCCGGCCGCGCTCACTGCGGCCCGAGCTTGTCGATCAGCGCCTTGAGTGCCTCCATCTCCTGCGGCTTGAGGTCCACCAGCGGCGCGCGCACCGGCCCCCCGTCACGCCCCACGATGCGTGCGCCGGCCTTGATGATGGACACGCCGTAGCCCTCCACCCGGTTGCGGATGGCCAGGTACGGCATGAAGAACTCCTTGAGCAGCCGGTGCTGCGTGGCCATGTCGTCGGCCGCCACGGCCCGGTAGAACTCCATCGCCGTG
>NZ_JAJTBB010000028.1 GCF_021287135.1 Acidovorax sp.
CTGTGCCCGCACCAAGGCAAGGGGAGACATTGGCAGGTTGATGGACGGGTCAGGCTTGCCCGATGGCGACAACGTGCGCACGGCTTCGGCCTGCACGACGAAGCTGTAACTGCATTCCGGGTCTTCGCATTGGTAGATCAGCTCGCGCAGCGTGGGCGACAGGCCCCGGCTGGTGCGAGTCTTGGTCTTGCCCTTGCAGTGGGGGCACAGGAACATCATGCGCGTGGCCATCAGTGCGCTCCCATGGCTGCGGCGCGTGCGGGCCGCGGCGCGCGGGCGGCGCGGCCTGGCTTGGCGGGCAATTCGGCGGGTGCCGGCGGCGTGGCGCCGACGGCGGGACGCGCAGCGATCCAGGCGTCCACCTCGGTTTCGCGCCACGCTACGCTGGTGCCGTGCAGCTGCACGGCGCTGGGGAAGTCTCCGGCCTTGACCTTGGCGTAGATGGTGCTTCGGCCAAGGCCCGTCATGAAGCACACATCGTCAATACGCAGCAAGCGCTCGCGGTACGGGCGCACATCGGACGGGCCGGGACCGGCCTGGATGGGTGTGGTTTGCGTGGCTGTTCTTTGCATGTCCCTATGGTCTTGTGTGGACTGCTGAAAGCCAAGAAACCTATGCTGTGGCTGCACTCCCCACAGTTAGTGGTGGCGAAAGTGGGCGAAAAAACGACGGGCGCGCCGTGGCGCCGCGTGGTGCGGGGCAGCTCAGAGAGTCAGGGGTGTGAGAGTGCGCGCGGCGCGCGCTATGAACGCATCAGCGCGCGGCTGGCCAGGCATCGGCCTGGCGCTGGGCATCGCTGGCCATCTGCTTCGAGCTGGCCACGAGGGCGTCGATTTCTGCGAGGTGTTCGGGGGACAGCAGTTCGTCCACCTCGCGGGCAGCTTGGTCGGATTCGACCTGAAACACCCAGGCCAGTGCGCGGCCGGTGACCAGGGCGCTGAGGTAGGGGATCAAGATGACCGCGCCCAGCAGGGCGAGCAGTCCGAACGCGGCCACAATGACGATGAAGGCGGTCATTGACGGATGGTAGCGCCTGAGGGGTTGGAGGTTTTTTGGGAAGGATTACTTCCAACGAAACGCCAGGAAGCTACAAAAAGCTAAGGCCAGCGTACGCTGGCCTTAGGGCGGGGACCAACCACAGGGGTGGGTCGGCTACCTCTTTGACCTGTTGGCCACTGGGTAGATTGCGTTCTAGACGCATCGACTTTCGGTCGATCTGTTACTTACTTGCGCTTTTTGGAGTCATCGATCCAAAAGCGGAAGCACTTGCCGTTCTTGGGGTAGATTTTGCGGCCATTCTTTACGATGTAGCTGCACACCACCCAACGGCCACCAGTACGTTCTGTCGGCATAAGGTCCTTTCCCACAGCCATGCTGTGACAAGGGGTTGCCGGGATCGTCGGTTGCAGTGCATAACCCTAAAGCGTAAACTTCTAGGACTTTCCGCAAAGAAAGCACCGCTGATGCCTCACCCGTACTCAGCATCCTGGTAGCGAGAACTGATACTTCCCGCTACCAACCTTTTTTAGTCAAATGAAAAGCTCATTTGACCTGGGTGCGAACGCCAGTGCTGGGTCACCCACTCCCACCGTCCGAAGCGACGACGGGTGTAGCGGCGAACAAACACAGTCTTAAGACGCGTGTAGGACATAGCCACCTCCAAACAGAAGTTGAGCAGTTTTGGCTTGCCTGAACACGTCGAACTGGTAGAGTTCGAGTCTGTCTTCCCCAAGACGTTTGTGTGTTCAAGTGGTTTGGTAGACCGCTTATCACCATCCCAAAGGGCCCCGAGGTGTTGGTAGCATCTCGCGGGCTCTTTTTCTTTTTTCGCGCAGTAGTCATTTGAATCTCACTTTGGCTGCCTCCCAGGTAACGCCAAATCGCTCTGCCACCTCTTCGATTGAGCGACACAACTTCAGATTTAACTCGTCAATGAGTAGCGCACTGCCGAATGTGTTGGCCTGCCATTCACTGTCGCAGTAAATCTTCGTGCTGCTGTCCATGGCTCGGGCGAATCCAATATTGGTATGCAAGAAAAGGTGCCCGAGTTCGTGAGCTGCAGTGAAACGATCTCGGCCTTTTCCTTGGCACATCCCGTCATAAACATCCTTCCGCAGATGGATAAGTTTTTTGTCGGGAAATGTTCTGCCGTGGTCTGCGCCCATCTCCCACTCTTCCCGAATTTGCAGCTCGAATTCGGGGATTACGTCAGGGAGCAATTCATACACCACGTCGATACGGAGCTTGCCCTCCTTGGTGATGAGAGGTGCGAAAAAATTTCTTACGTTGGAGGCGTAGGCATAGATATCAACCTTTTTGCGGGGTGGGACGATAAAACCTGGGCCGCTCATAGATACCCTTTAACGACTTTTGTCGAATACAGCCATCATTTGACTAATCTGTGTCTGCGATAGCTGGCCGAAATTTCTCGCAAATGCGACCGCAAGTTCGCTTGCATCCTCTCTACTGTCGAGGGTCAGACGCACTTCTTTCTTGGTTTGATCTGCGAGACGTGTGAATTTTTCTTTTTGATTTCTTACTTCAGCGTAAACATTCGCCAGCCGTTCCACCAAGTCATCAGGGGCCGCCTTCCTGCCCGTCTCAACAGACGACAGCATTGCAGAGGAAATCCCAATGGCCGATGCCATATCAAACAGCGTGATACCGAGGTCTAGGCGAATTTTTCTTAGTTCCTTTCCAAAATTAGTCATGTGCTACTCCGGTTTGTGGCGATGGGTGAACGCATTTGCGCCTTCTCTTTGGTTGGACCTGTTCCTCAAGGTGTGAGCCTTGCCTTGATCCGAAAGCACCGGGCGGATGCCCAGCGACGAAGGGGGAGGCGGTCTTTGCCGCCTTCACACCCCCGTGATGTCAATTTACCATAGCGGTAATTCAAGCGCAACCCCCCTTACAGCGACATGAATTGCCGGTAGGTGCTCGATCTCTCGCCCTGGTGAAAAGCTTGCGAGTTCGT
Source organism: Acidovorax sp. (assembly GCF_021287135.1). Classification (GTDB taxonomy): domain Bacteria; phylum Pseudomonadota; class Gammaproteobacteria; order Burkholderiales; family Burkholderiaceae_C; genus Acidovorax. The sequence goes on from NZ_JAJTBB010000028.1 coordinate 2,975, forward strand.
CCCACGGCGTCCGGAGTGCTCGATGCCGTGGCTAGGTGGGTTTGGTGGGTTTTGAGGGGTTATTTTTGGACGAAACGCGAGCATGCGAAAACAAGCGCTCGCTTTGGCTTGGGGTCATCGGCCGCGCTGCTTGGTGGGGTTTGTAGGCTTTGAAGGGTTTACCGACCGTCGAAGCGCGAGCAAGCGCTTTGCCCAAGTGACCCGCCTGCACCCTGCTGGACCCATACCAATACAAATTTGAAATACCCGAAAAGAACTACCTACAAAGGCTACAAACTGGTCTTCATTGGTGGGTTTGTAGGGAGTTGATTCCAAGTATTTCTAGTTTAAAAAAGCTTCTTCCCGTTACGTCACAGGCTCCGGCGCCACCCGGCTCACGGCCTCAAAAGTCCGTCAAGTCCCGACAGTGAAAGCGCCCCTGCAGCGCCCCGCAAGCCCGCGTCAGGCTTGGCGGTGCGCCCTGGCGGCACCCTCGGCGAAATCAACGCATCAAGCCAGCAGGCGCGGCGGGGTCTCGACAGCGCGCCAAGGGTTGAACCCGCTTCGGCCTACCCGCGGCCTGGCTCGCCCCCGGCTATCAGGTCAGTGCGCTGGCACCTCGGCGCGCAGCTGGTCGAGGTAGTCGGCCCAGAGCTGCATCATGGCCACGCGCTCCGCGATGAACTCGGTGCGGTTGTAGGCACGGCCCAGGCTGTCTTTCACCGAATGCGCGAGCTGCGCTTCCACCACTGACTCAGCCACGCCCAGGCGCTCTACCAGCATGGTGCGTGCTGTCGCCCGGAAGCCATGGCCGGTCACCTCGTCGGCACTGAACCCCAGGGCGCGCAAGGCGGCATTGATGGCCGCGTCGCTCATAGGGCGCGAGTGGGTGCGCTCGCCACGGAACACCATCACGCCGTTGCCGGTGATGGGCTGCAGTTCTTCCAGAATGGCCACGGCCTGCCGCGCCAGGGGCACCAGATGCGGTTTGCCGTACAGCTTCCCGGCTTTCTCGCGCTTCATCCGGGCTGCAGGCACTGCCCAGGTTGCGGCCGCCAGATTGATTTCAGGCCATTCACCTTGCCGCAGCTCCCCAGGGCGCAGCAGCAGCATCGGCAGCAGCTTTAGCGCGGCGTTCACCACGGGGGTGCCACGGTAGGAGTCAATGGCGCGCAGCAGCGTGCCCAGGCGTTCTGGTGAGGTGATGGCCGGGAAGTGTTTCACCATCGGCCGACGCAGTGCGTCTTTCAGGTCGCGGGCCGGGTCGCTGACGATGCGCCCCGTGGCCACGGCATACCGGAACACCTGCCCGCAGTTCTCCAGCGCCCGATGGGCCGTTTCAACCACGCCCCGCCCTTCCACGCGGCGCAGCACGGCCAGGACCATCGGCGGGGTGATGGAGGTGATGGGCTTGGCGCCCAGCCACGGGAAAACATCCACCTCCAGCCGACGCATGATCTTCTGGCCATAAGACGCTGACCAATCCTCTTTGCGGGTTTCGTACCACTCGCGGGCGATTTGCTCGAAGCTGTCAGGCGGTGGCAGCCCTGCAGCCTCACGCGCCGCGTCGGCTTCGTCGGCCTGGGTTTGCACCTTGGACGCCTTGCGCACGTCGCTGGGGTCTATGCCCTGGGCGATCAGCGCGCGGGCTTCATCCCGCTTGTCGCGGGCGGCTTTCAGCGATGTGTCGGGGTAGGTGCCCAGCGACAGGCGCTTCTCGACACCCGCAATCCGGTACTTCAGGCGCCACCACTTCCCGCCGCTGGGGGCAACTTCCAGGTACATGCCCTGGCCATCGGTCAATTTCTGGGTTTTGGGGCCGGGAATAACGCGGCGAATTGCGGTGTCTGTCAGAGGCATTGGGGGCAACTTTTGGGGGCAGCTGACCCAAATTTAGCAGTTGCCCCCAAAGTTGCCCCCAGAAGATGCTGGCTTGGCATGGACAGCCGTGGACGCGTATGGACAAAAAAAATCCCTAAGCGCTTGATTTGCTTAGGGATTTTGTCATCTGCTGGACGCCTGTGGACGTCTGCGGATAGGTGATTGGTGGCCTGGGGCGGAATCGAACCACCGACACAAGGATTTTCAATCCTCTGCTCTACCGACTGAGCTACCGGGCCTGAGCCTCAAATTATAACCAGAAAAAAGGCGCTTTCCGCAAAAGCTAGAGAATTTGTTGGCCGGTCACCCGCGCTTGCCTCGGCCCAGGTCCACGCCCAGTTGGCGCAGCTTGCGGTACAGGTGCGTGCGCTCCAGCCCGGTCTTCTCGGCCACGCGGGTCATGGACCCGCCTTCGCGGGCCAGGTGGAATTCAAAATAGGCTTTCTCAAACCCATCGCGCGCCTCGCGCAGCGGGCGGTCCAGATCGAAGCCTTGGTGGGCGTGCGGGCCCGGCTCCACGCTGGCCACGGAAGAAGGTGCGGCGGGCAGGTGGGCGAAGCCCGAGTCGGCGGGTGCATGGGCCGGGGGCGCGGCCGCTGGCGCCGGCGCGGCCTGGTGGGCTGCGTTGCGGGCCAGGCCCTGCTCTACCGCCTTGAGCAGCTTCTGCAGGGTGATGGGTTTTTCCAGGAACGAGAAGGCGCCGATCCGCGTGGCCTCGACGGCCGTGTCGATGGTGGCGTGGCCGCTCATCATGATCACCGGCATGGTGAGCACGCCGGCCGTCGCCCATTCCTTGAGCAGCGACACCCCGTCGGTGTCGGGCATCCAGATGTCGAGCAAGACCAGGTCATAGGCATTGCCGGCCCGTGCGGTGCGCGCCTGGGTCGCGTTCTCTGCCAGGTCCACGCTATGACCTTCGTCGTTCAGGATTTCCGACAAAAGATCACGAATGCCGAGCTCGTCGTCGACCACCAGAATGTTTGCCATGGGTATTGAAGCGCCTTCGGATACTGCGAGGCGGTGTTGTTATCACGCCACCGCGGGTTCAGGGGCGAATGATAACGAGACTTGGGCCCCCCGCACCACGCCATCGTCGGTGCGGTTGGACAGGTCGATGCGCGCTCCATGCTCATCGGCAATCTTTTTGACGACCGCCAGGCCGAGGCCGGTGCCCCGGGGCTTGGTGGTGACATAGGGCTCAAACGCGCGCTGCAGGATATGCGCCGGAAAGCCCGTGCCGCTGTCCGCCACCACGAGCCGGACACGCCGGGACGACTCGCTCCAGCGGGTGCTGATGCGCACCGGCGGTGGGGGCTCGGAGCCTGCGGCGCGCGCCTGCTCGGTCGCATCCTGCGCGTTCTGGAGCAGGTTGTGCACCACCTGGCGCAGTTGCTGGGCATCGCCCGCGATACGAGGGCAGCGCGGGTCCAGTTCGGCTTCCACGCGCACGGTGGCGTTTTCTTCGCCGTACAGGTGGAGCACGTCGGCCACCAGGGCGTTGAGGTCCAGCGGGTGCAGTTCCGCGGCGGGCAGGCGCGCGTAGTCGCGGAACTCGTTGACGAGGCGTTTCATCGCGTCCACCTGGTCCACGATGGTCTTGACGGACTTGGCCAGGATGGCCTGCTCGGGCGCCGGGAGCTTGCCGGACAGCTTGAGTTCCAGCCGCTCGGCGGACAGCTGGATGGGGGTCAGCGGGTTCTTGATTTCATGGGCCAGGCGCCGTGCGACCTCGCCCCAGGCCTGCGCACGCTGGGCTGAAACAATTTCTGAAATGTCGTCAAAAACCAACAGTCTGTCGGCTCCGGGCAGCTCTGCCCCGCGGGCCACGAGGCTGGTGGCGTGCTGGCCGGCGCCCCCGGCCGATGCGTGCAGTTCGAAGGGCTGCTGCCAATGGTCCAGCCCGTGGCGCTCGTGGTCTCCCAGAAACGCGTCGAAATGCGCCTGCACCGACGCGGCAAATTCGGCCAAACCCGGGACATCGGCCAGCGAGCGCCCCTCGTAGGCGGCCATCGGCGCGCGCAGGATGCGGGTGGCGCCGGGGTTGGAGGAGCGGATCACGCCCTGCGCGTCCAGCACGATGACGCCGGCCGTGAGGTTGTCCAAAATGGTCTGCAGATTGGCGCGGGCGGCATCCACCTCGCCCATGCTTTGCTCCACGGCATGGCGGGCATCGGCCAGCTGCTGGGTCATCAGCGCGAACGAACGGGTCAGCCCGCCCAGTTCGTCCTTGCCCTGCAGCACGGCCTTGGGGCTGAGGTTGCCGGCGGCCACTTCGCGCACCCCTTCGGCCAGGACCAGCAGGGGCCGCGCCAGCTGGTTGCCCAGCAGCACCGCCAGCAGCACCGCCCCGAACACCGCCAGGAAGAGGCTGAGCGTGAGCGTGCCGACGTACATGCGCCGCAGCCCGCCGCGCGCAAGGGCCCGCTCTTGGTACTCGCGGTTGGCCTCCTGCACCGCGACGGCGTTGGCCACCAAGGCGGACGGCAGCGGCAGCGTGGCCTGCAGATAGCGCGGCTCCGCTAGCAAGCCAAAGCTGGAGCTGGTGACCAGCGCGATGACCTTGACGCGCGCGTTCTGGGCGGCCGCCGGATCGGAAACGTCGTCCAGCCCCTCGATCTGCGCGGCAGCGCGCTGCTCCCGCACCGTGCGCAGCAGCGATGCACCGGGGCGCTCGGGGTTGAGGCTGTAGCGCGACTGCCCCGCACTGGCCACGGCCTGGCCGGTGGCACTCCACAGAACGACGTCGCTTGCGCCCAGCTGGTCGCGGATGCGTTCCAGCACCAGGCCCGCAGCGGCATCGGGCACCTGGGCCACCTGGGCGCTGGCATTGCGCGTCTTGGCCGCCATGTCGGCCGCCAGGGAGTCCAGCGACACGCGGGCCAGGTTGACGCCCGCAGACAAGGCGCCCTCTACCTTCACGTCAAACCAGCTTTCGATGGAACGGGTGACGAACTGGTAGGACACCACGTAGATCAGCAGCCCGGGCATCAGGCCCACCAGCGCGAAGATGGCCGCCAGCTTGACGAGCAGCCGGCTGCCAAAGCGCCCCCGCCGCAGCCGCATGCCCAGGCGCACGGCCACCCACGCCAGCACCGCCAGCAGCAGCACCGCCACCAGCACATTGACGCCGAAGAGCCAGGCGTAATTGCGCTCGTACAGCGCGCGGTTGTTGGTGGCCAGCGTCAGCAGGAACATCAGCACGAGGCCGATGGCGGACATCACGGCCGCGCCCACCCCAACGGCCCAGCGCACGGCGCGGGACTGGGGTGCCCCGGCAGGGCCCGGCGCGCCAGCCGGGGCGGCGCTAGAGGGGCTGTGAGGGCGGTTCACTTGGCGGCCTCAACGGGGAGGCGCTGGCTGCGCGAGACCAGAAGGTTCCAACCCGACCGCCCCACGGCACCGATCTGCAGGGGCCGCGGAAGCTGGGACATGTCCAGCCGGAAGCGGAAATGCACCGTGTGGACCGCGTCGGATTCGATCGCGTCACTGTCCGCGATCTTCCAGCGAGAGATGCGCTGCACGGCCGACAGCGCGTCGCTGTAGTCCTCGAAATTCTGGCCCAACATCACCCCGAGGCCGCTGTTGGTGATGGGCACGGGCGACACATTCAGGCGCCAACGGCGGGTCAATGGCTGATAGCTCAGGCGCAGGTAGCGGGTCGTTTCGGCCACCTGGCGGTCTGACCAGTACCAGCGGTCCCGCAGCACCTGGGCTTCCGCCACGAAGAAGATGGGAATGCCTTTGTACAGCGCGTCCTCGGCCAGCTCGGGCAGCGCGAATTGCAGCGCGGCGCTGAGGTACAGGCCGTCCGCGGCGCGCTCGAGCTGCAACTCACCCACCTCGGGAGTGCCCGTGGCGGCCGCCCCAGCGGGGGCCAGCCCCCCGGCTCCTGCAGCCCACAAAAAGAGCACACAGGCCAGCAGCCAGCGTGGGACCCTCCCGCTATTGCGGTGATTTTTGCAACAGTGCGTAAAAAAACCCGTCGTGATCACCCGGTCGATTGTCCGGGACAGGCCCGCCCTTGTCCCAGTTGCCAGGAATTAAATGGCCAGGCGATGGCAGCAATTGCGCGTCGGTGTTGTGCGCAACAAACGTTTGCACCTGGGTTTCCCCTTCGGCACGGAACACCGAACAGGTGCAATACAAGAGCCGCCCACCCGGGCGCAGCAGGGGCCACAACGCCGCGAGAAGGCGGGCCTGCACGCTCGCCAGCTGGGCGATATCGCTTTCGCGGCGCAGCCAGCGCACATCGGGGTGGCGCCGCACGATGCCGGAGGCCGAACAGGGAGCATCCAGCAGGATTGCGTCGAAGGGCTCGCCCCCACAGTGCTGCGCCCACCACTGCTGCGGTTGTGCAGCATCGGCCACCACCACCTGGGCCGCGACGCCCAGGCGCCGCAGGGTGTCGTGGATGCGGGCACTGCGCGCCGGATCAATCTCCAGGGCAGTGACCTGCAGCGGGGCACCGGCGCCCGCCCGCTCCAGCAGGTGGGCGGTCTTGCCACCGGGGGCTGCGCAGGCATCGAGCACACGCAGTGGCCGGGCAAGGTCCAGTCCGTCCAGCAGCAAGGGCGCCGCAAGCTGGGCCGCCACGTCCTGCACCGACACCCAGCCGGCCTCGAACCCCGGCAGCTCCGTGACCGGCGCTGCGTGCCGCAGCACCAGGCCGGCCTCGCCCACGGGGGTTGAATCAATATTAATAGCATCCAGCGCTTGCTGGTAAAGGGCTGGAGTCGTTTTTTGCACATTAACCCGCAAGGTCATGGGTGCATGGTCGTTGTTCGCCTGCAGAATCTGCTGCCAGGCCTGGGGGTAGTCCTTGCGCAGCCGCTCGATCCACCACCGCGGGTGGTTCCAGCGGGCGACCGGATCGGCGTCCGTGGCGACCACCAGCGCCTCCCGCTCGCGCAGGAAGCGGCGCAGGCAGGCATTGAGAAACGAGGCCTGTGCGCGAACGGCGGGGCTGCGCTTGGCCGCCTCGACGGTCTGGTTGACGAGCGTGAATGCCTCGTAGGGCGCGTCCTCGGGGTTCCAGCACAGCGCCAGCGCGCTGCACAGCAGCGCGTCGGCCGCCGGCGGCGGCGTGCGCGCCACCATCTGCCGGCGCAATGCCTGCGCCCGCCCGGTATGGCGCAGGACCCGGAACAGCAGGGCCTGGACGCCCGGCCGCAGACCCGCATCCACGGCCGCCAGCGCGGCCGTGCCGGACTGCCCACCGCGGATGGCTTGCAGCGCGCCCGCCACGGCCTGCAGTTGCCGCCACAGGGGCTCGGGCGCTGCAGCCCCAGTGCTTTTGGCCCGGCGGTCCGCCGGGGCAGGAGGTGTCGTTGTGGTCATGGCAAAGGGGGTTACAGGCTGCGGGCGGCCTTGAAACCGAACACGCGCGCCAGCAGGCTGGCGGGAAACTGGGCAATTGCGGCGTTGTATTGCACCACCGCGCTGTTGAAAACGCGCGCCGCCTGGTCGGCCTGCTGCGCATGGTCGTCCCACCGCACGCGCCACTGCGCCAACCGTTGCGCGGGCGGCGGCGCAGCTTCGCGGGCAGACCCGGCCGCTTCGGCCTCTTCGGCGATTTCGGCGTTTCCGGTCTCAGCGATCTCTTGGGCGTCGTCGCCTTCTTCCGCGACCTGGAGCACGGCGAGCGCCTGGACCCCTTTGTGCCAGCAGGCCACGAGCACGTCGCGCGCGGCGATCAGGGCGGCCACGGCCTCGGGCTGCAGGGGCCGCGCCCGCGCCATGGCCAGCGACGCCGTCAGCTGCGTAGCGGCACCTTGCAGCGCGGCCATTTCGGGCACGCTGGCGGCAGGCGAAGACGGCACCCGGACCTCCTGCGCCGCAGCGAATTCTCCCAACAGAGCCAGCCAGCGCACCATGTGGGCGTCAAAGCTGCCAAAGGCCTGCACGACGGCAGAGCGCAGGCGCATCAGGCGGTTGTAGGCACCCAGGGCCCAGAACACGGCCAAAGAGAAAGCTATCCAGAAGAGAGGCGAGGACCACATGCGTTGTTGCCATGGGCGCGGCATTGCGCGCGATGGCCCCAAAGAAGAAAAGAAAGAAAAAGGATAAAGGGGAAACGCGGTGGCCGGTACCAACGGACCCTGTAAAAAAGCTCCCGGCCTGTCACAACAGGGCGGGAGCTTTGGGGGACGCGGCCGGGACCGCAAGGACGCCGGCAGCACCTGCCCACGCGCGTGGACAGGCTCAGCGGCGCCTTGCTCAGTCGGCAGCCGTGTCGGTCGCTGCGGAAGCGGCGCTGCCTTCGTCTTCCGTCGCGTCGGCCTGGGCGGCCATCTCGGCGGCTTCGGCTTCAGCAATGGCGCGGCGCTCGGCATCGTCCATGGCGTCCTTGGCCTTGCGGGCCTGGTGATAGGCCAGGCCGGTACCGGCAGGGATCAGGCGACCCACGATCACGTTTTCCTTCAGGCCGCGCAGCTCGTCGCGCTTGCCCATGATGGCAGCCTCGGTGAGCACGCGGGTCGTTTCCTGGAAGGAAGCGGCCGAGATGAACGAATCGGTCGACAGCGAGGCCTTGGTGATCCCCAACAGCAGGTTGCTGTAGGTGGCGGGGATCTTGCCCTCGGCCTGGAGTTGCTCGTTGGTGTTGAGGATCTCCGAACGCTCCACCTGCTCGCCAGCGATGTAGCTCGACTCGCCGACGTTCTCGACCACGACGCGGCGCAGCATCTGGCGAACGATCACCTCGATGTGCTTGTCGTTGATCTTCACGCCCTGCAAGCGGTACACGTCCTGCACTTCATCGACGATGTAGCGCGAGAGCTCTTCGATGCCCAGCAAACGCAGGATGTCCTGCGGATCGGCCGGGCCGTCCACGATCAGCTCGCCCTTGTTGACCACCTGGCCTTCGTGCACCAGGATGTTCTTTTCCTTGGGGATGAGCTCTTCCCACACCTTGCCGTCCGGATCGGTGATCTGCAGGCGAATCTTGCCCTTGGTCTCCTTGCCGAACGAGATCGTGCCGGTCATCTCGGCCAGCGTACCCTTGTCCTTGGGCGTACGGGCTTCGAACAGCTCGGCCACGCGCGGCAGACCGCCGGTAATGTCGCGGGTCTTCTGGCCTTCCACAGGGATACGGGCCAGCACTTCTCCGGGGCCCACGTCCTGGCCGTCGCGCACCTGGATCAGCGCGCCCACCTGGAAGCCGATGGTCACCGAGTGGTCGGTGCCAGGGATCTTGACTTCCTGGCCCTGCGCGTCGATCAGCTTCACCTGGGGACGGACCACCTTGGCAGCGCCGCGGCGCTTGGGGTCGATCACCACCAGCGTGGACAGGCCGGTCACCTCATCCACCTGCTTCGCAACGGTGAGACCTTCTTCGACGTTTTCGAACTTGGTCTGGCCGGCGAACTCGGTGATGATGGGTCGCGTCAGCGGATCCCAGTTGGCCAGGATCGTGCCGGCCTTGATGGTCTGGTCGGCCTTCACCGTCAGCGTCGCACCATAAGGCACCTTGTGGCGCTCGCGCTCACGGCCGTGCTCGTCGTGGATGATGATTTCGCCCGAACGGGCAATCACCACCAGCTCGCCCTTGGTGTTGCTCACATAGCGCATCGTGGCGTTGAAGCCGATCACGCCGTTGGACTTGGCTTCCACGCTCGACGCGATGGCAGCACGCGAAGCCGCACCACCGATGTGGAACGTCCGCATGGTCAGCTGCGTGCCGGGCTCGCCGATGGACTGGGCAGCAATCACACCCACGGCTTCGCCGAGGTTGATCAGGCCGCCGCGGCCCAGGTCGCGGCCGTAGCACTTGGAGCACAGGCCGTAGCGGGTTTCGCAGGTCAGCGCCGTGCGCACCTTGACCTCGTCCACGCCCACCGCCTCGATCTCTTCGATGAGGTCTTCTTCCAGCATCGTGCCGGCAGGCACCAGCACCGAGCGGTTTTCGGGGTGCAGGATGTCTTCGGCAGCCGTGCGGCCCAGGATACGCTCGCGCAGCGATTCGATCACTTCACCGCCTTCGACGATGGCGCGCATCAGCGAACCATTGGCCGTGCCGCAATCGTCCTCGGTCACGACCAAATCCTGCGTCACGTCCACCAGACGGCGGGTGAGGTAGCCGGAGTTGGCGGTCTTCAGCGCCGTGTCGGCCAGACCCTTACGGGCACCGTGGGTGGAGATGAAGTACTCCAGCACGTTCAGGCCTTCGCGGAAGTTCGCGGTGATAGGCGTCTCGATGATGGAACCGTCTGGCTTGGCCATCAGACCCCGCATACCGGCCACCTGGCGGATCTGGGCGGCAGAGCCGCGGGCGCCGGAGTCGGCCATCATGTAGATGGAGTTGAAGGACTCCTGGTCCACTTCCTTGCCGTGGCGATCCACCACCTTCTGCTTGGACAGCTGGGCCATCATCACCTTCGACACTTCGTCGCCGGCCTTGCCCCAGATGTCCACCACCTTGTTGTAGCGCTCGCCAGCCGTGACCAGACCGGACACGTACTGCTGTTCGATCTCCTTCACTTCCTTCTCGGAGCGCTCGATGATGCCGGCCTTTTGCGGAGGCACCAGCATGTCGTCGATGGCGATGGAGATACCGGCGCGCGTGGCCAGACGGAAGCCGTTTTGCAGCAGCTTGTCGGCGAACACCACGGTTTCCTTCAGGCCGCACTTGCGGAAGGACACGTTGATCAGGCGCGAGATTTCCTTCTTCTTCAGCGCCTTGTTCATGTTGGAGAACGGCAGGCCCTTGGGCAGGATCTCGGACAGCAGCGCGCGGCCCACGGTGGTTTCCACCAGCGAGGTCGAGGGCACGAATTCGCCCGTGGCCTTGTCCTTGGTCCACTCGGTCATGCGCACCGTGATCTTGGCAGCCAGTTCGACCTGGCCAGCGTCCAGAGCACGCTGCACTTCACCGGTGTCAGCGAACACCAGGCCTTCGCCCTTGCCGTTGATGCGGTCGCGGGTGGCGTAGTACAGGCCCAGCACCACGTCCTGCGAAGGCACGATGGAGGGTTCGCCCGAGGCGGGGAACAGCACGTTGTTGGAGGCCAGCATCAGCGTGCGGGCTTCCATCTGCGCTTCCACCGACAGCGGCACGTGAACAGCCATCTGGTCACCGTCGAAGTCGGCGTTGAAGGCCGCGCATACGAGGGGGTGCAGCTGGATGGCCTTGCCTTCGATCAGGATGGGCTCAAAGGCCTGGATGCCCAAACGGTGCAGCGTAGGCGCACGGTTGAGCATCACAGGGTGTTCCTTGATGACCTCTTCCAGGATGTCCCACACCACGGGGGTGCCGGATTCCACTTCCTTCTTGGCGGCCTTGATCGTCGTCGCGATGCCCATGGCTTCGAGGCGCGAGAAGATGAAAGGCTTGAACAGCTCCAGCGCCATCAGCTTGGGCAGACCGCACTGGTGCAGCTTGAGCGTCGGGCCCACGGTAATCACGGAACGACCGGAGTAGTCCACGCGCTTGCCCAGCAAGTTCTGGCGGAAGCGGCCGCTCTTACCCTTGATCATGTCGGCCAGGGACTTCAGCGCGCGCTTGTTGGCGCCCGTCATGGCCTTGCCACGGCGGCCGTTGTCCAGCAGGCTGTCCACCGCTTCTTGCAGCATCCGCTTTTCGTTGCGGGCGATGATTTCCGGCGCCTTCAGCTCCAGCAGACGGCGCAGGCGCGAGTTGCGGTTGATGACGCGGCGGTACAGGTCGTTCAGGTCGGAAGTCGCGAAGCGGCCGCCGTCCAGCGGCACCAGCGGACGCAGGTCCGGGGGCAGCACGGGCAGCACGTCCAGCACCATCCATTCGGGCTTGATGCCCGACTTCTTGAACGCTTCCAGCACCTTCAGGCGCTTGGCGTTCTTCTTGACCTTGACTTCGGAGCCGGTCAGGTCGCCGCGCAGCTTCTCGATCGACAGGTCGATGTCGATGGATTCCAGCAGGTCCTTGATGCCTTCCGCGCCCATCTTGGCGATGAACTCGTCACCGTATTCCTTGCGCTTGGCGTCGTAGTCGTCCTCGGACATGATGCTGAACTTCTTCAGCGGGGTCATGCCGGGGTCGGTCACCACATACGCTTCGAAGTACAGCACGCGCTCAATGTCACGCAGCGTCATGTCCAGCACCAGGCCCAGACGCGAAGGCAGCGACTTCAGGAACCAGATGTGGGCGCAAGGCGCGGCCAGGTCGATGTGGCCCATGCGCTCGCGGCGCACCTTGGTCTGCGTGACTTCAACGCCGCACTTCTCGCAGATCACACCACGGTGCTTCAGGCGCTTGTACTTGCCGCACAGGCATTCGTAGTCCTTGATGGGACCAAAAATCTTGGCGCAGAACAGGCCGTCGCGCTCGGGCTTGAACGTGCGGTAGTTGATGGTCTCGGGATTCTTCACTTCGCCGAAAGACCACGAACGGATCTTCTCGGGCGAAGCCATGCCGATGCGGATGGCATCGAAATGCTCGGCCGGCGTGAATTGCTTGAACAGGTCGAGTAGCGATTTCATAGTGACTCTTTCCTTTTCTGCTTAGGAGCGTTCCAGCTCGATGTCCAGGCCCAGCGAACGGATTTCCTTGACCAGCACGTTGAACGATTCCGGCATGCCGGCTTCGATGGCGTGTTCGCCCTTGACGATGGATTCGTACACCTTGGTACGGCCCACCACGTCGTCGGACTTCACGGTCAGCATTTCCTGCAGCACATAGGCGGCGCCGTAAGCTTCCAGCGCCCACACTTCCATTTCCCCGAAACGCTGGCCGCCGAACTGGGCCTTGCCGCCCAGCGGCTGTTGCGTGACGAGCGAGTACGGACCGGTCGAGCGGGCGTGCATCTTGTCGTCCACCAAGTGGTGCAGCTTCAGGTAGTGCATGTAGCCGATGGTGGTCGGGCGCTCGAAGCGCTCGCCGGTGCGGCCGTCGTACAGGTACGCCTGGGTGCGCGAATCGGTCAGGCCCTTGCGCTCCTTGATGTCGTCCGGGTAGGCGATCTTGAGCATGTCCTTGATTTCTTCTTCCGAAGCACCATCGAACACGGGGGTGGCATACGGCACGCCGTTGGTCAGGTTCTCGGCCATGGCCATCAGGTCGTCATCGCTGAGCTGCGACAAGTCTTCCTTGCGGCCACGCGAGTTGTAGACCTCTTCCAGGAACGTGCGCAGTTCAGCGGCCTTGGCCTGCTCCTGCAGCATGTTGCCGATGCGCTGGCCAATGCCCTTGCCGGCCCAGCCCAGGTGAACTTCCAGCACCTGACCGATGTTCATCCGCGAGGGCACGCCCAGCGGGTTCAGAACGATGTCGGCGGGGGTGCCGTCGGCCATGTAGGGCATGTCTTCGACCGGGACGATCTTGGACACCACACCCTTGTTGCCGTGGCGGCCGGCCATCTTGTCACCGGGCTGCAGGCGGCGCTTGACGGCCAGGTAGACCTTGACCATCTTCAGCACGCCCGCGGGCAGCTCGTCGCCTTGCGTGAGCTTCTTGCGCTTTTCTTCGAAAGCCAGGTCAAAGCTGTGGCGCGTCTGCTCCATCGCATTCTTCATGGATTCGAGCTGCGCGGCCACGGCCTCGTCGGCAGGACGGATGTCGAACCAGTGGAACTTCTCCACACCGTCGAGGTACGCCTTGTCGATCTTCGTGCCCTTGGCCAGCTTCTGCGGGCCGCCGTTGGCGGTCTTGCCGACAAGCAGCTTCTCGATACGGTCGAACGCGTCGGCCTCCACGATGCGCAGCTGGTCGTTCAGGTCCAGGCGGAAGCGCTTAAGTTCATCGTCGATGATCTGCTGGGCGCGCTTGTCGCGCTGGATGCCTTCGCGGGTGAACACCTGCACGTCGATCACGGTGCCGGACGAACCCTGGTCCACGCGCAGCGAGGTGTCCTTCACGTCCGAAGCCTTTTCGCCGAAGATGGCGCGCAGCAGTTTCTCTTCGGGCGTGAGAGTGGTTTCACCCTTGGGCGTGACCTTGCCGACCAGCGTGTCGCCGGGCTGCACTTCGGCGCCCACGTAGATGATGCCGGACTCGTCCAGGCGGTTCAGCTGCTGTTCCGACAGGTTCGGAATGTCGCGCGTGATTTCCTCGGCGCCCAGCTTCGTATCACGGGCCATCACCACCAGTTCCTCAATGTGGATCGAGGTGTAGCGGTCTTCGGCCACCACGCGTTCGGAGATCAGGATCGAGTCTTCGAAGTTGTAGCCGTTCCAGGGCATGAAGGCGATCAGCATGTTCTGGCCGATGGCGATTTCGCCAAAGTCGGTCGACGCGCCGTCGGCCACCACATCCCCCTTGACCAGCATGTCACCCTTCTTGACGATGGGGCGCTGGTGGATGTTGGTGTTCTGGTTGGAACGCTGGTACTTGATGAGGTTGTAGATGTCCACACCCACTTCACCGGCCACGGCTTCGGCGTCGTTCACGCGCACCACGATGCGGGTGGCGTCGACATAGTCGACCACGCCGCCGCGCTTGGCAGTGACCACGGTGCCGGAGTCCACGGCAGCCACGCGCTCGATGCCCGTGCCCACCAGGGGCTTCTCGGGACGCAGCACGGGCACGGCCTGGCGCGACATGTTGGCGCCCATCAGTGCGCGGTTCGCATCGTCGTGCTCCAGGAAGGGCACCAGCGAGGCCGCCACCGACACGATCTGGGCAGGCGACACGTCCATGTACTGCACGCGGTCAGCACCGCACAGGATGGATTCACCCTTTTCACGGGCCGAGACCAGTTCGCCCGTCAGGCGGCCATCCTTGTCCAGGGTGGCGTTGGCCTGCGCGATCACGTACTTGCCTTCCTCGATGGCCGACAGGTAGTCGATCTCGTTCGTGACCTTGCCGTCCACCACGCGGCGGTACGGCGTCTCGATGAAGCCGTACTCGTTCAGGCGGGCGTACAGGGCCAGCGAGTTGATCAGGCCGATGTTCGGGCCTTCCGGCGTTTCAATAGGGCACACGCGGCCGTAGTGGGTCACGTGCACGTCACGCACTTCGAAGCCGGCACGTTCGCGGGTCAGACCGCCCGGGCCCAGGGCCGACACGCGGCGCTTGTGGGTGATTTCGGCCAGCGGGTTCGTCTGGTCCATGAACTGCGACAGCTGGGACGCGCCGAAGAACTCCTTGAGCGCCGCGGAAATCGGCTTGGAGTTGATCAGGTCGTGCGGCATCAGCGGCTCTTGCTCGGCCTGGCCCAGACGCTCCTTCACGGCCTTCTCGATCCGTGCCAGACCGGTGCGGTACTGGTTCTCGGCCAATTCGCCCACGCAACGCACGCGGCGGTTGCCCAGGTGGTCGATATCGTCCACTTCGCCGCGGCCATTGCGCAGATCCACCAGGATCTTCACCACGGCCAGGATGTCCTCGTTGGACAGCACCATGGGGCCGGTGGATTCGTCGCGGCCGATCTTGGCGTTGAACTTCATGCGGCCCACGCGCGACAGGTCGTACGTGTCGGGGTTGTAGAACAGGCGCTGGAACAGGGCCTGCACCGCGTCTTCCGTCGGCGGCTCGCCAGGGCGCATCATGCGGTAGATGGCCACGCGCGCTGCGAATTCGTCCACGGTTTCGTCGATGCGCAGGGTTTGCGAGATGTACGCGCCCTGGTCGAGTTCGTTCGTGTAGATGCACTGCAGCTCTTGCACGCCGGCCGAGCGCAGCTTCTTGAGCAGCGCTTCGGTCAGTTCGTCGTTGGCCTTGGCGATGATCTCGCCCGTGTCGGCGTCCACGATGTTGCGCGCCACAACACGGCCGATCAGGAAGTCTTCGGGCACGCTGACGTGCGTGGTGCCGGACTGCTCCAGCTCGCGCGTGTGGCGTGCGGTGATGCGCTTATCCTTGGCGACGATGACCTTGCCGCTCTTGTCGGTGATGTCGAAGCGGGCCACTTCGCCCTTGAGGCGTTCGGGCACGAATTCCATCTGCGCACCGCTGTCCATCAGGCGGAAGTTGTCGTTGACGAAGAAGTTCGCCAGGATGGACTCGGGGTTCAGGCCGATGGCCTTGAGCAGGATGGTGACCGGCATCTTGCGGCGGCGGTCGACGCGGAAGTACAGGATGTCCTTCGGATCGAATTCGAAGTCCAGCCACGAGCCGCGGTAGGGGATGATGCGCGCGCTGAACAGCAGCTTGCCCGAGCTGTGCGTCTTGCCCTTGTCGTGCTCGAAGAACACGCCAGGAGAGCGGTGCAGCTGCGACACGATCACGCGCTCGGTGCCGTTGATGATGAACGAGCCC
The DNA here is from genome assembly GCF_021287135.1 of Acidovorax sp. Classification (GTDB taxonomy): domain Bacteria; phylum Pseudomonadota; class Gammaproteobacteria; order Burkholderiales; family Burkholderiaceae_C; genus Acidovorax. The sequence continues at coordinate 19,005 of NZ_JAJTBB010000028.1, forward strand.
TTGTCGGTCATCAGGGGCACCTCGCCCATGTAGACCTCCTGCTCCTTCACTTCCTTGACCACCTTGGACTGCGAGGTCGACGACTCACGGTCGTAGATGATCAGTTGCACCTTGGCGCGCACGGCGGAGGCGAACGTCAGGCCCCGGGTCTGGCATTCGCGCACGTCGAAGGCCGGCTTGGCCAGGTTGTATTCGACGAACTTCATCTCCACAAAACCGTTGTGCGAGACGATCGGGAAGGCGGCATCGAACGCGGCTTGCAGGCCTTCGATGGTTCGTTTTTGCGGGGGGGTGTCGGCCTGCAAGAAAGCGGTGTAGGCGTCCTTCTGCATCTGCAGCAGGTAGGGAACTTCGAGCACGCTGTCGCGGGTGCCGAAACTTTTGCGGATTCGCTTGCGTTCGGTATAGGAATAGGCCATGAGATCTCCGGGCAAAGACATGAGTCCTGGGTCTTCGACGACTGACCCGCAGGGCGTTGGAGAGCCTGCAGGCTTGGCGGTTGGCCACTACCAACCATGGCGGACGGCGATGCATTGCACATCGCCCGAACCAAGGCGTCTTCTGCTGTCGGGTTGGACAGAAGACACTCGCAAGCCGGCATGGGTGCGGGCTTGCGGGTGCGCTCTGAAAGCGCCAAAGGCTGGAGGCCCTTTGGGAGCCTCCAGCCCTTGCGCAAAACCGAATTACTTGAGTTCGGCCTTGGCGCCAGCTTCCACCAGCTTCTTGACGGCAGCTTCGGCGTCGGCCTTGGCAATGCCTTCCTTGACGTTCTTGGGAGCGCCGTCCACCAGGTCCTTGGCTTCCTTCAGGCCCAGGCCGGTGATTTCGCGCACTGCCTTGATGACGGACACCTTGTTGGCGCCAGCGTCGGTCAGCACCACGTTGAATTCCGTCTTTTCTTCAGCAGCAGCAGCGCCACCGCCGGCAGCACCGCCAGCAGCGGGAGCAGCCATTGCAGCTGCGCTCACGCCAAACTTCTCTTCAATGGCCTTCACCAGGTCATTGAGTTCCAGGACCGTCATGCTGTCCAGAGCGGTCAAGAATGCGTCTTTATCGAATGCCATTTTGATTTCCTAACAATTGGTTCAGAGGGGGGACGTCTGCCAAACTGCCTCAGGCAGCAGCAGGTTCGCCTTCGCCTTTTTTGGCCGCCAGGGCACCCAGCACCACGGCGGTGCGGGAGATAGGCGACATCAGCAAGCCACACAGCTGGGCCAGCAGCACTTCCTTCGAAGGAATGTTGGCCAGTTGCTTCACGCCGTTCACGTCCAGGGCCTTGCCCGCGAAAGCGCCGCCGCGAATGACCAGCTTGTCGTTGGTCTTCGCAAAATCGGCCACCACCTTGGCGGCGGCCACAGCGTCTTCGGAGAAGCCATAGATCAGAGGACCGGTCATCTGGTCGGCCACCACGTCAAACGGGCTGCCAGCCACAGCACGGCGGGCCAGGGTGTTCTTCAGAACACTCAGGCTCACACCCTTGCTGCGGGCGTCAACGCGCAGTTTGGTCATGTCGGCCACCGTGATGCCACGGTATTCCGCGATCACGAGCGTTTGAGCTTTAGCGGCGAGGCTGGTCACTTCATTGATGACCGCTTCTTTCTCACTGCGATTAAGACTCAAGGTCTACTCCTTAAATTGTGCTTTCGGGCGACCGCCCTCCAGCACGCTCTTGTTGCAGCGACCAACTGTTTTGGAACGAACCATTCCATCTGCAGCGGGATCGCCATCTGCGTTGGCCCCGAGGGATTAAGTGCAGCAGCCAGGCTGCAGCACACCAACGGTCTTGGATGGCCTGAGTACGAAGGTCGCCCCTGTCCTCAGCCCACCACATCAGGCCCCTTTCGAAGCCTGAAGATTTCTTCTCTCGTTACGCTTGCGACTACGCCGAGATGGTCTGGGTGTCCACGCGCACGCCCACACCCATCGTCGAGGAAACCGCCACCTTGCGCAGGTACAGGCCCTTGCTGGAAGCCGGCTTGGCCTTGTTCAGTGCGTCGATCAGCGCAGCCAGGTTGCCCTGGAGCTTTTCGTTGTCGAACGAACGGCGGCCGATGGTGCTGTGCACGATACCGGCCTTGTCCACGCGGAATTGCACCTGACCGGCCTTGGCGTTCTTCACTGCCGTGGCCACATCGGGCGTCACCGTACCCACCTTGGGGTTGGGCATCAGGCCGCGCGGGCCGAGGATCTGACCCAGCGTACCCACCACGCGCATGGCGTCGGGGGCTGCAATCACCACGTCAAAGGGCATGTCGCCAGCCTTGACCTGGGCTGCCAGGTCATCCATGCCGACCACGTCCGCACCAGCGGCCTTGGCTTCTTCGGCCTTGGCACCCTGCGCGAACACGGCCACGCGGGTGGTCTTGCCGGTGCCATTGGGCAGCACCACAGCGCCGCGCACCACTTGGTCCGACTTCTTGGCATCGATGCCCAGCTGCACAGCCACGTCGATGGATTCATCGAACTTGGCGGTTGCGGCTTCCTTCACGAGGGCCACGGCGTCAGTGAAAGCGTAGAGCTTGGTGCTGTCAACCTTGCCTTGCAGGGCTTTTTGCTTCTTCGTCAGTTTTGCCATGATCAGAGGCCCTCCACCGTCACGCCCATGGAACGGGCCGAGCCCGCCAGCGTGCGCACAGCAGCATCCACGTCAGCGGCGTTCATGTCCTTCAGCTTGGTCTTGGCGATTTCTTCCAGCTGAGCGCGGGTGATCTTGCCGACCTTGGTCTTCAGAGCGTTGGACGACCCCTTTTCCAGCTTGATAGCCTTCTTGATCAGAGTGGTCGCCGGAGGCGTCTTGATGATGAAGGTGAAGCTCTTGTCCGCAAACGCCGTGATCACCACGGGCAGCGGCAGGCCAGGTTCCACACCTTGGGTCTGCGCGTTGAACGCCTTGCAGAACTCCATGATGTTGAGACCACGTTGGCCCAGTGCGGGACCGATCGGTGGGGATGGGTTGGCTTTACCGGCTGGAACTTGCAGCTTGATAAAACCGACGATCTTCTTCGCCATGTCTTACTCCTTGCGGGTACATACGCCGGCTGCTGCACCCTGCAGCGCCGGCTCCCCGGGGGTTAAGGCTCTTGAGTGACGATCTCCGCACCGAGCCGAAAAGCGCGGGATCCGAATGAGTGCGCAGCCACCTACTGCTGCGCGCTGCGTCATCAGGTCTTTTCGACCTGGCCAAACTCCAGTTCCACCGGGGTCGAGCGGCCGAAAATCATGACCGACACCCGCAGGCGGTTCTTTTCGTAGTTGACCTCTTCCACCGAGCCATTGAAGTCGGTGAAAGGGCCTTCCTTGACACGAACCAGTTCGCCGACCAGGAATTCGATCTTGTGGCGCGGCTTGTCCGTGCCTTCCTGCATCTGGCTGACAATCTTCTGCACCTCGTCTTCCGAGATGGGCGCAGGACGGTTCTTGGCACCCCCCACAAAGCCGGTCACCTTGCTCGTATGTTTCACCAGGTGCCAGGTGTCGTCGTCCATGACCATCTCGACGAACACATAGCCAGGAAACAGGCGGCGCTCGGTGGTCTTGCGCTGGCCGTTCTTCATCTCGACCACTTCTTCCGTGGGCACCAGAATCCGGCCAAACTTGTCTTGCATGCCCGAACGCGCGATGCGTTCCTGGATATTCCGCTCCACAGCCTTCTCCATGCCGGAGTAGGCGTGCACGATGTACCAGCGCAGGTCCGGATTAGCCGAAGCAGAAGCGCTTTCAGGAGCTTGCGCTCCAGTGATTTCCGCAGCGGTGGTCATCATTTTCTCCAGCCCAGAATCAAGTCATACAAGACCCATTCCAGGGTTTTGTCGGTAAACCAAAGAAACAGCGCCATGATGACCACAAAGGCAAACACATAGGCCGTCATCTGAAGCGTCTCTTTGCGAGTAGGCCAGACGACTTTCTTGACCTCGCGCCACGCGTCCTTCGCAAAGGCGACGAATTGGCGACCCGACTCCGACACCAGGAATACACCCGCGGCGGCAACCAGGCCCACCACCAGAGCGGCCCACTGAACCAATGCCCCTTGCTTGCCCAGCAAATAAAAACCCGCAACCGATGCGATGACCAAGGCCACCACTGCTGCGAGCTTGGCCTTGTCAGCGCCTGTATTGACAGTTTCAACCTGTGAAGTGGCCATCTTTGAGTCTTTTCCTGCTTCGAACCACGGTGTCACTTAAGACACCGAAGCCCGCCAGAGTCTGGCGGGCTTGTGTTGGGCCACTTTCAAGTGGCAGGGGCAGTAGGAATCGAACCTACAACCTTCGGTTTTGGAGACCGACGCTCTGCCAATTGAGCTATACCCCTGTGTGAACCTTGCTACTTAGGCAATGATCTTGGCCACGACGCCAGCGCCCACGGTACGGCCGCCTTCGCGGATAGCGAAGCGCAGGCCTTCTTCCATGGCGATGGGGTTGATCAGCTTCACCGTGATGGACACGTTGTCGCCAGGCATCACCATTTCCTTGTCGGCCGGCAGCTCGATGGCA
>NZ_JAJTBB010000043.1 GCF_021287135.1 Acidovorax sp.
CAGCGCAGCCAGCAGCGAGCAAAGCGCGGGCGTGGGCCAAGTGGGCGAAGCGGTGACGCAGATGGACCAGGCCACGCAGCAGAACGCGGCGCTGGTGGAAGAGATGGCGGCTGCGGCCGGGGCGCTGAACACGCAGGCGGGCGAGCTGGTGCAGGCCGTGGCCGTGTTCCGGCTGGATGCCCAGCAGGCAGCGGTGGCAGTGGCGGCCCGCCCGCCCGCGCAGCCGCCGGTCGCGCGCCCGTCCGTCCGGCTGCAAACTGCGCCGGCCGCGGTGCGCCCTCCGGCCAAGCTCGGCGCACCGGCGGCGGCGCGTCCCGCTCCGGCATCAGCCCGCACGCCTGGCCCGCCCGCGGATGAATGGGAGAGTTTTTGACGGATGGGACCTGTTGAGGTGCGGGCAAGCCGTCAACGGATTTTGGATAAAAATGGCCTGTACAGGCCGTCCAGCAAGCGCAAGAAGCTATCAAAAAGTGAGCGAAGCGCTCGGTGAACCGCGCGGGCCCGGTCGGCGGCGCCCGGCGGCGTCTCGGCGGGCCGGCTGATTCAGCGGTGGGGGTCGGGAAACACCAGCCCCAGGCCGGGCAGCCGCGGGCGTTCGAACGGCCGCCAGGTGCCGGGTTCCGCCAGGGGCTGGCCCAGCCGGTCGGCCACCGCCCACCAGGCGCTGGGGTTCAGGCCGATGCCGAAGTGGCTGGCCACCACCTCGATGTTCTCCGTGTGCGGGTTGTGTGCGGCCGGGGTCTGGATGCTGCCGCGCCAGGCCACCACGCCGTCTGTGCGCGAAAAAATGCTGGTGGTGGGCACGGGCGGGGCTTCTGGCAGGTTGTAGTGCTCGGTCTCGCGCTCGATGTCCCGGCCGCTGGCGAACTGGTAGATGCGCCAGGCATTGGTGGAGGTGTGCGGCCCGGCAAAGGGCGTGCCCAGCGTGATGACGCAGCGCACGCACTCGGGCATCTCCTTGGCCAGCTCGCGGGCGTAGATGCCGCCCAGGCTCCAGCCCACCAGGCTGACCTTGCCGCCGCTGGCCTCGCTGGCCTCATGCACCTGGCGCTTGGCGTTTTCCAGCACGCCCTCGCGCGGGCCCAGGTTCAGCCCCTGGCCCCAGCCCAGCGTCTCGTAGTTGCGCGAGTCCAGGTAACGCCGCAAGGGGGCGGTGGTGGCGTCGCCCGCCGTGAGCCCGGGGAAGACGATCACGGTGTGGCCATCTCCCAGCGGTGCCCGCTGCAGCACGGGCCAGGCCGGCAGCACCGCCCCAAACTCCCAGGGGGCGCGCAGCTCCAGTGCCATCAGGGGCAGGCCCGGCGCAGGCATGGGAGCGGAACTGGGGGCGGAACTGGGGGCGGGGTGGGACGGCGGTTTGCGGCGGAACAGGGCCATGGGGAAGATCCATCATCAGCAGGGTCGAGGACACCGGAGGGCGGCCGGCCAGTCCGTGGCACGGTAGCACTTTTTCCCCGCCGGGCTGGCTGCGGGAATGGAGCCAGCTCTCCAATCGACGTCCGCATCTGCAAGCTGCCTGCGCTGCCCGCGCCGTAGTTCAGCCGGCCCGGAAGGGGCTGCGGCGGTGCAGATCTTCCAGGTAGTGCTGGACCCCCTGGGTTTCGCGGTCCAGAAAGCGTTCCACGGCATCGGCGAACGCCGGGTGCGCCAGCCAGTGGGCGCTGCACGTCTGCACGGGCAGCAGCGCGCGGGCCATCTTGTGCTCGCCCTGGGCGCCCCCTTCAAAACGGTCCACGCCGTGTTCGATGCACCACTGCAACGGCTGGTAGTAGCAGGCCTCGAAGTGCAGGCAGTCCACCCGCTCCAGGGCGCCCCAGTAGCGGCCATAGGCCACCAGTTCCTGGCCATTTTGGCCTCCAGCGCTTTGTGGTGCCGCGCTAAGCGCTATTAAACTGCTAGCAATCGGCCGCCCGTCCCGTTCGGCCACGAACAGCAGCCACGCCTCGGGCAGGTGGGCTGCCATGCGCGCAAAGAAATCCCGCGTGAGGTAGGGCGGGTTGCCATGCTCCAGGTAGGTGCGTTCGTAGCAGCGGTAGAAAAAGTCCCAGTCGGCGGCGCAGATGTCCGTGCCGCGCGCCCAGCGAAACGTCACCCCCGCCTCGGCCACGCGAAGGCGCTCCTGCCGGATCTTCTTGCGCTTGTCCTGTGCGAGGGTGGCGAGAAAGTGCTCGAAGTTCTCAAACCGCGCCCCCGAGCCGCCGCCGGGCCGCCCCAAGGCGGGGAGCGTCCCCTCGGGGGGCAGCGAGGACACGGCAGTGCCGAGCGTGGGGGCCTCCGAGCCGCCGCCGGGCCGCCCCAAGGCGGCGAGCGCCCCCTCGGGGGGCAGCGAGGACACGCCAGTGCCGAGCGTGGGGGCCACATTCTTCCAATGAAACTGCACGGTCTGCCGTTGCATCCAGGCTTGGGAGCCGCTGGCCTGCAGGTCCGCGTCGCTGGCAAACAGCAGGTGCGCCGAAGAGATGCCTTCGTCCTCGCACCACTGCTGCACCGCCCGCAGCAGCAGGGCGCGGGTGGCGGCGTCGCGCGCCAGCAGGCGGCTGCCGGGCACGGGCGTGAATGGCACGGCGATCACCGCCTTGGGGTAGTAGGGCACGCCGTGCTGTTCGTGGGCGCTGGCCCAGGCCCAGTCGAACACGTATTCGCCGTAGGAATGGCTTTTCAGGTACAGCGGGCAGGCGCCGACCAGGGTGTCTGCCTCCCACAAGGTCATGAAGCGCGGCGCCCAGCCGGTGCGGGGGGTGGCGCTGCCGCTCTCCTCCAGGGCCGCCAGGTATTCGTGCCGCACAAAGGGCGTCGGATGGCTTTGGCGCGCCAGCAGGGCGTTCCACGCGGCGGCGTCCACCTCCAGCACGGAGGGGAGCACGCGGGCGATAATGGCAGCTTCCTCAGCCATGCGTCCTCCCGCTGCGCCCACCGTGGTGCGCGCCGGCGCTGGCCGTATCCAACCCGGCCGCAGGGGCCGACTCCTGTTCCATGACGCTCTCCATTTGCACAGCGCAGCTCAATTTTGTGGTGGGCGATATGCCCGGGAATGCGCAGAAGATCATTGCCGCCGCCCGCGAGGCTTATGCCCAGGGCGCCCGGTTGCTGCTCACGCCCGAGCTGGCCGTCTGCGGCTACGCGGCCGAAGACCTGTTCCTGCGTCCCGCCTTCATCGCGGCCTGTGATGATGCCGTGAAAACCGTGGCCCGCGAGACTGCGGGGTTGAAGGGCCTGGCCATCGTGCTGGGCCACCCGCAGGCCGTAACGCCGGGTGCGCCGGCCTTCAGCGCCTGCTTCAACGCCGCCAGCGTGCTGCGCGACGGCCAGGTGGAGCAGACCTATGCCAAGCGCGAGCTGCCCAACTACCAGGTGTTCGACGAGCGCCGCTACTTCGTTGCCGGCGACAAGCCCTGCGTGTTCGAGGTGGAGGGCGTGCGGGTGGGCGTGCTGGTCTGCGAGGACGCCTGGTTTGCCGAGCCCGCGCGCAGCACGGCGGCCGCGGGCGCCCAGTTGCTGGCCGTCATCAATGCCTCGCCCTTTCACCTGGGCAAGAGCGCCGAGCGCGAGGCCACCATGCGCGAGCGCGTGGCCGAAACGGGCCTGCCGCTGGTATATGCCCACCTGGTCGGCGGCCAGGACGAGGTGGTGTTCGAAGGCCGCTCGTTTGCGCTGAATGCCGACGGCTCCGTAGCGGGCCGGGGGCCGGGATTTGAAGAAAAACTGGTGTTTGCGCGCGTCCATACAGCGCAAGCAGCTATCAAAATTGAAGCAGATGTGGCCCCGGAGAAGAGTCTGGAGGCCGACCTGTGGGACGCGCTGGTACTGGGCGTGCGTGACTACGTGGGCAAGAACGGCTTTCCTGGCGCGGTGCTGGGCCTGTCGGGCGGCATCGATTCGGCCCTGGTGCTGGCCATTGCGGTGGACGCACTGGGTGCCGACAAGGTGCGCACGGTGATGATGCCGTCGCCCTACACGGCCGACATCAGCTGGATCGACGCGCGCGACATGGCCGAGCGCCTGGGCGTGCGCTACGACGAGATTTCCATCAAGCCGCAGTTCGAGGCTTTCCAGGCCGCGCTGGCCAGCGATTTCACGGGCCTGCCCGAAGACACGACCGAGGAGAACCTGCAGGCGCGCATCCGCGGCACGCTGCTGATGGCCTTGTCCAACAAGTTCGGCTCCATCGTGCTCACCACGGGCAACAAGAGCGAGATGTCCACCGGCTACTGCACGCTGTACGGCGACATGGCGGGCGGCTTTGCCGTCATCAAGGACGTGGCCAAGACGCGGGTGTTCGACCTGGCCCGCTGGCGCAATGCGAACGACCCCTACGGCACGGGCGCCAACCCGATCCCGGAGCGCATCATCACCCGCGCGCCCAGCGCCGAATTGCGCCCAGACCAGAAGGACCAGGACAGCCTGCCGCCCTATGAGGTGCTGGACGCCATCGTGGCGCGCTACATGGAAAACGACGAGCCGATCGAATCCATCATCGCCAGCGGCTTTGCCCGCGCCGATGTCGAGCGCGTCACACGCCTCATCAAGCTCAATGAATACAAGCGCCGCCAGGCGCCTGTAGGGATACGCGTCACGCGCCGCAGCTTCGGCAAGGACTGGCGTTACCCTATCACCAACAAGTTTCGCGCCTGACAGGCCGTGCAACCCCCGGGCCACCGTGCCTGGGCTGCGCTGGACGGGCGTGACGGCTTCTTGTTCTTATCTGTATTTACTGGAGACCCGCCATGAAAATGATCACCGCTGTCATCAAGCCCTTCAAGCTCGAAGAGGTCCGCGAAGCCCTCGCCGAGTGCGGCGTGACCGGCCTCACCGTCACCGAGGTGAAGGGCTTTGGCCGCCAGAAGGGCCATACCGAGCTGTACCGTGGCGCCGAGTACGTGGTCGACTTTCTGCCCAAGGTGAAGGTCGAGGTCGTGGTGAAGACCGAAGACGTGGACCGCTGCGTGGATGCCATCGTCAGCGTGGCGCGCACGGGCAAGATCGGCGACGGCAAGATTTTCGTGACCTCGGTGGAGCGCGTGGTGCGCATCCGCACGGGGGACCTGGACGACGCGGCTGTGTAATGACTCCCCCCTGAGCGGCTTTGCCGCTTCCCCCCGCTCTCGCTACGCTGCGCTGCGCGGGCAGGGGGACGACGCCCTCGCTGCGGGGCGGCCCTTGCTCGGCGTCCCTCGCCGGGGTCGCGCCAGTTTCGGAGGGCCTGAGGCCACCGGGTCTAGTCAGATCACCGATCGCAGCGGGACAGGGGCCTGGTCGGGACCGGCGTCCTGCACCAGCGTGCGCAGCAGGGCTTCGGCGTCGGTGGCGGCATGCAGCAGGCCCATCTGCCATTCGCCCATGAGGCCGCTGGCCACGCTGTGGTTCAGGAAACCCAGCAGGGCGTCGTAGTAGCCCGCCACATTGAGCAGCCCTACGGGCTTGTCGTGGTAGCCGAGCTGGCGCCACGTCCACACCTCAAACAGCTCTTCAAAGGTGCCAATACCGCCCGGCAGGGCCACAAAGGCATCGCTGCGCTCGGCCATCATGGCCTTGCGCTCGTGCATGGTCTGCACGATGTGCAGCTCATCGCACTGGCGGTTGGCCAGTTCCTTGTCCACCAGCGCCTGCGGGATGACGCCCACCACGCGGCCTCCGGCCTGTCGAGTGGCCTCGGCCACCGTGCCCATCAGGCCGCTGCGGCCGCCACCATAGACGAGCTGGCCGCCATGGCGGCCGATCCAACTGCCCACGGCCCGTGCCGCATCGGCAAAGGCCGGGTTCTCCCCGGGCCGCGAGCCACAGTAGACGCAGACGGAGAAAGCCACGGAAACGGCGGATTCAGCCATGGAAAAACCTTTGGAAAAGAGCACCAAACCAGATGCCGCCGCACAGCAGCAGCGCCAGCAGCACGGCGGCGCTGCCCATGTCCTTGGCACGCTTGGACAGGTCATGCCACTCCGGGCCGATGCGGTCGATGGCGGTTTCGATGCCGGTGTTGAGCAACTCCACAATCATCACCAGCAGGACCGAGCCCGCCAGCAGCGCCACCTCCACCCAGCTGGTGCCCAGCCACAGCGAGGCCGGCAGCAGCACCACGGCGGCGATGGCTTCCTGGCGAAACGCCTTCTCGCCCCAGCCGGCGCGCAAGCCTTCCAGGGAATAGCCAGTGGCGTGCCAGATGCGGCTCAGGCCCGACCGGGCTTTTTGGGGGTTGACGGGTGCCAGGGGCTCGGAAGGGGGAAGCGGCATGGTGGGGGGCATTGTCTCCCAGCCGCGTGACAGCTTGCGCGTGTGCTGCTGGGGTGGGCTGCGCTATTTTTTGGGAGGAAGCTCGTGGTGCACCAGGCGGGTGCCCGCCAAGGCGTCGTGCCAGAACTGGCCTTCGGGGTGAAAGCGGCTCAGGATGGCCCAGATCGCCACCCAGCCGCCCAGCAGCACCAGCACCTCCAGGGCGGGCACCCCGAACAGGTAGGCTGCCAAGGGAGGAAGAAACCACACCCAGCTGAGCACGTAGCGCAGCAGCGCCCGCGCCTGGCTGATGGGGCGCCCGGCGGTGTCCACCACGCGGATGTGCCATGTCTTTTGCGCCAGCGTCTGGCCCTTGGCCCAGAACCAGGTGAAATAAATGCCGAACACCACGAAGAGGAACGCTTGCAGTGCATGGCGGTTGTCCATGGCGTTGCGGGTCTGGCTCAAAGTGCCGAACAGGTAGCCGGCAATGAACACCACGCCGAACAGGAGCATGCCCTCGTACAGCCAGCAGGCCATGCGGCGCCCCAGGTGCGGGGCGGGTACCCGCGGGCTCGGGGCGGAGGCCGGTGCGGCAGGGCTCCCCGGGCGGGCGGTCGTGGGAGGGCGTACGGTCATTCCGGGGGTGTTCCTGAGGGGCGAAGGCTGCTACCTAAAACCGAATCTGAAGCGCAAACCCGTCGGGGCGGGTTATTGGGGGTACAGGCCGGAATTGTCGGGGGTTACCGGCGGAGGCGGCACCTCGGCCGAGGCGGCTCCCAGCGGCGGGAGCGCCGCAGGCACGGCCACAGGCGCCGAGATGGGGGCGGTTTCCACCACCGCTGCGGACGCCGGGTTCTGCGGCGCGGCGCCAGAGGCGGCCGGAGCCGTGGGGGAGGGTGCCACGGGCGCTGCGATCCGCGGGGCGCCCAGGTCCAGCACGGGCGGAATCTTGGGGATGTTGGGCCGGCTCGGGTTGGCCTGCGTGGCGGCCGGCACCTGGGCCAGCTTCTTGGGCGAGACGGGATGCAAGGCGGTTGCCGCGCCCTTGGGCTTGGGCGCAGCACGGGCCGCCAGGGCGCGTTTTTCTTCGTCCGAGAGCGCCTGGTACGCCTCCCATTGGGCGCGTTTGTCGTCGGGCGCCAGCCGGTTGGTGACCGCATAGTTCAGCCGGGCCTGGGTGCGCTGCTGCGCGCTCAGGTTGGCCCAGTCGGTCATGCGGTCGTGGAACTTGGCTTGCTCTTCTTCAGGCAGCGACGAAAACGTGGCGGCCAGCGCAAGCCAGCGGCGCTTTTGCGCTTCACTGATGAGAGCCCAGCGCTCGGCCAAGGGGTACAGCGCCAGCTTCTGGGCGGTGGTGAGTGTTTCCCAGCCCGGCCCGGTTTCCACCTGCGGTGCGGCCGGCACCCCTTGCCCCGGCGGTGTGCGGACGTTGTTGGGGCCGGCTACAGCCGCCTCGGCACCCGCCGGCAGCACGGTGCCGGGGGCCATCCGCATCTGGCCCAGCACTTGCCACCCTTCGGCGGCGAACGCGCCCAAGAGCGCCAAAGCCAGCACGTAGGCTGGCAGGGCGGGGGGAGCGTCGGCGGGGCTTGGTGGCATGCAGTCGGGCGTGTGCGGCAGGACTCAGTGGGTCGCCGCGGCGGTTTTCAGGAATTGTACGAAGCCGGGGTCGGCGTAGGCGGCGGGCGGCAGGTCGTCGGTGAGCAGGGCAGTGTCCACCTCGGCCACATCGTTCACGCTGCTTTCGTCCTGGGCGGTGTTGATCACCACCAGTCCGACCACCAGCGCCATCAGGGGGATGGCCGACACCACGGCGTTCCACCAGCCGCCGCGCTCGTTGCCACTACCGCTGCCCAGGGTGGCAGCGCCGCCCCGGCCATGCATCACCACGGGGGTGGCCAGGCGCACCGGCGCCGGCTCCTTCTTGCGGCGGGCCAGCGCCTGCACCCGCGACGCGCGCAAGCGTTCCGAAATGTCGTAGGGCAGGTCGTCCGTGCCGCCGGACAGCCGCGCCGTGACGCGCAGCGCAAAGCGCTCGGCCGCTGCTTGTGCCTGTGTCGAGGGGGTCTGTGCGGTGTTCATGGCTCGATTCCTTTGGCCTTCAGTGCCTTGCTGAGGGTTTGAATTGCACGAAAACAGTGCGTTTTCACACTGCCTTCCGAGCAACCCATGGCCGCTGCGGTTTCTGCAACATCCATTTCCTCCCAGTAACGCATCAGGAACGCTTCGCGTTGACGTGGAGGCAGCTCGGCGATTTCGGCCTCGATCTCGTGAAAGATCTGGGTCCGCCGCGTATGGTCCTCGGCGCTTTCGGCCGGGTCGCCTTCCTCGGTTCCTGAGTACGCTTCGAGCAGATCAAAATCCGTGCCATCTTCGCCCGGCCCTTCGAAATCGCTCATGCTGGTAAACAGCGCGTTGCGGGTTTTCTGGCGCCGGAACCAGTCGAGCGTGCAGTTGGACAGGATTCGCTGGTACAGCATGGGCAGCTCTGCCGCCGGCTTGTCCCCGTAGTGCTCCGCCAGCTTGAGCATGCTGTCCTGCACGATGTCCAATGCCGCTTCCTCGTTGCGAACGTGGTAGACCGAGCGCTTGAATGCGCGCTTTTCTACGCTCTTGAGGAAATCGGAAAGTTCTTGTTCGGTTGCCAAGACAGGTGAGCCCGGAGAGGGGAACGGCGCCAAGCGCAGTGCAAAGACCTTGTAAAGGTCGGTGCAAAGTGGCCCGGCAAGCCTTTGATTATCGCATTTGCCGCGGTTTTTTTGTAGAGCGGGCACCGTTTTGCGTGTTGCAGTGCGATAATCCCCACTGCAATTCAAAAGGCAAACGGGTCACGGTCCGGCGCGGCAATCATCCCGCCCATGTCCTTGGCCTCAAGTTCCAAGCTGGCTTCACAAGAGCGCGTGCGAGGAGCACCCAAGGTTTTTCGTCAGAGAAATTCGCAAAGGTTGATCATCATGGAAATCTCCAAGGCCGAAATCACTTCGGCAGCCGCTGCCACGCAGGGCTCCTCCGCTTCCGCTGCCGGCCCCCAGGATCTCATGGGCGCGGAAATCCTCATCAAGTCGCTGCAAGCCGAAAACGTCCAGTACATCTGGGGCTACCCGGGCGGCGCGGTGCTGTACATCTACGACGCGCTCTACAAGCAGGACACCATCCAGCACGTGCTGGTGCGGCACGAGCAGGCCGCCGTGCACGCCGCTGACGGCTATGCCCGCGCCACCGGCGAAGTCGGCGTGGCCCTGGTCACCTCCGGCCCCGGCCTGACCAACGCGGTCACGGGCATTGCCACGGCCTACATGGATTCCATTCCCATGGTGATCATCTCCGGCCAGGTGCCCACGCCCGCCATCGGGCTGGACGCCTTCCAGGAGTGCGACACCGTGGGCATCACGCGCCCCATCGTCAAGCACAACTTCCTCGTCAAGGACCCGCGCGACCTGGCCATGACGCTGAAGAAGGCGTTCCACATCGCCCGCACGGGCCGGCCCGGGCCGGTGGTGGTGGACATCCCGAAGGACGTCTCGTTCAAGAAGGTGCCGTACAGCGGCTACCCGCAGAGCGTGGAAATGCGCTCGTACAACCCGGTCCGCAAGGGCCACGGCGGCCAGATCCGCAAGGCACTGCAGCTGCTGCTGTCGGCCAAGCGCCCCTACATCTACACCGGCGGTGGCGTGCTGCTGGGCAATGCCACCCAAGAGCTGCGCACGCTGGTGGATCTGCTGGGCTACCCGGTCACCCACACCCTGATGGGCCTGGGCGCCTACCCGGCCAGCGACCGCAAGTTCCTGGGGATGCTGGGCATGCACGGCACGATCGAGGCCAACAACGCCATGCAGAACTGCGACGTGCTGCTGGCGGTGGGGGCGCGCTTCGATGACCGCGTGATCGGCAATCCCAAGCATTTCTCGCAGAACGATCGCAAGATCATCCACATCGACATCGATCCGTCCTCGATCTCCAAGCGCGTGAAGGTCGATATCCCCATCGTGGGCGACGTGAAGGATGTGCTCACCGAGCTGATTTCCATGGTCCGCGAGAGCAGCACGCGTCCCGACGCGGCAGCCCTGGGCGCCTGGTGGGACACCATCGAGGGCTGGCGCAAGCGCGAATGCCTGAAGTACGACCGGGGCTCCTCCGACGTCATCAAGCCGCAGTACGTCGTCGAGACGCTGTGGAACATGACCAAGGACTCGGACACGTACATCACGTCCGACGTGGGCCAGCACCAGATGTGGGCTGCGCAGTACTACCGCTTTGACGAGCCGCGGCGCTGGATCAACTCGGGCGGCCTGGGCACCATGGGCGTGGGCATTCCCTACGCCATGGGCATCAAGCTGGCCAAGCCCCAGGCGGAGGTGTTCTGCATCACGGGCGAAGGCTCGGTGCAGATGAACATCCAGGAGCTGTCGACCTGCCTGCAGTACAACACGCCGATCAAGATCTGCTCGCTGAACAACCGCTACCTGGGCATGGTGCGCCAGTGGCAGGAGATCGAGTACTCCGGCCGCTACAGCCACAGCTACATGGATGCGCTGCCCAACTTCGTGAAGCTGGCCGAGGCCTACGGCCACGTGGGCCTGCTCATCGAGCGCCCGCAGGACGTGGAACCCGCGCTGCGCGAGGCGCGCAAGCTCAAGGACCGCACGGTGTTCCTGGACTTCCGTACCGACCCCACCGAGAACGTGTTCCCGATGGTGCAGGCCGGCAAGGGCCTGACGGAGATGCTGCTGGGGTCGGAAGACCTTTAAGCCTTCAATGTGCCTGCAGCGCTTGTCTATCAAGCGCTAGCAGCTACAGTTTTAGTAGCAAACCATTTTTGGACGAATCTATTGCCTGCCAAGCCTGGCGCTTACCGGCGCCAGGGGAGGGCAGCAAAAAGAGGAATCTTTCACCATGAAACACATCATTGCCGTTTTGCTGGAGAACGAAGCCGGTGCGCTGTCGCGCGTCGTGGGCCTGTTCTCTGCCCGGGGCTACAACATCGAGTCCCTCACCGTGGCCCCCACGGAGGACCCATCGCTGTCGCGCATGACCATCCAGACCACGGGTTCCGACGACGTGATCGAGCAGATCACCAAGCACCTGAACCGCCTCATCGAGGTGGTGAAGGTGGTCGACCTCACCGAAGGCGCCTACACCGAGCGCGAGCTCATGATGGTGAAGGTGCGCGCGGTGGGCAAGGAGCGCGAGGAGATGAAGCGCATGGCCGACATCTTCCGTGGCCGCATCATCGATGTGACCGAAAAGAGCTACACCATCGAGCTGACTGGCGACCAGTCCAAGAACGACGCTTTCCTGCAAGCCATCGACCGCACGGCGATCCTGGAAACCGTGCGCACGGGTGCCAGCGGCATCGGCCGCGGCGAGCGCATCCTGCGCGTGTAAGACAATCCCCGTTTTCTCACCCACCCTCATTCAACCGAACAAGATTTCAACCGGAGCGACCATGAAAGTTTTCTACGACAAAGACTGTGACCTGAGCCTGATCAAGGGCAAGACCGTTGCCATCATCGGCTATGGCTCGCAGGGCCACGCCCATGCACAAAACCTGAACGACAGCGGTGTGAAGGTCGTGGTCGGCCTGCGCAAGGGCGGCGCTTCGTGGGACAAGGTCGGCAAGGCCGGCCTCACGGTGCTGGAAGTCAACGACGCGGTGAAGTCCGCAGACGTTGTCATGATCCTGCTGCCCGACGAGCAGATCGCCGAGATCTACAAGAACAACGTCGAGCCCAACATCAAGCAAGGCGCTTCGCTGGCGTTTGCCCACGGCTTCAACGTGCACTACAACCAGGTCGTGCCCCGCGCCGACCTGGACGTGTGGATGGTGGCTCCCAAGGCCCCCGGTCACACCGTGCGCAACACCTACACCCAAGGCGGCGGCGTGCCCCACCTGGTCGCTGTGCACCAAGACAAGTCTGGCAAGGCCCGTGACCTGGCCCTGAGCTACGCAGCTGCCAACGGCGGCGGCAAGGCTGGCATCATCGAGACCAACTTCAAGGAAGAAACCGAGACCGATCTGTTCGGCGAACAGGCCGTGCTGTGCGGCGGCGCTGTCGAGCTGATCAAGATGGGTTACGAAACCCTGGTCGAAGCCGGTTACGCTCCCGAGATGGCCTACTTCGAGTGTCTGCACGAGCTCAAGCTCATCGTGGACCTGATCTACGAAGGCGGCATTGCCAACATGAACTACTCGATCTCGAACAACGCCGAGTTCGGCGAGTACGTGACCGGCCCCGAGGTCATCAACGAGCAGTCGCGCGCCGCCATGCGCAATGCCCTCAAGCGCATCCAGAACGGTGACTACGCCAAGATGTTCATCCAGGAAGGCCGCCTGAACTACCCCTCGATGACGGCCCGTCGCCGCAACACGGCCGACCACAGCATCGAAGTGGTGGGTGCCCAGCTGCGCGCCATGATGCCCTGGATCGCCAAGAACAAGCTGGTCGACCAG
>NZ_JAJTBB010000050.1 GCF_021287135.1 Acidovorax sp.
GCGCCCTTGTTCTTCATCCAGCGCAGCGCGGCGCTGGTGTCCAGGCCGCCAGAGAAGGCGATGCCGACCTTCTGGCCGAGGGGGAGGTTCTGGAGGATGGTTGCCATGGAGTTTTCTTCAAAAATGATAGCTGCCAGCGCATTGTGGACTAGCGCCAGAGGCCAAAATCAATCAAATTTCAGCCCGAACATCTCAGCCGAAATGGCAGATGTAGTGATAGGCCTCAGTCACGCGGATGTCGAACTTGGAGTTGCCGGGTACGCTGAACTTTTCGCCTGCGGACGATTTCACCCACGCATCGGTACCCGCCAGCTTGTATTCGCACGAGCCTGCCACGCATTCCATGATTTCAGGAGCGCCGGTGTTGAACGTGAGCGTTGCGGGCAGCACCACGCCCACCGATTTCTTCGTGCCGTCCGGGAAGGTGATGCCGTGGCTCACGCACTTGCCGTCAAAGTACACATTGGCCTGGGTGGTGACGGACACGCCGTCAATTTTTTCGGTGGTCATGGGTGCGCTGGATAGGTAGAGGAAAAACCCGGGATTTTAGGGGCAAGGGGGTCTTGCCGGACTGCACGTGGGCGGGGTCTTGCGGGCCAAACCGGCGCGCGGCAGCGCCAAAGCACAAAAAAAGGAGCCCGAGGGCTCCTTTTTGGTGGGGCGGCGCGCAATCGCTCAGCGCCAGTACGGGTTGTGGTGGGGCGGGTAGTACGGGCGCCGGTCGTAGCCGTACTCGATCACCGACACCGGGGGCGTGACGTACGTGGGCTGCTGGTACACCGGCTGCGCCGGGTAGGGGGAGGTCACCACGCCGGGCTGGCTGTACACGCCGGAAGGGGCGTAGGGGCTGGTGGAGTAGGCCGGCTCCGTTGCCTGCACACTCACGGGGATCCAGCGGCCCGGATCGGTTTGCGTGCGGGTGGTGTACTGGCGCCCGGCGTATTCATACACCACGTCGTAGCCCACCGTGCGGTTCTCGTAGTAGGTCTGGGTGGTGCAGCGCTGCACGTTCTGGTACTCGGGCTGGCCTCCCTCGATCTGGTTGCCCAGCACGGCACCGCCAATCACCCCCAGGGCCGTGGCCGCGGCCCGGCCGCTGCCCTTGCCGATGGCGTTGCCCGCAGCACCGCCGGCAATCGCGCCCATCACGGCACCTGCGCCCGAGGTGCGGTTGCCGGAGTACACCGTCTCGTTGCCGCACACCTGCTGGGGAACGGCCACCTGCTGCACGACGGGCGTGGCGGACAGCACGCGCCCTTGCTCCTGGGCGCTGGCCGCGGCGGCCACGGCCACCAGGGCAGAAAAAATCACGATCTTCTTCATGGAGAGACTCCTTTCGGTCGGTACATAACGCACCAGACTGCAAAAAAGTTTAGACCGGCCGGGTGAATGGGGGGAGCGGAGGCCGTAAAGCTGCGTAAAGATTTGTGCAATATCTCCGCGCTTTGCCGCCAAAATTCACGCGCCCGGCCGGGCTGGACCCGCCCAGGCAAGCCATTGGTCCGGCACGTAGCCCACGGAAACGTGCGTCTGCCCCGCCTGCGCCCAGACGACCACGGGGCGCTTGATGACGCTCGGCTGCGCCTGCAGGAGCGCGCTGGCGCTCTGGGCGTCCTGCACGGCGGCCTGGGTGGCTGCGTCCAGCTTGCGCCAGGTGGTGCCCTGGCGGTTGACCAGCTTCTCCCAGCCCACGGCGGCCATCCAGCCGGGCAGCAGTTCGGCGGGCACGCCCTGCTTCTTGAAGTCGTGAAAGCTGAAGTCCAGCCCCTGCGCGGCGAACCAGGTGCGGGCTTTCTTGACGGTATCGCAGTTGGGAATGCCGTAGAGGGTGATGTGGCGTGAGGTTGTCATGCCGCGCATCATGCGCGAAGCGCGGCCTCGGTGACAATCCAGGGCTGTATGCACACCAAAATCCACACCCTGGAAGGCTGGCTTCGCCACTGCGAACAGCTGCACCCCCGCAACATCGAGATGGGGCTGGACCGCGTCCGCGAAGTGGCCCGCCGGATGGCCCTGCGGTTTGACTGCCCGGTGATCACCGTGGCTGGCACCAACGGCAAGGGATCCACCTGCGCCATGCTGGAAGCCGTGGCCCTGCAGGCGGGCTACCGCACGGGCGTGTACACCTCGCCCCACCTGGTGCATTTCGAAGAACGCTGCCGTGTGCATGGCGAGAGTGTGGCGGCGGCGGACCTGGTCC
Organism: Acidovorax sp.; assembly: GCF_021287135.1. Classification (GTDB taxonomy): domain Bacteria; phylum Pseudomonadota; class Gammaproteobacteria; order Burkholderiales; family Burkholderiaceae_C; genus Acidovorax. The sequence goes on from NZ_JAJTBB010000050.1 coordinate 2,201, forward strand.
CCCACTTCGAGGCCGTGGAAGCCGCGAGGTCGCTCCAGGGCGACGAAGTGTCCCTGACCTATTTCGAGTTCACCACGCTGGCCATCCTGCGGCTGATGAGCCATGCCCGGCTGGACCTGGCGGTCCTGGAGGTGGGGCTGGGGGGCCGCCTGGACGCCACCAACGTCATCGACGCCGACTGCGCCATCATCACCAGCATCGACATCGACCACACCGAATTCCTGGGGCCGGACCGCGAGAGCATCGGCCGGGAGAAGGCCGGGATCATGCGCACCGGCCGTCCCGTGATCGTGAGCGACCCCATGGCGCCCGAAAGCGTGGTCGACCATGCCCGAGAAATCGGGGCCGACCTCTGGCGTTTTGGCAAGGATTTCAACTTCGCTGGCGACAAGCAGCAGTGGAGCTGGGCAGGGCGGGGGCGCCGCTACGCGGGGCTGGCCTATCCGTCCCTGCGCGGGGCCAACCAGCTGATCAACGCGTCCGGCGTGCTGGCGGCGCTGGAAGCGCTGCGCGACCGGGTTCCCGTCACCGCCCAGGCGGTGCGCAACGGGCTGGCGCTGGTGGAGCTGCCCGGGCGCTTTCAGATCGTGCCCGGCCAGCCCACGCTGGTGCTGGACGTGGCGCACAACCCCCATTCCGTAGCCGCGCTCACGGCCAACCTGGACGCCATGGGGTACTTTCCCACCACCCATGCGGTGTTCGGGGCCATGGCAGACAAGGACCTGGGCCCGATGCTCGCCAAGGTGGGGCCGCTGGTGGACCGCTGGTATTTCACCAACCTGCCGACCCCGCGGGCCGAGACCGCCGCTGTTCTGCAGCAGAAATGGAATGCGGTGCAGATGGTCGCGGGCGGGCGGCGGGACGTGCGTTCCTCGCTGCACGCCGACCCCCTGGAGGCCCTGCAGGCCGCCGTGGCTGCCGCAGACCCGGCTGATAGAATCGTGGTCTTTGGCTCGTTTTACACAGTCGGCGGTGTGCTGGTGCACGGAACACCCCGCCTGCAGGCCAAACATCTGGGCCATTAGGCAGGTTCTGAGGCCCGAACGAGTCGTTACTCCATGGCATTTTTCAAGTTTCGGTGGCCCGGTCAGAGTGAGCAACCCCAGGCCGAAAAGCCTGCCAAACGCCCCCGCTCGCCGCAGGGCGAGAGCATTGAGGTGATGCGCCGGCGTGCGCGCCATCGCCTGATTGGCGCGGCCGTGCTGGTGCTGCTGGGGGTGATCGGCTTCCCGATGCTGTTTGACACGCAGCCGCGGCCGGTGCCCGTCGATATCCCCATCGAGATTCCCGACCGCAACAAGGTGGCCCCGCTCGTCGTGCCCGCCCCGGTGGCAGAAGCGCCCGCGTCGGCCAAGCCGGCAACTCCTGAGCCGTCCCAGGTTGGCGCGACAGCGCCGCGCAGCACCAGTGCCGTTGCCGCAAACGGGCTGTCCGATGGCGAGGAACTGGTGCCCAGCCAACGCCCAGCAGCGTCGCGGCCTGCGGCCCAGGCACCGTCCAGGCCGGAAGCAAAGCCCGAGGCCAAGCCCGAGCCAAAACCAGAACGCAAACCTGAGTCGAAGCCCGAGCACAAGCCCGAATCGAAGCCCGAGGCCAAGCCGGAACACAAGCCTGAGACCAAGCCAGAAACCAAGCCGGCTCCCGCCGAGCCCAAGCCCGCGCCCCGCACGGATGAAGCAGCGCGCGCCCGCGCCCTGCTGGAGGGCCGTTCCACCGAACCCGCGGCTGCCAGCGCGCAGGGCGAGGAGGGCCGCTTCATCGTGCAGGTCGGGGCGTTTGCCGATGCCGACAAGGCGCGCGAGGCCCGCACCAAGGTCGAGCGAGCGGGGTTGAAGACTTATACCCAGGTGGCGGATACCAAGGATGGCAAGCGCACGCGGGTGCGCGTGGGGCCCTTCAACAACCGGGCGGAGGCGGACAAGGCCGCCGCGCGGATCAAGGGGCTGGGCCTTTCCGCTTCCGTGCTGACGCTGTGACGCGCGCCGCGTGAAGGGCTTCGCGCAGTGATGACCGCCCTGGACTGGATTTTTGCCGGCCTGCTGCTGGCGTCCATGCTCATCGGGGCATGGCGCGGACTGGTCTTTGAAGTGTTGTCCCTGCTCGGGTGGGTGGTGTCGTTTTTTGTGGCGCAGTGGTTTGCCGACGACATGGCGGCCGTGCTGCCGATGGGGAATTCGGCCGAGGCGCTTCGCTACGCGGCGGGTTTCACCCTGGTGTTTGTGGGCGCAGTGTTTGCCTGCGGCTTCCTGACGTGGTTGGCCAAGAAGATGGTCGAGGCCATCGGCCTGCGGCCCGCAGACAGGGCTCTGGGCGCCGCCTTCGGACTGCTGCGGGGCGTCGTGCTGCTGCTGGCGGTGGCCGTGGTGGCCGGTCTCACGCCGCTGCACGAGGCCGACTGGTGGCAGGAGTCGCAAAGCGCGCCGGTACTGGCCGGGGTGCTGCGAGGCTTGAAACCGGCGTTGCCGGACGAATTTGGAAGGCATCTGCCTTCCTGAAAGTGAAGTGGCCGTGGCCAGAAGCCGCAGCCATCGGGTTGCCGCGGGGCTGTTCCCGCAAACGGATGGAAATCAACTATGTGTGGAATCGTCGGCGTCGTCAGCACAGCGCCCGTCAATCAGCTGATCTATGACGCATTGCTGCTTCTGCAGCACCGCGGCCAGGACGCAGCGGGCATCGTGACCCAGCAAGGGCGCAAGTTTTTCATGCACAAGGCCAAGGGCATGGTGCGCGACGTGTTCCGTACGCGCAACATGCGGGCCCTGCCCGGCAACGTGGGGCTGGGGCAGGTGCGGTATCCCACCGCCGGCAATGCCTACAGCGAGGAGGAGGCCCAGCCCTTCTATGTGAATGCGCCTTTCGGCATCGTGCTGGTGCACAACGGCAACCTGACCAATGCCCGCGAACTGCGCACGGAGCTCTTCCAGACGGACCACCGCCACACCAATACCGAGAGCGATTCCGAGGTGCTGCTCAACGTGCTCGCGCACGAGCTGGAGCGCGCTACCCGGGGCGTGCCGCTGCAGGTGGAGGACGTGTTCGCCGCCGTGCGCGCCGTGCACAAGCGCATCAAGGGCTCCTACGCCGTGATCGCCCTCATCGCCGGCCATGGCCTGCTGGCCTTCCGCGACCCGCACGGCATTCGCCCGCTGGCGCTGGGCCGGGGCCAGGACGGCACTGTCATGGTCGGCAGTGAGTCCGTGGCCCTGGAAGGGACCTCCCATGTATTCGAGCGCAATGTGGACCCCGGCGAGGCCGTCTTCATCACGCTGGACGGCAAGGTCCATTCGGCCCAGTGCGCCGAGAAGCCGCAGCTCAACCCGTGCATTTTCGAGTTCGTCTACCTTGCGCGCCCGGACTCTGTGCTGGACGGCATTTCCGTGTACCAGGCGCGCCTGAACCTGGGCGAGGCGCTGGCCAAGCGCGTGATCTCCACCGTGCCGCCCAACGAGATCGACGTGATCATCCCCATCCCCGAGTCCAGCCGGCCGAGCGCGACGCAGCTGGCGCACCTGCTGGGTATCCCGTACCGCGAGGGTTTCGTCAAGAACCGCTACGTGGGCCGCACCTTCATCATGCCGGGGCAGGGCGTGCGCAAGAAGTCCGTGCGCCAGAAGCTGAATGTGATCGGCAGCGAATTCAAGGGCCGCAACGTACTGCTGGTGGACGACTCCATCGTGCGCGGCACCACCAGCCGCGAGATCGTGCAGATGGCCCGCGACGCCGGCGCCCGCAAGGTCTACCTGGCCAGCGCGGCGCCCCCGGTGCGCTACCCCAACGTCTACGGCATCGACATGCCCACCAGCAGCGAGCTGGTGGCGCACGGCCGGACCGTGGAAGAAGTGCGCCAGGCCATCGGCTGCGACGCGCTGATCTACCAGGATGTGGACGGCATGAAGAAGGCGGTGGGCGCACTCAACAGCGCCATTACCGGCTTTGATGCGTCTTGCTTCGACGGCATTTACGTGACCGGCGACATCACCGCCGAAGGGATTGCGAGCATGAACGAAGGGCGCGTGGGAACGGAGGAGGGCGAGGAAGACACCTCCCGCCTGGCCTTGCCGAACGCGCAAGAGGCATAACGTTTTTCCTTGGCGAAACCGCGGCTTGCCTTGTGCGCAGAGCCCGCGGCCCGACGGACCCCTGACATTGGCCCCCGCCCGGGGCCGGACCTGCTTGATGATGACTGACACCACTGCTTCTTCCGCCCGCGTGCGCACCCGTTTTGCCCCGTCGCCCACCGGCTTCATCCACCTGGGCAACATTCGTTCGGCCCTCTACCCCTGGGCCTACGCCCGGGCCACGGGAGGCGACTTCATCCTGCGCATCGAGGACACCGACCTCGAGCGCTCCAGCCAGGCCGCAGTGGATGTGATCCTGGAGGGCATGAAGTGGCTGGAACTGGACCACGACGAAGGCCCGTTCTACCAAATGCAGCGCATGGACCGCTACAAGGAGGTGCTGTCCCAGCTGCAGGAAAAAGGCCATGTCTACCCCTGCTACATGAGCGTGGAAGAGCTGGATGCCCTGCGCGAGCGCCAGATGGCCAACAAGGAAAAGCCGCGCTACGACGGCACGTGGCGCCCCGAGCCCGGCAAGGTGCTGCCGCCCGTTCCCGAGGGCGTGAAGCCCGTGCTGCGCTTCAAGACGCCCCAGGGCGGCGTTGTGGGCTGGGATGACAAGTGCAAGGGCCGCATCGAATTTCAGAACAGCGAGCTGGACGACCTGGTGATCGCGCGCCCCGACGGTACGCCGACCTACAACTTCTGCGTCTGCGTGGACGACATGGACATGCGCATCACCCATGTGATCCGCGGCGACGACCATGTGAACAACACGCCGCGCCAGATTCACATCTTCGAGGCGCTGGGTGCCCAGGTGCCCGTGTTCGCCCACCTGCCCACGGTGCTCAACGAGCAGGGCGAGAAGATGAGCAAGCGCAACGGCGCCAAGCCCGTCACGCAGTACCGCGACGAAGGGTACCTGCCCGACGCCATGGTCAACTACCTGGCCCGCCTGGGCTGGAGCCATGGGGACGATGAAATCTTCAGCCGGGAGCAGTTCCTGCAGTGGTTCAACCTCGATCACCTGGGCCGCAGTGCGGCGCAGTTTGACGAAGCAAAACTGCGGTGGGTGAATGCGCAGCACCTCAAGGCCATGGCCGATGACGCGCTCGCCGCACTGGTGGCGCCGCAATTGCTGCAACGGGGCGTGGCGCAAGAGGCGTTGGCCGACGGTCGGCTGGTGAAGATCTGCGCCTTGTTCAAGGACCGCTGCGACACCACGGTTGTGCTGGCCGATTGGGCCCATGTGTTCTACGGTGACGTGACGCCCGTGGAAGCCGAGCGTGCCCAGCATGTCACGGATGCCGTGGCGCCTGCCCTCGACGCCCTGGCGGATGCCCTGGCCGCCTGCGCATGGGACAAGGCATCCATCAGTGCTGCCTTCAAGCAGGTGCTGGCCCAGCACGGACTGAAGATGCCGCAATTGGCCATGCCGGCGCGCGTTCTTACCGTGGGCACGGCGCACACGCCCTCGGTGGACGCGGTGCTCGAATTGGTCGGACGCGAAAAAGTTGTAGCGCGTTTGCGAAACCGCTAAAAATCTGTCTATAATTCAAGGCTCAGATGATGACAACAAATACAAAGTGTTTGTTGATTCAAGTGGGGGTATAGCTCAGCTGGGAGAGCGCTTGCATGGCATGCAAGAGGTCAGCAGTTCGATCCTGCTTACCTCCACCAATCTGATTATTGAGAACGGTTAGTTCCCAGGTTTTGACCCTATCGTCTAGAGGCCTAGGACATCACCCTTTCACGGTGAGTACCGGGGTTCGAATCCCCGTAGGGTCGCCAAGTTTGTAGCGCTTGGCTTGCATGAAGTGCAAGCAAAAAGCTGCCTGCCAGGAGTGGTAGTTCAGTTGGTTAGAATACCGGCCTGTCACGCCGGGGGTCGCGGGTTCGAGTCCCGTCCACTCCGCCAGTTCCAAAACCGCTGCAGTCAACAGGCTGCAGCGGTTTTTTTATTTGCCGCTGTCATCTGCAGCGTGGGTGGCGGGTGTGCAAGAATATGTAACAATTTGCGCCTCGATCGGGGAAAATAACAACGATACCGCCGCCATGATTCCGCGCCACTGGCTTTTCCATCCCCAGCACATCGCCGGATTCAAGGCGGTGATGCCGGTGTTGTGGGGCCTGACGGGGGCCATGCTTGCGGCCTGGCTCTATTTCTCGACGGCAGACCTGGGGCGGGTCCAGCACTATCTGATGCTCCACCAGGGGCTGGAGATGCTGTCCATCGTCGTGTCCGCGCTGGTGGCCGCCGTGGGGTGGAAGGCCCACAGCATCAATCCGCAGCGCAACGTCTTCATCGTCGCGTGCGGGTTCCTTGGCGTGGCCTTGCTCGACTACTCGCACATGCTGTCGTATGCGGGCATGCCCGACTACGTCACGCCCAATTCCGTCGCCAAAGCCATCGATTTCTGGCTGCCCGCACGCTATATGGGGGCGCTGAGTCTGCTGTGGGCGCTGTCGATTCCCTGGCGGGCACCGGGCGAGCCGGGCGCGGCGGGCGGCGGGCGGTTCGGCGTCCTGGCGCTGGTGGTGCTCTTGGTCGCCGCCGTGCATGCGGTGATTTTCTGGTTCCCCGACTGGTATCCGCCAACCTATGACGCGCAGGGCCTCACGCCCTTCAAGGTGGCTGCGGAGTATGGCGTGATCGCCCTCCACGCTGTTTCCATGGCCGTGCTGCTGCGGCGCGCACGCATGCGGGCGTCCTTCGATGTGCCGCGGCTCTTCGCGGCCGTGTGGGTGATGGCGCTGAGCGAATTTTTCTTCACGCTCTATGTCACCGCGACAGATCCTTTCAACCTGCTCGGGCACGTCTACAAGGTGGTGGGCTACTACTACCTGTACCGCGCGATCTTCGTGGGCACCATCGAGGCGCCGTACAACGCGCTGCAGCAGTCGGACAAGGCGCTGCGCGCCGTGCTCGACGCCGTGCCCGACCTGATGTTCGAGATGACGCGGACGGGCCGGTACGTGCGGATTCACACCCGGCAGCCCGAACTGCTGCTGGTACCGCCGGAACGCGTGCTGGGCCGGTCGTTGCATGAGGTGATGCCGCCGGACGTGGCGGCTGTGGCGCAGGCGGCCATCGATGCCGCCGCCGAGCACGGTATCGCCCGCAACTTCCAGTACGCGCTGGATCTGCCCGACGGCAAGCACTGGTTCGAGCTTTCCGTGGCCCGCCAAGCCATGGAAGAGGGCACCGAGGCGCATTTTGTGGTGCTGGCCCGCGACATCACCGAGCGTGTGGAGGCCCTGGACACCCTGCGCAAGCTACGGCATGCCGTGGAGCAGGCGCCCAACTCCATCGTCATCACCAGCGCGGACGGGGGGATCGAGTACGTGAACCCGTCGTTCTCGGTCACCACGGGTTACGGCGCCGAGGAGGTCATGGGGCGCAACCCCCGCTTGCTCAGCGCGGGCACGACGCCCGAGTCGGTGTACCGGGACCTGTGGGCCCACCTGTCCAGCGGACGGCCGTGGCGGGGGGAGTTCGTCAACCGCCGCAAGGACGGCCGCGAGTACCATGAATCGGCCATCATCTCCCCGCTGCACGATGAGCATGGGCGCATCACGCACTATCTGGCGGTGCAGGAGGACGTGACCGAGCGCAAGCGGGACGAGGAGCGCATCCGCAAGCTGGTCAATTTTGACGCGCTCACCGGGCTGCCGAACCGGACCATGTTCGCTTCGCGGTTCAGCCAGGCCTTGGCACTGTCCCAGCGCAGCGGCCAGCACCTGGCCTTGCTGTACCTGGACCTGGACCACTTCAAGAACGTCAACGAATCGCTGGGGCACCAGGTGGGCGACGAGCTGCTGGTAGAGATCGCGCGGCGCCTGCAGCATGTGCTGCGCGACGAAGACACCGTGTCCCGTCCCGGTGGGGACGAGTTCATCATCGTGCTGCCGCTGACCGATGCGCAGCATGCCGCCCACGTGGCCGAGAAACTGCAGGCCGAGGTCCGGCAGGTCTGCCGGCTCGGCCGTCACGAACTGGTGGTCACGTCGTCCGTGGGGATTGCCCTGTACCCGGAGGACGGCCGCGAGTTCGAGACGCTGGCGCAGCGGGCCGACGCGGCCATGTTCCGCGCGAAGGAAACGGGCCGCGACACCTACCGCTTTTTCTCGGCCGACATGCAGGCCCACTCCCTGCGCGTCTTGCAGATCGAGAATGCCTTGCGCAGTGCGGTCGTGCAAAACCAGCTGGCGCTGCACTACCAGCCGCAGGTGCGGCTCAAGGACGGAAAACTGACCGGCGTGGAGGCACTGCTGCGCTGGAACCATCCCGAGCTGGGGGCGGTGAGCCCCGCGGAGTTCGTGCCGGTGGCCGAAAGCAGCGGGCAGATCCTGGGCATTGGCGAATGGGTGCTGCGAACCGCACTGGCCCAGGCGCGCACCTGGTTGCAGGCCGGGCGTGCGGACTTCACGGTGGCGGTGAACCTGTCGATGGCGCAGTTCCGTCATCCGGGGCTCGTGGACATGGTGCGGGAAGCCCTGCAGGAGAGCGGCGTTCCCGCACAAGTGCTGGAGCTGGAGCTGACCGAAAGCATCGCGATGGACGCTCCCGAGAAGGTCATCGCCATCGTGCAGCAACTGTTCGACCTGGGCGTTCAGCTGTCCATCGACGACTTCGGCACGGGCTACTCCTCGTTCAGCTATATCCAGCGGCTGCGGGTGCACAAGCTCAAGATCGACCAGTCGTTTGTGCGCCACCTGGGCCAGGACGCCAGCGCCCAGCACATCGTGCGCGCCATCATCGGCCTGGCGCAAAGCCTGGAGCTGGAGGCCATTGCCGAGGGCGTGGAAACCGCGGTGCAGTGCGAGACACTGCGGGCGCTGGGCTGCCAGACGGGGCAGGGCTACTACTTCAGCCGGCCCGTTCCGGCGCAAGAGCTCGCCCCCTGGATGGCCGCAGATTTCGTGTGCCCGGCCGGGCGCGAGTCCCTGTAAAAAGCAAGAGGCGCCGGGGGCGTCTCAGGGAAATGGCCGCTAGCGCCCGCCCCTATTGCGCAAACAGCTATCAAAAAAGGAGCAAGCCGCGCCAGCTGCGCGGCCCCTATGGCTCAGCGCGGCGCCAGCCGGATCGCGCCGTCCAGGCGAATCACCTCGCCGTTGAGCATGTCGTTTTCAAAGATGTGCCGCACCAGCTTGGCATAGTCCTGGGGCGTGCCCAGCCGGCTGGGGAAGGGCACGCCAGCGGCCAGGGCGTCCTGCACCTCTTGCGGCATGCCAAACAGCATGGGCGTGCCGAAGATGCCGGGGGCGATCGTCATGTTGCGGATGCCATTGCGGGCCAGGTCGCGGGCGATGGGCAGCGTCATGCCCACCACACCGCCTTTGGATGCCGAATACGCCGCCTGGCCGATTTGCCCGTCGTAGGCCGCCACGCTGGCGGTGGAGATCAGCACGCCGCGCTCACCCGTCGCTTCCGGTTCGTTCTTGCTCATGGCTTCGGCCGCCAGGCGGATCATGTTGAAGCTGCCGATCAGGTTCACCGTGATGGTCTTGCTGAACAGGGCCAGCGCGTGGGCGCCGTTCTTGCCCACGGTTTTTTCGGCAGGGGCGATGCCGGCGCAGTTCACCAGGCCCATCAGCTTGCCCATCGAGACGGCCTTGGCCACCACGGCCTGGCCGTCGGCCTCGTTGCTCACATCGCATTTCACAAAGGCGCCGCCGATGTCCCGCGCGACTGCTTCGCCCTTTTCCTGCTGCATGTCGGCAATCACCACCTGGCCTCCCTGGGACGCCAGCATGCGGGCGGTTCCTTCGCCCAGGCCCGACGCGCCGCCGGTCACGATGAATACCTTGCCTTTGATTTCCATGGGTTGTCTCCGTAAGTGACGTTAACGTAAACGTCAATTATGGCCCACCCTCGCCGCAAAAGTCCCCGGGGCGGCGCGCGCAATGAAAAAGCCCGGGGGTACCGGGCTCTCGGGAGGGGGAGATGCGGGCCAGCGGTTTACTGGAAGCCCACGCGGTCCAGCATCTGCTGCACCTTGGTGGTGTTGGCGCCCACCGCGCTGATGGGAATCGTCTCGCTCTTGAAGGGCTGGCCGTTCGTCATGGCCTTGAGGGCCGGGTTGTCCAGCGTCACGCCCTTGGCGGCCGGCCATTCATTGTTGCCGTTGGCAAAATAGTTCTGGGCCTCGGGGCTGGCGAGGTACTCCAGGAACTTGATGGCGTTGACCTGGTTCTTGGAATGCCGGGCCACGGCGCCCCCGGCAATGTTCAGGTGCGTACCCCAGGACTCCTGGTTCGGGAACACCACGCCCACCTTGTTGACCACGGCCACGTCCTCGGGCTTGTTGGACCGCATCATGCGCGCCAGGTAGTAGCTGTTGGTGACGGCGATGTCGCATTCGCCCGCCGCCACAGCCTTGATCTGGTCGGTGTCGCCGCCCTTGGGAGGCCGCGCGAGGTTGGCCACCACGCCCTTGAGCCAGGCCTCGGCTTTCTGTTCGCCCAGGTGTTCGGTCACGGCGCCAAAAAGACTCAGGTTGTACGGGTGAGAGCCGGACCGGATGCACAGCTTGCCCTTGTTCTTGGGATCGCCCAGTTCCTCGTAGGTGTCCACGTCCGACTTCTGCACCTTGACCTTGTTGTAGACGATCAGGCGGGCGCGGGTGGACAGGCCAAACCACGAGATGCCGCCGTCGGCTGCCGGCTGGCTGCGCAAGTTGGCGGGGATCGCGTCGTTGAGCACCTTGGAATGGATGGGCTGGAACAAGCCATCGACTTCGCCCTTGTACAGGCGGGCGGCGTCCACCAGCAGGATCACGTCCGCCGGCGAGGCGGCCCCTTCGGCCTTCAGGCGGGCCAGGATACCGGCGTCGTCGGCGTCCACGCGGTTGATCTTGATGCCCGTGGCCTTGGTGAAGCCGCTGTACAGCGCCTCGTCGGTGGAGTAGTGGCGGGCCGAGTAGAGGTTCACCACCTGTTCCTGGGCTTGGACTGCGCCTGCGGCGGCAGCCAGGGCGCAGGCACTCAGCAAGGCTTTCACGGTCATCGACATGGAGACTTCTTTCAAGGTTGTAACTCGGCCAATGATAAAGCAAACGCGAATTATTCTTAATAAAAATCCAGGGCGACGCCGGGAATTTCCCCGCGGGCCATGACTCAGCGCAAGGGCTGCGGCGCCGGGCAGGCGAGGGCGCCGGTAACCGCGGAGAGATCCGTGCCGTGAGCGCGTGGCCAAAAAAAAGGTTCTTCACGCATTCCCGGGGAACGCGGCCTTGATCTTGAGGAAGAAGTACTCGCAGTCACGGTAGCCATAAGCCATGCGCTTGATGACCTTGATGCGGTTGTTGATCCCCTCGAGCTGTCCGGTGTGCA
>NZ_JAJTBB010000082.1 GCF_021287135.1 Acidovorax sp.
CGGGATCCACTTCTTCAATCCTCCGCGCTACATGACGCTGGTGGAGCTGATCAACACCCCCACCACGCAGCCCGAAGTGCTGGACCAGCTCGAAGCCTTCGTCACCAGCGGCCTGGGCAAGGGCGTGGTGCGCGCGCACGATACCCCCAACTTCGTGGCCAACCGCGTGGGCATCGCCGGCATGCTGGCCACGATGAAAGAGGTCGAGAACTTCGGCCTGACCTTTGACGTGGTGGACGACCTCACGGGCAAGAAGCTCGGCCGCGCATCGAGCGGCACCTTCCGCACCGCCGACGTGGTGGGCCTGGACACCATGGCCCACGTCATCAAGACGCTGCAGGACAACCTGAGCATCGAGACCGATCCGTTTTATGAAAGCTTTGGCACGCCCGCCGTGCTGAAGAAGCTGCTGGAGCTGGGCAACCTGGGCCAGAAGGCCAAGGCCGGCTTCTACAAGAAAGTCGGCCGCGACGTGATGCGCTTTGAGCTGGAAAGCGAAGAGTACGTGCCCGCCGGCCAGAAGGCCGACGAGGTGTACGCCCGCATGCTCAAGAAGCCCGCCGCCGAGCGCCTGCGTCTGCTGCGCAACGCCGAAGGCGCGCCCGGCCAGTTCCTCTGGGCCATCCTGCGCAACAGCTTCCACTACGCCGCCGTGCACCTGGCCACCATCGCCGACAACGCCCGCGACGTGGACCAGGCCATGCGCTGGGGCTTTGGCATGAAGCAGGGCCCGTTCGAGCTGTGGCAAGAAGCCGGCTGGCTCGACGTGGCCAAGATGATCCAGGAAGACATCGACGCCGGCAAGGCGCTGTGCAAGGCGCCGCTGCCCGAGTGGGTCTTCAAGGGCCCTGTGGCCGAAGCCGGTGGCGTGCACACCGCGCAAGGTTCGTGGAGCGCCTCGCAAGGCAAGTTTGTGCCCCGCCGCCAGTTGCCCGTGTACGAGCGCCAGATCTTCCCCGAGCCGCTGCTGGGCGAGACCAGCCTGCCCGACTGGCGCACGGCCGGCACGACCCTTGCCGAGTCCAAGGCGCTGCGCACCTGGACGCTGGATGGCCAGGTCCTCATCGCCAGCATCAAGAACAAGATGCACGCCATCAGCCCCGAGGTGATGGAAGCCCTGATGGAGGCCGTAGAACTGGCCGAGAACGAATACCAGGGCATGGTCATCTGGTCCGGCGACGCGCCCTTCAGCGTGGGCGCCGACCTGGAAGCCACCATGCCCGCCTTTGTGGTGGGCGGCCCCGACGCGATTGAAAGCGTGGAGCAGGAGCTGCAGAACCTGATGCTGCGCATCCGCTACGCGCAGGTGCCGGTGGTGGCGGCCATCCACGGCATGGCGCTGGGCGGTGGTTGCGAGCTGGCCGTGCACTCTGCCAAGCGCGTGGCGCACATGGAAAGCTACATCGGCCTGGTGGAAGTGGGCGTGGGCCTGGTGCCCGGCGCGGGCGGCCTGACCTACATCGCGCGCCGTGCGGCCGAGAACATGGCGGCCTCGACCAGCAAGGACATCCTGCCCTTCCTGACCGAAGGCTTCACCGCCGCGGCCATGGCCAAGGTGGGCACCAGCGCGCTCGAATCGCGCAAGCTGGGCTACCTGCTGGACAGCGACGTGATCGTGCCCCACAAGGACGAGCTGCTGTTCGTGGCCATCAACGAGGCCAAGTCCATGGCCGCCAGCGGCTGGCGCGCGCCGCACAAGCGCCTGTTCCCCGTGGCGGGCCGCAGCGGCCTCGCCACCATCAAGGCGCAGCTGGTGAACATGCGTGACGGCGGCTTCATCAGCGCCTACGACTTCAAGATTGCCGCGATGATCGCCGAGGTGGTCTGCGGCGGCGATGTGGATGCGGGCTCGATGGTGAGCGAGGAATACCTGCTCACGCTGGAGCGCAAGGCGTTCTGCCACCTGATCGCCCAGCCCAAGACGCACGAGCGCATCCTGGGCATGCTTTCGACTGGCAAGCCCGTTCGCAACTGACCGGCGTCACCATGACGAGCCCAGCCCCCAACAAACTCCAGCGCTCGCTGATGCGCCTGGACGAGGCGCCCGCCTTCCTGCGCGGCTTCGTGCAGAACATCATCCTGCGCCGGGCCGTGCCCTTCACTGGCACGGCCGGGGTGAAGTTCGTGTCGCTCACGCCCGAGCGCGTGGAGGTGCATCTGGCCAACGAGCACCGCGTGCGCAACCACATCGGCGGCGTGCATGCGTCGGCCATGAACCTGCTGGCCGAGACGGCCACCGGCATGGTGGTGGGCATGAACGTGCGCGACGACTGCCTGCCGCTGGCCAAGGAGTTCAGCATGGCGTTCAAGAAGCGCGCCACGGGCGGCCTCAAGGCTGTGGCCACGCTCACCGCCGAGCAGCGCGCGGCCATGCAAGCCAGCGACAAGGGCGAGGTGCAGGTGGCGGTCGCCGTGACCGACGAAGCCGGTGCGGAACCGGTCGAATGTGTATTTACGTGGGCCTGGGTTCCTTCCAGCCGCCCCGTTCCGAAGAATTGAAGGAGTTGCAACACCATGGCCCAGAAACAAGTCCAGGACGCCTACATCGTCGCCGCCACGCGCACGCCCATCGGGCGCTCGGGCCGCGGCTATTTCAAGAACACCCGGCCTGACGACCTGCTGGTCGCCGCGGTCAAGAGCGCCATGACCCAGGTCCCCATGCTGGACCCCAAGGCGATTGAAGACGCCATCATCGGCTGCTCCTTCCCCGAGGGCGAGCAGGGCATGAACATGGCCCGCATTGCCATGGGCCTGGCCTTTGATCACCCCGTGGGCGGCGTGACGGTGAACCGCTTTTGCGCATCGGGCATCACTGCGCTGCAGATGGCGGCGGACCGCATCCGCGTGGGCGAGGCCGACGTGCTGATCGCCGGCGGCGCCGAGTCCATGAGCCTCGTGCCCATGGGCGGCAACAAGCCCTCGTTCAATGCCGAGATCTTCGCCAAGGACGAGAACGTGGGCATCGCCTACGGCATGGGCCTGACCGCAGAAAAGGTGGCGCAACAGTGGAAGGTGAGCCGCGAGGCGCAGGACGCGTTCGCGCTCGAATCCCACCTGCGCGCCCTCAAGGCGCAGAAGGCCGGTGAGTTCACCGACGAGATCACGCCCATCGAGATCGTGGAGCGTTCGCCCAACCTTGCCACCGGCGAAGTGGTGGAAAAGCGCCGCACCGTGAACCTGGACGAGGGCCCACGCCCCGACACGTCCCTGGAAGGCCTGGCCAAGCTCAAGCCCGTGTTTGCCGCACGCGGCAGCGTCACGGCGGGCAACAGCTCGCAGACCAGCGATGGCGCGGGCGCCCTCATCGTCGCCAGTGAGAAGGCGGTGAAGCAGTTTGGCCTGACGCCCCTGGCGCGCTTTGTGAGCTACGCCGCGCGCGGCGTGCCGCCCGAGATCATGGGCATTGGCCCCATCGAGGCGATTCCTGCGGCGCTGCGGTATGCGGGCCTGAAGAGCGATGACATTGGCTGGTACGAGCTGAACGAAGCGTTTGCGGCCCAGTCGCTCGCCGTGATCAATACGCTGGGCCTGAACCCTGCCAACGTGAACCCGATGGGCGGCGCGATTGCGCTGGGCCACCCGCTGGGGGCGACCGGTGCCATCCGCGCCGCGACCGTGGTGCACGCACTGCGTCGCCACAAGCTGAAGTACGGCATGGTCACGATGTGCGTGGGCACGGGACAAGGTGCTGCTGGAATTATTGAAGCACTGTGATGGGCTAGCGCGCAGCGGTTGAGGCTGGCGCGACCTAGCCCGTAGGTCGGGTTAGCCCGCAAGGGCGTAACCCGACGCGACGCCCACAAGGTGCGCAGCGTTGGCGTCGGGTTACGCTGCGCTAACCCGACCTACGCGTTATTGCGTGGCGGTTGAGACTGGCGCGACCTAGCCCAGCAGCCGCGCAAGGGCCGCCAAGCTGCGGAGGCGACGAAGTCGCTCAGGGGGTCGTTCCGAATTCAAGCCGGCGCAGATCGGTTTCGAACCAAGGAGACAAGCGATGGACAAGCAAACCTTGCAGGTGAACGGCGCCGTGTCTTTGGCGCTGCGTGTCTACGAACCCGAGGGCCATGCGCGCGCCAGCGTCGTCATCGGCGGCGCGATGGGCGTGCGCCAATCCTTCTACGAGACCTTCGCGCAGTGGCTGGCGCAGCAGGGCTTTCGCGTCACCACCTTCGACTACCGCGGCCATGGGGATTCGCTGCAGGGCGCGCTGCGCGATGTGAAGGCGGACCTTTTCGACTGGGCCGCGGACTACGAGGCCGTGATCTCCGTCGCCAAGGCCGCTCTGCCATCCCAACCGCTGTACCTGCTGGGCCATAGCCTGGGCGCGCAGTTGCCGGGCTTGCTGAAAAAGCCCGAGCAGGTGGCGGGCCTGCTCAGCGTGGCCGCAGGCAGCGGCTACTGGCGCGACAACGCGCCGCAGCTCAAGCGCATCGTTCCGTACTTCTGGTGGGTGCTGGTGCCGCTGGCCACGCGGCTGTGCGGGTACTTTCCGGGGCGCACGCTCAAGAAGGTGGGCGACCTGCCCGCGGGCGTGATCCTGCAGTGGCGGCGCTGGTGCCTGCACCCGGCGTACAGCGTCGGCGCTGAAGGGCCTGCGGTGGCGCAGAGCTATGGGGCCGTGCGGTTCCCGGTGCTGGCGCTGTCCATGGCCGACGACGAACTGATGACCCTGCGCGGCACGCACAACCTCGTCAACCTGTACGCCAACACCGAGCGCCGGGTGGAGAGCATCACCCCAGCCGACTTGCAGGTGCGGCGCATCGGGCACTTCGGGTTTTTTCGCGACCAGTTCCGCCAGAGCCTGTGGCCGCGGGCGGCGGCGGCCCTGGCCGCCCTGGGCGGCGGTACCCAGGCGGCCCGCCAGGAAGTCTCCGGTACGACGGCCTGAGCGGCCGTTTCGCGGCACACTTGCGGCATGACTTCCTCTTCCAATCCTTCTTCGTCCTCCCCCCGGCATCCGCTGGACGAGGCGGTGCAGCTGGCTCCTGCGCAGGGGGCTGCTGACCAGTACCAAGGCCAGACGCACCCAGGCTACTGGAACATGGTGGGCCCCTTTGGCGGCATCACTGCCGCCACGCTGCTGCAGGCCGTCTTGCAGCACCCCGACCGGCTGGGCGACCCGCTGTCGCTCACCGTCAACTACGCGGGCGCGTTGAGCGCCGGGCCGTTCACGGTGCAGGCCACACCGGTGCGCACCAACCGCTCTACCCAGCACTGGACGCTGTCGATCCTGCAGGCCGATGCCGACGGCGCCCCGGTGGTCACCACCACCGCCACGGCGGTGACGGCCGTGCGCCGCGAGACCTGGAGCGTGGGCGACATGCCCATGCCCGAGGTGCCGCCCGCCGTGGAGCACAAGGCCATCGTCGCACCCATGGGCGCCGTGGAGTGGCTCAACCGGTACGAGATGCGCCCCGTGACGGGCTTCATCCCGCGCAACTGGGACGGCAGTGGCGACCACAGCCTCACGCAGCTGTGGATGCGCGACGCGCCGCCCCGGCCGCTCGACTTTGTCGCGCTGGCCGCCTTGGCCGATGTGTTCTTCCCGCGCGTGTGGCTGCGCCGGGCGCGTCAGGTGCCGGCGGGCACGGTGTCCATCACCGTGTACTTCCACGCCACGGCCGCCCAACTACAGGCCACGGGCACCGGCTTCCTCCTCGGACAAGCCCGTGGGCAGGAGTTCCGCAACGGCTTCTTCGACCAGACCGTGCAGCTGTGGAATGAGGCCGGTACCCTGCTGGCCACCAGCCACCAAATCGTTTACTACAAGGAATAACCGCACCATGAGCACGACGACGACCTCCGACGTCCTGGTCCACACCGAAGCCGGTGTCGCCACCGTCACCTTCAACCGCGTGGACAAGAAGAACTCCATCACCCGCGACATGTACGCCGCCATGGCCGACGCGCTGGAGGCCGCGCAGGCCGACGCCGGCGTGCGCGTGGTGGTGTTCCAGGGCGACGTGGCCATCTTCAGCGCGGGCAACGACATCGGCGACTTTCTGCAGCAGCCGCCCGCCACGCAGGATTCCCCGGTGTTCCGCTTCCTGCGCGCCATCGCCACCTTCCCCAAGCCCGTGATCGCCGCCGTGTGCGGCCCGGCCGTGGGCATCGGCACCACCATGCTGTTCCATTGCGACCTGGTCTATGCCGGCGACAACGCGGCGTTCTCCATGCCATTCGTGAACCTGGGCCTGTGCCCCGAGGCTGGGTCGAGCCTGCTGGTGCCGCAAATGCTGGGCTACCACCGCGCGGCCGAGGCGCTGCTGCTGGGCGAGCCGTTCATGGCCGAAGCAGCCCTGGAGGTGGGCCTGGTGAACCGCGTGGTGCCGCCCACCGAGTGCAACGCCTATGCCCAGGCGCAGGCCAGGAAGCTGGCAGCCAAGCCGCTGTCGTCGCTGATCGAGACCAAGCGGTTGATGAAGGGCGGGCAGCAGGCGAAGGTGCTGGAGGTGATCGCGGAAGAAGGCGTGAGCTTTGGGCGCATGCTGCGCGAGCCGGCGGCGCGAGAAGCGTTCTCGGCGTTTATGGAAAAACGCAAACCAGATTTCAGCAAGAGCTGAAATCTGGTGAGCCGCGCAGCGGCGTGGACTGCGTAGCAGGCCAGCGTTTTCGCAAAAAGAGAAAAGCTGATTTCAGCAAGAGCTGAAATCAGGCCGCTGCGTGAGCAGCGAGGACCGCGAAGCGGGCTGGTGGTCTTCCGGTAAAAGCGCCGATCCAACTGCAGCGTGGTCGCGCCGTAGGTCGGGTTAGCCCGCCAGGGCGTAACCCGACGCTTGCGCTGCACTTGCGTTCTGAGCCTTTTCGCCTTGTAGCGCTTGATAGGCAAGCGCGGGTAGCTATTTAAAGAATAGCGGCTTGTTGCGATAACGCGGACGGGTTCGTCTGAGCCTTCGGCACTTCATTCACCGTCCGGGCTGGGCTTGTCGACACCTGGGCGCTGCTCGCAAGCTCGCTGAGGGGCGGCATGCCTTTGCGGAGGGCGGGAGCCGGGATGCGCGCCCGGCGGCGCGGTAACTTTCTCTTGCTTCGCCAAGAGAAAGTCACCAAAGAGAAGGCGACCCCCAGTCTGCGACCCCTGCGCTGCGCTCCGGGGCAAACCTGCGGCGGGGCGGTTGCGGGGTGCGCCGCGGAACTCGCTTTGCTGCTTCGCAGCGCCGCTCGGACAACCGCGGCGAGTCAGTTGACGAAGCACGGGCGCTGCGACGCCCGTGCCACCCCGCAACCGCCCCGCCGCAGGCGCAGCCAGCAGGGGTGGGACAGCCGAACAGCCCTTCGGGCCATTGCTGCGCTCGGCCCCGCCTTCGCGGGCGCAAGCGCCTCGCGCTGCGAAAGCCAGGCCGAGCGCAGCGCAGCGAAGCGATGGCCCGTGTGGATGTCCGTTCCCCGGGGTTCCCTTCAGGATGCGCCGAGGAGCGCAGGGCAGGGGGCGCGTGCGTGTGCCGCAGGACACATGCACTTCGTGCTCTGACTCACCGCAGTTGTCCGAACGGAGCTGCGAAGCAGCGCAGTGAGTTCTGCGGTGGCGCCCCCTGACCGAGCACCGCAGGTTGCCCGGAGCAGAGCGGAGGGACGCAGCCTGTAGGGTCGCCCTTT
>NZ_JAJTBB010000069.1 GCF_021287135.1 Acidovorax sp.
TTGCCCGCAGCAGAGCGGAGGGACGCAGCCTGTAGGGTCGCCCTTTGGCCTCCACATAACTTCGCTGCGCGAAGTGAGTGGAGTCCCGCTTCGCGACCTTTGGTTCCTTTCTTTCGGCGACGCGAAAGAAAGGGACTCGCCGCCGGGCGACTCCCGGCTCCCGCCCTCGGCAAAGGCATGCTGCGCAGATGGGCGAGCGAGCGTTCATGCCCCGGCTTCGACAAGCTCAGTCCGAACGGTTGGCGAAAAGCCAGGGACTACGAAATCAATAGCTGTCAGCGCTTTCCACATAAGCGCTAGAAGCCCTTTTGATAAAAAATCAGGCCGCCACAGCGTCCCGCTCATCCGCTGCAAACTCCGGCAAGCCCCGCAGCCGCTCGTAGATCGGCGCAAAGTCCGCCGCCGTCATGTCAAACAACTGCTCAAAGCTGTCGATCACAAAATACGTCTGCTGGTAGGTGTCGATCTTGTAGCGCGTGCGCATGGTGCGCTCCAGCTGCAGCGGCAGGCGCTGGGGCTCGGGGCTGCGCACCGAGTGCGCCAGTTCCCCGGACGAGCTGAGGATGCCCGCGCCGTAGGCCCGCAGGCCGGCAGGCTCGCGGATGAGGCCGAACTCGATGGTGTACCAGTACAGGCGGCTGAGCATCTCGCAGGCGCCCAGGCCCTCGGCCTTGAGGCCGCCCTGGCCGTAGCGCTGCACGTAGTCGGCAAACACCGGGTTGAACAAGAGCGGCACATGGCCGAACAGGTCGTGGAAGATGTCGGGCTCGACGATGTACTCGAACTCCTCGGGCTTGCGGATCCAGTCCGTCACCGGGAACTTGCGGTTTGCCAGCAGCGTGAAGAAGGGCACTTCGGGGATCAGCCCCGGCACGCCCACCAGCTCCCAGCCGGTGGCTTGGTACAGCCGTTCGTTGACTTCCTCGAACCGCGGAATGCGGTCGCGGGCGCCCAGCAGGGGCAGGGCGTCGATGAAGGCCTGGCTCGCCAGGCCGGGCAGCAGCGCGCACTGGCGCTCGTAGAGCCTGCGGTAGGTGTCGTGGTCCGCCTCGGTGTAGCTCGCGTAGTTCTGCGGGCAGGTGTAGTCCGCGCTGGCGCGCGAGTAGTCGCCACGGGGCGGGCGGTTGGATTGGCCATAGACGACGGGGGCTTGTCCCATGTTGGTACTCCTGTGCCGCCGTGGCCGCGCGCCGCAGCGGCGCGCTCCTGCCCGTGCGGCGGCTAATCGATCTTGATCTTTGCGGCCCGGATCAGGAATTCGTACTTGCTGTTTTCCGAGCGCACAAACTGCGCAAACCCGTCGAGCGTGAGCTCTTCGGGCGCGATACCCATCTTCTTGAACTTCTCCTTGCCGGCCGGGGACTGCATAGCGTTCAGGAACGCCGTGGCATAGCGCCGCGCGTCCGCGTCCGGCAGCGCGGCTGGCGCAAACAGGCCGAACCAGGTCGACACGTTGAAGCCCTGCACGCTCTCGTTGATGCTGGGAACGTTGGGCAGGGCCTCGTTGCGGCTGAGCGTGGTCACGCCCAGGGCCAGCAGCTTGCCGGACTGGATCTGCGGCAGGGCCGACGCCAGGTTGTCGAACACCAGCAGCACCTGGCCCGACTCCAGCGCGGCCAGCGCGGGCTTGGAGCCCTGGAAGGGGGTGTGCCCCATCTTGGTGTTGGTGAGCGACTTGAACATCTCGGCCGAGATGTGGCCGATGCTTCCGTTGCCGCCCGAGCCGTACTTGAGCTGGTCGGGGTTCTTCTTGAGGTACTGCACCAGGTCGGGCGTCGTCTTGATGCCCAGCTTGCCGGCTTGCTCGGCGTTGACCACCAGCACGTTGGGCGTGCGCGCCACCAGCACCAGCGGCTTGAAGTCCTTGAGCGGGTTGTAGGGGAAGTTCTTGTACAGCCAGGGATTGACCGCATGCGTGGCCACCGCGCCCATCAGCACCTGATTGCTGGTCTTGGAGGCCTTGGCCACCTGGTCGGCGCCGGTGTTGCCACCGGCCCCGGGCTTGTTCTCCACGGTGATGGCGCCCAGCTGGGCCGCGGCGCCTTCGGCCAGGATGCGCGCCGAGGTGTCCAGCGGCCCGCCTGCGGGATACGGGACCACCAGCGTGAGCGGGGCAGAGGGGTTCTGGGCCAGGGCAGAGGCGGCCAGGCAGGCCAGGCCAACACCGAACAGGAGGCTGCGCAACGACATCGGGAATCCTTGTGAGTTCCAGGGAGCGCGCAGTATAGGCACCGGGGCAGGGTTATCCCTTGACCTTGTAGGGTCTGGCGTTCTCAGGCGTTCTGGTTCAGGACGCCGCGGCGGATCTGGTCGCGCTCCAGCGATTCGAACAGCGCCTTGAAGTTGCCTTCGCCGAAGCCCTCGCGGTAGTCGCCGCGGCGTTCGATGAACTCGAAGAACACCGGGCCCAGCATGGGGGTGGAGAAGATCTGCAGCAGCAGGCGGGGCGTGCCGTCGGCCGTGGTGCCGTCCAGCAGGATGCCGCGCGACTGCAGCGCCGCCACGTCGGTGCCGTGCCCCGGCAGGCGGGTGTCCAGCATTTCGTAATAGACATCGTTGGGCGCGGTGGCCAGCGGCACGCCGGCCAGGCCCAGCTTGTCCACCACCTCGGCCAGGTTGTCGCAGATCAGCGCGATGTGCTGGATGCCCTCGCCGTTGAACTGCATCAGGAACTCCTCGATCTGGCCGCCGCCCTGCTTGGACTCTTCGTTCAGCGGGATGCGGATCTTGCCGTCCGGCGCCGTCATGGCCTTGGAGGTGAGGCCGGTGTACTCGCCCTTGATGTCGAAGTAGCGCAGTTCGCGGAAGTTGAACAGCTTTTCATAAAAGCCGGCCCAAAAGCCCATGCGGCCCCGGTACACGTTGTGCGTGAGGTGGTCGATCTCGTTCAGGCCGTGGCCTACGGGGCGGCGGTCCACGCCGTCCACGAACTCGAAGTCAATGTCGTAGATGGACTTGCCGTCCTCGAAGCGGTCGATCAGGTACAGCGGCGCGCCGCCAATGCCCTTGATGGCGGGCAACCGCAGCTCCATGGGGCCGGTGGGGATCTCGATGGGCTGGGCGCCCAGGGCCAGCGCGCGGTTGTAGGCCTTGTGAGCGTCCTTCACGCGGAACGCCAGCCCGCAGGCCGACGGGCCGTGCTCGGCGCCAAAGTAGGCGGCCTGGCTGTTCGGCTCGCGGTTCAGGATGAAGTTGATGCCGTTCTGGCGGTACAACACCACGTCCTTGGAGCGGTGCTTGGCCACGAGCGTGAAGCCCAGTTTTTCGAACACGTCTTCCAGCAGGCCGGGCGTGGGCGAGGTGAATTCGACAAACTCGAACCCCATCAGCCCCATCGGGTTCTCCCAGGCGGAAACTTCTTGCAGGGCAGCTGAGGGCAGGGCGGCGTTCATGGGGGCGTCTCCGGAAAAGTGGTTGTAGAACAACGCACTGTAGGCGCGCACACCCTCATGATTTCGGCGTAGTGCGTCCCGGAATGGCCGCTATGCGCAGGAAATTTGCGCGCCGTCAAGGTATGGCGCGCGGTGCCGTCGTATTCTGGGCGGTTTGCCCCGGCTTGCAGGTGCCGGGCGGCTACCGCGCTGCAGCCGTGCGCAGGGCGAGGGCGGCGTTCAGGCGCAGCTGCTCCTGGGGGCTGAACAGCTGATCGCGCAGGGCGCCGAGTTGCGCCGGGTCGCGTCCCTCGGCCTGGGCCTGCGCGTACTGGCCCACGCGCTGCTGCCAGGCCTGCTCGTCGCGGTCCAGCTGCGCCAGGGCCAGCGCGGCATCGTTGCCGTAGGCGGCCGCCCGTGCCGCGTGGCGGGTGTAAACATCCAGCCCCTGCTGCTCGAAGGCCTGGGTCTGCGCGGCGGCCACCAGGTGCTCGGTGGCCTCGCGGCGCTGCGCCCGTTGCTCGGGGGGGAGCAGGGTTTCCTCGGCGTCCTTCAGGGCGCGCTGTTTCTGGGCGCTGCCCAGGTCGGGGTTGTGCAGCACTTCCAGGCGGGCCAGGGTGTAGTGGTCCAACGGGTCTTCGCGGGCAAACAGGGCGTCGTATTCCTCAGGGGCAAAGTGGCGTTCGCGCACGCTGCGCCGGGCGTCCAGCACCCGGCGCAAGGCGCGCGGATCGTCCGGCCCCGCTCCCGGCAGTTCACCCAGGGCCACGCGGTAGTCCACGTAGCGCTGGGCCAACGCCAGGGCGCGGGTGGTCAGCGGCGGCGGAAAGTGCTTGGCGACCAGGGCTTCCAGCCGCTGTTTGAGGGCTTCGGGCGTGGCGGCATCGCCCGCCTCCAGCAGCAGGGCTTCCAGGCGGGCGCGCAGGTCGGGGGTGAGCAGCGGGTCCGCCGCCGCCCCCCGGGCCTCGGTGCCGGCTACCGCCGAGGCGCCGGCCGGGTTGGCGCGACCCGCCCCGGTGCCGGGCAGGGTGGCGTGGAGCGCGGGCCGGGCCCCGGCGGCGGTGGCCGGGTCTTGCCCGCTGGGGGCCGGTGTGCGGCCCAGCCACCACGCGGTCAGGCCCACCGCGGCCAGCACCCCGGCGGCGAGGACCCACCGCGCGCGGGCCGCGGCGCGCAGGCCGGTCCGCGTCATCACAGCCCGGCCTTCTGGAGCCGGTTGGCGTGCTGGCGGTACAGCGCCACCGGGTCGGCCGAGAACCAGTCGCGCAGGCCCACCATCTGGTTGACCTCATCCAGGTGGTTCTGGCTGTAGTCGCCCAGGTGGGTGCCCAGGCGCGACGAGCATGCCGAAACCAGTCCGTCGTTGGCCTCGCCAAACACCCATCCCAGGGGGACGAGGAAGGCGTCGGTGGGGTCCAGCAGGTTGGTGGCGGTGCGGGTGCCCGTCCAGGAGTAGTAGCGCACGCCGTTCACCAGCTCGGGGCCGCTGCCGCAGCCGCTGGGCAGGCCCTGCGGAAAGCTCTGGTTGAACTTGGCGGCGCCGGCGGTGGTGAGGGAGTCCAGCGCGGCCGTGGGCATCTGCGGCAGGCCTGTGCCCCCGGACAGCAGGTTGATCATGCCCACCAGCGCGGTGGCGGCCGCGTTGGCCACGGCCTCGCTGACGGAGCCGGCCGGGGCCACGCCGCGCACGATGTCGGCCACGCGCGAGCCGCGGTTCACCCCTGCCACCGAGGTGGCCGAGGCCACCAGCTGCGGTGCCACGCCGGCCACGTAGCGGATGGTGGGGCCGCCATGCGAATGGCCGATCAGGTTGACCTTGGACGCACCCGTCAGCGCCAGGATGGTCTTGACCTGCGCCAGCAGCTGTTCGCCGCGCACTTCGGTGCTGTTGGCGGCCGACACCTGGGCCACATAGACCTTGGCGCCGCCTTGGCGCAGCGCGTCGGGCACGCCGTAGAAGTAGTCCACGCCCAGCAGGGAATCGAAGCCGAACAGCCCGTGGACCAGCACGATGGGGTAGCGGGTCTGGGTGTATCCGCTTTGCGCGTGGGCCGCGCCCGCCGCTGCAAGGCAGCACAGGACCAAGACGAATTGCCGCCACAGGCGGCGCAGGGATGCGTTCATGGGTTGTCTCCGGTGTGTTGTCGTTGTACTCACAAAAAAGAACGGTCGTTCTTTTTTGCAAGGAGAATTGTTAGGGAGGATTAGTAGCTGTCACTATCGGGACATACCCTGTCCTGCCCAGGGCGGTCCGGATGGCGCCGGCTTTTCGTAAAATATTGCGCCATGAGCCCTGAAAGCGCACTTGACAAGCTTGATGTCGCAATCTTGCGCCGTCTGCAAGAGAACGGCCGGGAGACCTACGACGTCATCGGCGCGCAGATCGGGCTGTCGCCCAGCGCGGTGCTGCGGCGGGTCAAGCGGCTGGAGGAGTCGGGCGTCATCGACCGCTATGTGGCGCTGGTGCGGCCCGAAGCCGTCGGGCTGGGGCTCACGGCGTACCTGAACGTGCGGCTGGAAAAGCACACCGAAAGCCACAAGCGCAACCCCATGGACCTGTTCCGCGCGAGCGTGCAGACCTGGCCCGAGGTGGTGGAGTGCGCGTCCCTCACCGGCGAGATGGACTACCTGCTGCGCGTGGTGGTGGCCGACATGGCCCACTACAGCCGCTTCATCATGGACACGCTCCTCAAGCACCCCAGCGTGCAGGACTGCAAGACCAGCTTCGTGCTCGACCGGGTGAAGGCGACCACGGCCGTGCCGGTGTAGACGGCCGGGGCTGCGCGCCCCCGCGGCGCCGCCCACCGCCGCCCCGGCGACACCGGGGGGCTTGCCCCGCAGGAGGGCCCGCTATACGCTGCGTCTCCCACACCAAAAGCAAACAAAAGCAAAAGGCACGGTATTCCAGACGCCGCTCTCTAATTTGTTGCGCCGCAGCATTTTTGCTGGAAATGATCAGGGAAAACCCTTATATTTCCCGGCATGTATGCAACGAAAGACTGGCTCAAGGCATCCTGGCTCGCGGGCCGGGACATGCTGCGCCCTGTCGCGGGCGGCCCGGCTGCCGATCCCATCCGCACCAAGCAGGAGGTCCCCGTGATGGTTCCAATTCGGGCTTTGGGCCCCTCTTACCGCGAGCGGATCGCGCAGCACCTGCTGCAGCTGGAGCCCGCCGACCGCTACCTGCGCTTTGGCTATGCCGCCAACGACGAGCAGATCCGCCGCTACGTGGAGCAGCTGGACTTTGACCGGGACGAGATCTTCGGCATCTACAACCGCCGCCTGGAGCTGATCGCGGTGGCCCACCTGGCCTTCTCGGAGCACCCGGAATACCAGCACTGCGCGGAGTTCGGCGTGTCGGTGCTCAAGAAGGCGCGCGGCCGGGGCTTTGGCGCCCGGCTGTTCGAGCGCGCCGTGATGCATGCCCGCAACGAGGGCGTCAACATGGTGTTCATCCACGCGCTGTCGGAGAACACGGCGATGCTCAGGATCGCCCGCAACGCCGGTGCCACCGTGCGCCGCGACGGCTCGGAATCCGAGGCCTACCTGCAAATTGTTCCGGGCAGCCTGGACAGCCGCATGGCCGAGATCGTGGAGCAGCAGTTTGCCGAGGTGGACTACCAGATCAAGAAGCAGGCCAAGCAGTTCTGGGATTTCCTGGCCAGCGTGCAGGAAGTGCGCAGCGGCGTGCAGGACGCGCGCCACCAGTCGGCGGAATAGCGGCCCACCGGCCGGGCCGCCGGGGCCGCCCGCCGCGCGGGCGGCGGCCCGTCATGACAATCCGCTATCCTAGGGGCCTGTTCACTACCGCACACGACAGTGTCCGATCCCCACCCCGGGCGTCCGCCCGAAAAGGAAGACAAGCGCACCTTCTTGCAGAAGGTGGCCGAATTCATCCACCCCGGTCCCGATTCCCTGCAGGAGCTGATCGAGACCCTGGCGGAGGCCGAGGACAACGAGGTCATCGGGCCCGAGTCGCGCGTGATGCTCGAGCGCGTCATCCGCATGGCCGACATGACCGCGGGCGACGTGATGGTGGCGGCTCCGCGCATGGACCTCATCAACATCGATGCGCCCTATGACGAGCTGCTGCACCTCGTCATCAACACCGCGCATTCCCGCTTCCCCGTCTACCAGGAGCGGCGCGACAACATCATCGGCATCCTGCTGGCCAAGGACCTGCTCAAGCTGCAGCGGGCGCCCGAGCTCAACATCCGCGCGCTGCTGCGCCCGGCCGTGTTCGTGCCCGAGAGCAAGGGCCTGAACGACCTGCTGCGCGAGTTCCGTGGCAACCGCAACCATTTGGCCATCGTCATCGACGAGTTCGGCCGCATGGCCGGGCTGGTCACCATCGAGGACGTGCTGGAACAGATCGTCGGCGAGATCGAGGACGAGTTCGACATCCCCGAGGAAGACGGCGACATCTTCGGCCTGGCCGACCGCACCTACCGCGTGAGCGGCGACACCTCGGTGGAGCGCGTGGCCGAGGCGTTTGAAACCCACCTGCAGGGCAGCGACCCGCATGCCAGCTTTGACACCATCGGCGGCCTGATCGCGCATGAGATGGGGCATGTTCCGCGGCGTGGCGAGGACCTGCAGCTGGGCGGCCTGCACTTCGTGGTGCTGCACACCAAGGGCGGCGCGGTGCGCTGGTTCAAGGTGTCGCGCGCCGAAGCCGCTGGCGCCGGCGGCTGATGGGACCGGCCGCCACCACACGGGGCCTGCCGTGGATGTTGCAAGCGCTGCTCGCGGCCGTGGCCGGGGCGGCGCAGGCCGCCTCGCTCGCGTGGCCGGGCAGCGGTGCGCCGCTGTGGTGGCTGCAGGGGTTGTCGATGGCCGTGCTGGCCTGGCTGGTGAGCCCCGGTGTGGCCGGGCGCCCGGCCTGGCGCCGTGGCGCGGTGCTGGGGTGGCTGTTCGCCACGGCCTGGCTGGTGGGCACGTTCTGGTGGCTGTTCATCTCCATGCACACCTATGGGGGCCTGGCGGCCCCGCTGGCGGTTGCGGCGGTGCTGGGCCTGGCCCTGTTCCTGGGCAGCTACTATGCCGTGGCCTTGGGGCTTTTTTGCCATCTAGCGCCCGTCCACCGTGCGGGGGTAGCTATCACTTTTGCAGCGCTCTGGCTGCTGGCCGAACTGGCCCGCGGCACCTTGTGGACGGGCTTTCCCTGGGGCGCCGGCGGCTATGCCCATGTGGACGGGCCGCTGGCCGTCTTTGCGCGTTATGTCGGCGTCTATGGCGTGGGCGCGATGGCGGCGCTGCTGGCAATGCTGGCCGTGCAGGCGCGCCGGCGGGATCTGCGCAACGGGTGGGCCTGGGCGCTGGTGCTGGCGCTGGCCGCCTGCTGGGGCGGGGCTGCGGCCCAGCGCTTCTGTGCGGTCGAGCTGTGCCACACGCCCGCCCAGCCCCGGCCCCCGGCCCTGAGCCTGGAGCTGCTGCAGGGCAACATCCCGCAAGACGAGAAGTTCCAGCCCGGCAGCGGCGTCCCCGTGGCCCTGCAGTGGTATGCCGAGGCCCTGCGCAACGCCCAGGCACAGCTGGTGGTGGCGCCGGAGACGGCCATTCCGCTGCTGCCCCAGCAGCTGCTTCCGGGCTATCTGGAAGGGCTGCAGCAGCGCTATGCGGGCGGGGAGCAGGCGGCGCTGCTGGGGATTCCGCTGGGCGACGAAGTGCAGGGCTACACCAACTCGGTGCTGGGCCTGGGGCCGGCCGCGGCGGCAGCGCCCTACCGCTACGACAAGCACCATCTGGTGCCGTTCGGCGAATTCGTCCCGCCGTTCTTCAAGTGGTTCACGGCGCTGATGAACATTCCGCTGGGCGACTTCAACCGGGGCGCGGTCGGGCAGCCTTCCTTTGCCTGGGCGGGCCAGCGCATTGCGCCCAACATCTGCTATGAAGACCTGTTTGGCGAGGAGCTGGGCGCGCGGTTCATCGACCCGGCGCAGGCGCCCACGGTGCTGGTGAACCTCAGCAACATCGGCTGGTTCGGCGATACCGTGGCCATCGACCAGCACCTGCAGATCAGCCGCATGCGCTCGCTGGAGCTGGAGCGGCCCATGGTGCGCGCCACCAACACGGGGGCCACCGCGGTCATCGACCACCGGGGCCAGGTCACCCACCAGCTGGCCCGGGCTACGCGCGGCGTGCTGCGCGCCGAGGTGCAGGGCCGGGGGCTGGACGCGCGCACCGGCTGGCAGATCACGCCCTATGCCTGGTGGGTGTCGCGCTGGGGGCTGGCGCCGCTGTGGCTCGCCGCAGGGCTGGCAGCCGCTGGCGCGGCGCTGGCTGCGCGGCGGCGCACGGCGCGCGGGAACTGATCCAGGTCAATGTGCGGGGCCTGGTGACCTGCCCCGGTCCTGGGTCAAACGCCGGGCGGGGCGCCGCACCCTGGATAATGGAGCCCCTCAAGGGATCCTCTGCACGAATCGTCGCGCCGTGTGCATCTGCGGTCTCGGGTGGTCTGCTGCGCAAGCAAATACTCGCAATAGCTGCGGCTATTGCTGCGTTTTGCGCCTTGCAGCCCCTCCCGATCCGCAGCGCGCACTTTCCGCTCGATGCGTGCAGAACATCCCAGGCTGGGCCTTGATTGCCGACAACAATGACTTGAAAGCGGGCAGACCGCGGTTCTGGAGCACGACTGAAGATGGCTGATTCCTTTTCGTACGAACAACTGATTGCCTCCGGCGAGGGGCGGCTGTTCGGCGCTGACAGCGGGCGCCTGCCGCTGCCACCCATGCTGATGTTCGACCGCATCACGCACATCGACAGCGATGGGGGCGCGCACGGGCTGGGGAAGATTCGGGCCGAGCTGGACGTCAAGCCCGACCTGTGGTTTTTTGCCTGCCACTTCCAGGGCGACCCGGTGATGCCCGGCTGCCTGGGGCTGGATGCCATGTGGCAGCTCATCGGCTTTTACCTGACCTGGCTGCGCCTGCCGGGCCGCGGCCGCGCCCTGGGCGCGGGCGAGGTCAAGTTCACCGGCGAGGTGGGGCCTGATGTGAAGCTGGTCACCTACGAAATCGACATCAAGCGCGTGATCAAACGCAAACTTGTCATGGCCATCGGCGATGCTCGGCTGCTGGCCGACGGCCAGGAGATCTATGTAGCCAACGACCTGCGCGTGGGCCTGTTCAAGCGCGAGGGCGACAACAAGGACGCAGCACAATGACCACCAGGAAGCGTGTAGTCATCACCGGTGCCGGCATCGTCTCGTGCATCGGCAACGACCTGGCCACCGTGGAAGCCTCGCTGCGGGCCGGCAAGAGCGGCATCAAGGCCGTGGAAAAATTCAAGGAGCTGGGCCTGCGCAGCCAGGTGGGCGGCGCGCCGGAGATCGACATCGAGGCGCGCATCGACCGCAAGCAGCTGCGCTTCATGGGCGATGCCGCGGCCTATGCGCAGATCGCGCTGGAAGACGCGATCGCGCAGGCCGGCCTGACGCCCGAGCAGGTCAGCCACCCGCGCACCGGCCTCATCATGGGCTCGGGCGGCGGCTCGCCCGCCAATCAGATCGAGGCGGCCGACACGCTGCGCGAAAAAGGCATCCGCCGCGTGGGGCCCTACCAGGTCACGCGCTGCATGAGCTCCACCGTGTCCGCGTGCCTGGCCACCAATTTCAAGGTCAAGGGCATCAACTACTCCATCACCTCGGCCTGCTCCACGTCGGCGCACTGCATTGGCGTGGCCGCGCAGCAGATCGCCTGGGGCATGCAGGACGTGATGTTCGCGGGCGGCGGCGAAGAGCTGAGCTGGGGCATGTCGCTGCTGTTCGACGGCATGGGCGCCATGTCCAGCAAGTACAACGACACGCCCGAAAAGGCCTCGCGCGCCTATGACGCGAACCGCGACGGCTTCGTGATCGCGGGCGGCGGCGGTGCCGTGGTGCTGGAGAGCCTGGAACATGCCCAGGCGCGCGGCGCGACCATCCTGGCCGAAGTGGTGGGCTTTGGCGCCACCAGCGACGGCGAGGACATGGTGGCCCCCTCGGGCGAGGGCGCCATTGCCTGCATGAAGCAGGCGATGGAAGGCCTCGGCGCCCCCATCGACTACATCAACACGCACGGCACGTCCACGCCCGTGGGCGACATGCAGGAAGTGCGCGCCATGCAGGCGCTGTTCGGCGACAAGGTACCGCCGTTCTCCTCCACCAAGTCGCTCACCGGCCACTCGCTGGGCGCCACGGGCGTGCAGGAGGCCATCTACTGCGTGATCATGCTGAACAAGGGCTTCATCGCCGGTTCGGCCAACGTGGAGACACCCGACCCGGCCTTGGGCTCCATGCCCCTGGTCACGCAGACGCGCGACGCCCAGCTGACCACGGTGCTGTCCAACAGCTTCGGCTTTGGCGGCACCAACGCCAGCCTGGTGCTGCGCCGCTGGGGCGCCTGAGCACCTTTCTCCGCCCGCCCCGTCAGCCCCGCCAGGGGCTGCCGTCGGCGGCCAGCGTCTCGCCCTTCTTTTGCACGATCAGCCCGTAGCACTCGGGGTGGCGGTGCAGGTCGAAGTTGAAGGTGGTGCGCTTGTACACGGCGCAAAAGTCCAGGTCGCAGCGGCCGAGCACCACCTCGTCGTCGCGGGTGGTGCAGCGCGCCACCACCTCGCCCGAGGGCGCCACCAGCAGGCTGCCCGCGATGCTGTCCACGCCTTCCTCGATGCCGCCCTTGGCCACGCTGGCCACCCAGCAGCCGTTCTGGTAAGCGCCGGCCTGCACGGAGAGCTGGTTGTGGAACAGTGACAGGTCGTCGTGCTGCGGCGCCGGCGCGTTGTGCACCGGCGTGTTGTAGCCAATGAAGATCATCTCCGCGCCCTGCAGCGCCATGACGCGGTAGGTCTCGGCCCACCGGCGGTCATTGCACAGCGCCATGCCCACGGTGCCGCCAAAGGCCTGGTACACGCCGAACGAGGTGCCCGGCGTGAAATAGCGCTTTTCCAGGTGCTGGAACCGGCGCCAGGGCTCGTGCTCGAAATGGCCCGGCACATGGATCTTGCGGTACTTGCCGACGATGCGGCCCGTGCGGTCGACCAGGATGGCGGTGTTGTACCGCGTGAGCTGGCCTGCCTCCTCGGCCAGCTCGGCGTAGCCCAGGTAGAAGCCCACGCCCAGCTCGCGCGCCAGGTCGAACAGCGGCTGGGTTTCGGCGCTGGGCATGCTGCGCTCGAAATAGCGGTGCAGCTCTTCGGGATCTTCCAGGTACCAGCGGGGGAAAAAGGTGGTCAGCGCCAGTTCGGGGTAGACGATGACGTGCGCGCCCAGGCTGTGGGCTTCGCGCATCATGGCGCACAGGCGCCGGACGACGGCGGTGCGGTTGTCGGCGCGCTGGACGGGCCCCAGCTGGCCCAGGGCGACGTTGACGGTGCGGGTCATGGGAAGGTTCTTTCTTCAAAATTGATAGCTGCTAGCGCTTATTCCACGGGCGCTAGAGGCTGATTTGAATCATATTTTGGCGGACGTCACGCACGGTTGGCCCGCTCCAGCATCACCTGCAGCAGCACGTTGGCGCCTTGCTCCAGCTGCCGGGCATCGGTGTGCTCGCGCACGTTGTGGCTCAGCCCGCCGGCGCTGGGCACGAACACCATGGCGGTGGGGCACACGCGGGCCAGCATTTGCGCGTCGTGCCCGGCGCCGCTGGGCATGCGCAGCGTGGACAGGCCCGCCGCGCGGGCGTGGCGCTCCACGCTGTCGACCAGCGCGGCGTCAAACTGCACCGGAGCAAAGTCGGCCAGGGAGCGGTGGCTGAACTGCACGCCGTGCTCGGCGGCCAGACGCCGTGCGTGGGCCAGGACTTCGGCCTGCGCCGCCCGCAGCAAGGTGCCGTCGGTGTTGCGCAGATCGATCGTCATCGTGGCGCGCCCGGCAATCACGTTGATCAGGTTGGGCTGGAACGTCACCGCCCCCACCGTGCCCAGCTGGCGTCCGCCGTAGCGTGCCACCAGCTCGTGCACAAAGGCCGCGCAGCGCAGGGCCGCCATGCCGGCATCGGCCCGCAGCGCCATCGGCGTGGTGCCGGCGTGGTTGCTGTGGCCGGCAAAGCTGAACTCCATCCAGCAAATGCCCTGCACGCCTTCGACCACGCCGATGTCCACGCCCTCGCGGTCCAGCACCGGGCCCTGCTCGATGTGCAACTCGACAAAGCTGTCCACGCGCGGCGCGCCCACGGGCGCCGTCCCGGCATAGCCGATGCGTGCCAGCTCGGCGCCCAGCGTGGCGCCGTCGTCCACGGCCACGGCGGCCAGCGCGTCCGCCAGCGGCATGCCGCCCACATGCACCAGGCTGCCCAGCATGTCGGGCTGGAAGCGCGCGCCTTCCTCATTGGTGAAGAAAGCCACCTGCAACGGCCGACGCGTGCGCACGCCCGCGTCCCGCAGCGCAGCCACCACTTCCAGCCCCGCCATGACGCCGTAGTTGCCGTCGTACAGGCCGCCCGTGCGCACGGTGTCGATGTGGCTGCCGGTGGCCACGGGCGCCAGGTCGGCAGTGCCGGCACAGGTGGCCAGCACGTTGCCGATGGCGTCGATGGCGACGTGCATGTCCAGGGCACGCATCTGCTGCACCGTCCAGTCGCGCGCAGCGCGGTCGGCGTCCGACAGGGCCAGGCGGTTGGTGCCGCCCCCCGGCAGGGCGCCGAACCGGCCCAGGTCGGCCAGCCGCTGCAGGAGCCGCGGTCCGTTGATGCGCGGCGCGCCGGTCATGCGCGGGCCCCGGCACGCGCGGCGACGGCTTCGGCCGGCTCGCCCACCAGGGCTTCGTACAGCTGCGGATCGGTGGCGCCCTCGGTGCCGAAAAACAGCAGGCGGCTTTCCGCGGTAAGCCCCAAGGCCTGCCGGGCGGCCGGGTCCTGGCAGGCGGCCACGGCAGCGGCCACGCCGGCCACGGCGGATTCGCCCGCCACGATCACCGGGTCGCTGCCGAGCGGGTGGGCCAGCAGCCGCATCGCCGCGATGGCGGCCGGGTCGCTGATCACGCAGAAGGCATCGGTGCCGTGCTCCAGGATCTCCCAGGCCAGGTGCGAGACTTCGCCGCAGGCCAGGCCGGCCATCAGCGTGTCGATGTCGCCAGTGACGGCGGTGAGCCGGCCGGCCTTCGCGCTTTGCGCCAGGCAGTCGGCGCGGTCGGGCTCCACCACCACGAACACCGGGCGGGCGCCGCCGTCGCGCTCCCAGAAATAGGCGCATGCCGAGGCCGCCACGCCGCCCACGCCGGCCTGCACGAAGACGTGCGTGGGGCGCTGGGCCAGCTGGCGCGCGGCCTCGTCCACCATCACCTGGTAGCCCTGCATCACGTCGCGCGGCACGTCCATGTAGCCGGGGTAGGACGTGTCGGAGATCACAAAGCGGCCGTGCAGCTTGGCGTCGGCGTCGGCCTGGCGCACGGCGTCGTCGTAGTTGCCGGCCGTGCGCACCACCTCGGCGCCGTACCGGGCGATGGCGGCCCGGCGGCCCTCGCTCACCGTGGCGTGGATGTAGATCACGCAGCGGCAGCCGAACTGCTGCGCGCCCCAGGCCACGGAGCGGCCGTGGTTGCCATCGGTGGCACAGGTGACCGTCAGCTCGCCGCACAGCGCGCGCACGTCGGGGGCCAGCAGGTCTTGCGTGGTGAGTGCGCGGCCCAGGCGGGCGCCCAGCTCGCGGCACAGCAGGCGCGCCACGGCATAGGCGCCGCCCAGGGCCTTGAAGCTGCCCAGGCCGAAGCGGCCGCTCTCGTCCTTGTAGTGCGCGGCGGCCACGCCCAGCGCCTGCGCCAGCGCGGGCAGGGGCTGCAGCGGCGTGGCGGCGTAGCCCTGCCAGTGGGTCAGGTCGCGCTCGGCCTGCGCGAGCGCCGGGGCGCCCAGGATCGCGCTGCGGCGCGCGCCGTAGGGCGCCTGCCGGTCGGCGGCGGGGTTGCGGAAACATGCGGCGGCAAGGGCGGGAAGGGAAGGCATGAAGAGCTTTCGGTGAATGGATGCAAAGAAGGAAAGGGGGCTGGAAGAGGCCGAGGAGGAAGGGCGCGCAGGATCCGGGTGCTTCGGCTACACCTGCGGCTCCAGGTCGTCGAGCACCGCGTGCAGTTGCTCGATGCGCTGCAGGCGCGCCCGTGCGCCGGTCTTGGCCTGCGTGGCAAACGCCGCCGCCAGAAAGTTGATCAGGCTGATGGCGCAGACATAGGAATCGAACAGTCCGTCGGGGTCGCTGGCACCGCAGCGCAGGACCACACGGGCCTGCAGGGCCAGGGCGGACACGGGTGCATCGGTCAGCAGCAGCACTTGCGCGCCCATGCTGCGCGCGGCGGCCAGCACGGTGGGCAGCCGGGTGCTGCGGCGGCGGAAGTCCACGGCCAGCACCACGTCCCGGTCGCTGGCGCCGGCCAGCAGTTCCGCTTCCCGGCCGCTGGCATCGTTGAGGCTGGCCACGTCGCTGCGCACCTGGGCCAGCAGCGCCTGCGCGTACCCGGCCGTCACCTGGCTGTGGCGGTAGCCCACGACCCAGACCTTGCGCGCCCGCGACAGCAGCGCCAGGGCGGCCTGCACCTGCGCCACGGGCAGGGCGTCGGCCCAGTCGGTCAGGCGCTGGGCGTCCTGGTGCAGGTGGGCGTGCAGTTGCCGGCCCAGGCCGTCCTTGCGCGGGACCTGCGCCATGCGCGCCAGCGGCGACTGGCGGGTGTGGTGGGCACGCACCTGCTGGCGGAACTCGTCGAACCCCGAAAACCCCGCCCGGCGAAAGAAGCGCGCCGCCGTGGACTTGGAAGTGCCCGCCAGCTGCGCCAGTTCGGTAGCGGTGTAGCCGAGCAGGGCGTCATGGCGCGCGAGCACCACATCGGCGAGCTTTCGCTCGGCGTCCGAGAGGTCGCCATACATCTGGCGCACGCGCGCCTCCGGCGACGATGCGGCTGCTGCGGTGTCGGTCCCTGCCATGGCGGTTGCTCCCCGGAATTGGGCGCCGCTCCCCAGCTTGGGGCAGCGGTGCACGGTTGTGAAACACGTGTGCCGGATTTTCAAGTGAAAGAAACGTTCGTTTCACGCTGGCACGCGCCCCGTTGAGCAAGAACGGTGCCCGCGTCCTTGTCCACGAGGCCCTGGGCCTGCCTGGATTCCCTGTGCAGAGCCCTGTTGCGCAAGGGGGTTCTGCGCCCCGCATGAAACAACCGCCGCCGCCCCGGCGGGGAGGCTGCAACAGCGGTTTCACGCCCTGGCACGCAATGTGCTCAAAGGGTCGCACCTCTTTTTCATTCTCGGAGTGCCTCATGAAATTCAGTCGCAGAGCTTTCGCCGCCGGTGCCGCCGCCCTGGCCATCACCTTGCCGCTGGGGGCCAGTGCCCAGCAGGACGGATCGCTCAAGGCCGTGCAGGACAAGGGCAGCATTGCGCTGGGCATCCCCACCGACTACCCGCCTTACGGCTACATGGGCCCCGATTTCAAGCCCACGGGCGTGGACGTTGCCGTGGCGCAGCTCATTGCCGACAAGCTGGGCGTCAAGGCCGAGCTGGTGCCCGTGAGCACCCCCAACCGCATTCCCTACCTGCAGTCGCGCAAGATCGACGCCATCGTCTCCGCGCTGGGCAAGAACGAAGAGCGCCAGAAGGTCATTGATTTCACCGTGTCCTATGCGCCGTTCTTCCAGGCCGTGTTCGGCCCGAAGAACTTGGAAGTCAAGAGCTTTGCAGACCTGGCCGACAAGACCCTGGCCGTGACGCGCGGCACCATCCAGGACGATG
This sequence comes from Acidovorax sp., assembly GCF_021287135.1. Taxonomy (GTDB): domain Bacteria; phylum Pseudomonadota; class Gammaproteobacteria; order Burkholderiales; family Burkholderiaceae_C; genus Acidovorax. Next base: position 17,057 of record NZ_JAJTBB010000069.1, read on the forward strand.
CGCTGGTGAGCCTGGCGCCCAAGAGCCTGAAGATCCAGCGCTTCGAGGACGACAACGCCACCATGGCGGCCTTCATGACGCAGCAGACCCAGTTTGTTGCCGTGGGCGCTGCCGTGGCCGCGGCGGCCCTGCAGAAGAACCCCAAGGTGCAGGCCGAGTACAAGCTGCTGATCAAGGATTCGCCCAACTACGTGGGTGTGCGCAAGGGCGAGACCGCCTTGCTCAACAAGATCAACGAGATCCTGCGCGCCGCCAAGAAGGACGGCACGCTGGAGTCGTATTCGCAGAAGTGGCTGGGCCGCGGCATGGGCAACCTGCCGGACTGAGCCAGCAGCCCGTCCGGGCCTGGCGCTGCGCGGGCCTGCTGGCTCGCGCCGCTGCCGCCGGGCCGGGCCGCTTCCATCTTTCTTGATTCCTGATGTCGGAGGGCGCGCATGGCCTTGGATTTCGCAACGGTGCTGGGCCAATGGCCCATGCTGGCCCGCGGGCTGGTGCTGACGGTGGTGCTGACGGGCGTCGCCATTCCGCTGGGCATCGTGCTGGGCATTGCGTGCGCCTGGTGCCGGCTGTACGGCGTGGGGCCGCTGCGCTTGGGGGTGGCGGCGTATGTCGAGGTGTTTCGCAACACGCCGTTCATCATCCAGCTGTTCTTCCTGTTCTTCGGGCTGCCGTCGTTGGGGCTGCGGCTGTCGCCCGAGGTGGCCAGCGTCCTGGCCATGGTGCTGAACCTGGGCGCCTACGCCTGCGAGCAGGTGCGCGCGGGCATCGAGGCCACGCCGCGCGGGCAGATAGAGGCCGCGCAGTGTCTGGCGCTGTCGCCCTGGCACATCTTCACCCGCGTGGTGCTGCCGCCGTCGCTGGGCCGCGTGTGGCCTTCGCTGGTGGGACAGACCGTCATCGTCATGCTGGGTTCCTCGGTGTGCAGCCAGATCTCCACCGAAGAGATCTCCTATGCCGCCAACCTGATCTCGAGCCGCACCTTCCGCAGTTTCGAGTCCTACATCCTGGTGACGGCGGTCTACCTCGCCCTGGCGGTTGCGCTGCGCCAGCTGCTCCACTGGGCCGGCCCCCGCTGGGTGTTCGGCCGGCGTGCCTGAAGGGGAGGCCACGATGACCGATTTCACGTTCTGGGACATTGCCAAACAACTGCTGCTGGCCTTGCGCTGGACGGTGGGGCTGTCGCTCATCGCGTTTGCCGGCGGCAGCGTGCTGGGCCTGGCCCTGCTGGTCTTGCGGCTGGCCCGCGTGCCCGGGGCCCAGCGCCTGGTGGCCGCGCATGTGCAGATCTTTCAGGGCACGCCGCTGCTGATGCAGCTCTTTCTGACCTATTTCGGCCTGGCCATGGTGGGCATCGACACCTCGCCGCTGCTGGCCGCGTGCGTGTGCCTCATCCTGTATTCCAGCGCCTACCTGTGCGAGATCTGGCGCGGCTGCGTCGAGGCGGTTCCCAAGGGGCAGTGGGAGGCCTCCGCCAGCCTGGCGATGGGCTTCACCGAGCAGTTGCGCCACGTGATCCTGCCGCAGGCGCTGCGCATGGGCATTGCCCCCACGGCCGGCTTCAGCGTGCAGATCATCAAGGCCACGGCCCTCACCAGCGTGATCGGCTTTATCGAAATCACCAAGGCCGGCCAGCTGATTGCCAATGCCACGTTCGAGCCCTTCCTGATCTACGGCTGCGTGGCGGCCCTGTACTTTGCGCTGTGCTTCCCGCTGTCGCTGTGGAGCCAGCACCTCGAACGCCGGCTGCGCCCGGCGCGCTGAACGCTCCAGGCACCGCCGCGCAAGGGCCCACCCCACTGATCCGATCCCACTTTTCGACTGCCTGCCATGAACTCAGCGACCGATGTCCGTCCTTCCGCCACACCGGCTGCCAGCGCGCACCCCGCGCCCGGCACCGTTCCCCTGGTGCACATCCAGGGCCTGCGCAAGCGCTACGGCGATGTCGAGGTGCTCAAGGGCGTGGACCTGCAGGTGCAGCGCGGCGAAGTGATTTCCATCATCGGCAAGAGTGGCTCGGGCAAATCCACGCTGCTGCGCTGCATCAACGGGCTGGAGCAGTACCAGGACGGCGCGCTGTGCGTGCACGGCCAGGAGGTGAACGCGGGCGGCGCGCAGGCCCTGCGTGAACTGCGCAAGAACGTGGGCATGATCTTCCAGAACTTCAACCTGTTTCCCCACCTCAGCGTGGGGCGCAATGTGATGCTGGCGCCCACGCTGGTCACCCGCCAGCCCAAGGATGCGGCGCGCCACAACGCCCAGCGCCTGCTGGCCCGCGTCGGCCTGGCGGAAAAGTTCGATGCGATGCCCGAGCAGCTCTCGGGCGGCCAGCAGCAGCGCGTGGCCATCGCGCGGGCGCTGGCCATGGATCCCGAGATCCTGCTGTGCGACGAGGTGACCTCCGCGCTCGACCCGGAGCTGGTGGGCGAGGTGCTGCAGGTGGTGGAAAGCCTGGCCGAGCAGGGCATGACGCTGATCATGGTCACCCATGAAATGGGCTTTGCCCGGAAGGTGAGCGACCGGGTGGTCTTCATGCACCAGGGCCGGGTGCACGAAACCGGCGCGCCCGAGCAGCTGTTTGGCAACCCGCAGACCCCGGAGCTGCGCCAGTTCCTGGGGATGCTGCCCGCAGGGGCCGGCGCTTAAAACGTCTGAGGCCGGCCCCCGAGCCGTCAGCGGGGGGCGGGCGGTGCGGCGTTCCGCGCGGACAGAACCTCGTGCAGCACCCCCGGCAGCATGGCCAGCATGCGGGTGGCCTGCAGGCCCGGCGGGTGGTTGCCCGCGTGGTAGCTGTACAGCGACATGGGCGGCAGGTCGGGCAGCGGCACCGCCACCATGTGGGCCGGGTCCAGCCGGATGGCCGTGAGGAAGTCCACCACCGTCCAGCCCATGCCCAGCCGCACCAGTTCCAGCGCCAGGCGCGAGGTCTGCACCTGGATGCCGGGGCCGCCCGGCGTGCCCAGGCGGTCGGCCGTGTGGTCGATGGACTGGCGCATGGGGTCGTCCCCCACCAGCCGGATGGCCGGCACCTGCGCCAGCCGTGCGGCCATGCTGGCGGCGCGCGGCGCCCGGTCCCACACGGTGCGGGCCACGGCCAGCGACAGGCGCCCGCTCACCAGCAGCTCGCTGTGGACCTGCGGGTGCGGGTGCTCGAAAAAGCCCAGCCCGAAGTCCACGCTGCGCGTGAGCAGCGCCTGCGTCATCTGGTCCTGGTGGATGGTGCGCACCTCCACACCCACCTGCGGGTGCTTTTGGGCGTGGCGGTGCAGCAGCGAGGGCAGGAACTCGTGGGTGATGGAGGGAATCGCGGCCAGCCGCACATCGCCCAGTTCGGTGGTCGCCAGGTTGCGCGCCGTGCGTTGCAGGGCGTCCAGCTGGCGGTGGATGCTGCCGGACTCCACCGCCAGCACCTGCGCCTCGGGCGTGGGCGTGAGGCCGGCGGGCGTGCGGTTGAACAGCCGGTAGCCCAGCTGCAGCTCGGCATGGGCCACGGCCTTGCTCACGGCCGAGGGCGTGATGCACAGCAGCCGGCCGGCGGCGCTCATGCTGCCGGTCTGCAGGACGGCCTGGAACACTTCAAGCTGGCGCAGGTTCATGGCAAAAAACCGGAAATGGGGGTGTGAATTCAATTCACAGGGTGACGCCAATTATTCCACTTGGCTGTGCGTGGATTTCTCATAGGATGCCGCACCGTCCGCCACCCCCACCGCGCCGGACGGCGGCGGACAGCAGCACCCCGGCTGCGCCCGAAGAATGATCCGGAGACCACCCATGCGACTTTCCTTCCAATCCCCCCTTTCCTCATTGGCTTCCTCCCCGTCCTCCGCCACGCGCCGCTGGCTTGCAGGCGTGGTGCTGACGGCCCTGTCCACCGTGGCCCTGGCCCAAGCGGCCAAGCCCAACGTGGTGGTGCTGGCCACGGGCGGCACCATTGCCGGCGCGGGCGCCTCGGCGGCCAACAGCGCCACCTATGCCGCTGCCAAGGTGCCGGTGGACAAGCTGCTGGCCGGCCTGCCGGAACTGGCCAACGTGGCCAAGGTGTCGGGCGAGCAGGTGTTCCAGATCGCCTCGGAAAGCTTCACCAACGAGCACCTGCTGCGCCTGGGCCAGCGCGTTTCCGCCCTGTCCAAGCAGGCGGACGTGGACGGCATCGTCATCACCCATGGCACGGACACGCTGGAAGAGACCGCGTACTTCCTGAATCTGACGGTGCACACCAGCAAGCCCATCGTCGTCGTGGGCTCCATGCGCCCCGGCACGGCCCTGTCGGCCGATGGCGCGCTGAACCTGTATGACGCCGTGAGCGTGGCCGCCAGCAAGGACGCGGCCGGCAAGGGTGTGCTCGTCACGATGAACGACGAAATCCACAGTGGCCGCGACGTCAGCAAGACCATCAACATCAAGACCGAGGCTTTCAAGAGCCAGTGGGGCCCGCTGGGCATGGTGGTGGAGGGCAGGAACTACTGGTTCCGCGCGCCCGTCAAGCGCCACACCCTGCAGTCCGAGTTCAATATCGACGACATCAAGGCCCTGCCTGCCGTGGACATCGTTTACGGCTACGGCAACATGAACACCACGGGCATCGAGGCGTACGGCAAGGCCGGCGTGAAGGCACTGGTCCATGCCGGCACGGGCAACGGCTCGGTGGCGGCCCAGGCGGTCGATGCGCTCAAGGCCTTGCGCGGCCAGGGCGTGCAGATCATCCGGTCGGCCCGCGTGCCCGACGGCTTTGTGCTGCGCAATGCCGAGCAGCCGGATGACAAGTACGACTGGGTGGTGGCCCACGACCTGCGCCCGCAAAAAGCCCGCATCCTGGCCATGGTGGCCCTCACCAAGACCAACGACAGCAAGGAACTGCAGCGGATTTTCTGGGAGTATTAATTCCCCCTGAGGCGCTGCGCGCCTTCCCCCCGGAGGGGGGACGCACCCAGTGGCCTGGCAAAGCCAGTTCCACGGGTGCACTGGTGGAGGCCGCGCTCCCGGGAAGCGGTGGGGTGGCGGGCCGGCAGTGAATGGATGAGAGAACTTCGCGCACTACGTGTGCGTTGACAGTGGCCCGCGAGGGCGGCTACCGGTACGCACCGGCTTATAACGCGCGTGGCTGGTTGGGAAGGCTGGGGCTCCAAAAGGGCTCCGGCCTTTTTTCATGGGCGGGCGGGCCTCTGGCGCTGCGGCGGGCCTCGCCGGGGGCTCTGCGCCGTAAAATCACCGGTTTGCGCGCGAGGTTTGCCCTGCGCGGGGCGCTGCGGCCGGCGGACGGTTGGTTCGTGGCGTTCGTTCTTCCCCTCATTACCGGCCCTGGCCCTGCCAGCGCCCAAGACCTCATGTTGACCTTCCAGCAAATCATCTTGAAGCTGCAGTCCTACTGGGACGCGCAGGGTTGCGCGCTTTTGCAGCCCTACGACATGGAAGTGGGTGCAGGCACCTCGCACACCGCCACCTTTCTGCGCGCCATCGGGCCGGAGCCGTGGAAGGCCGCCTACGTGCAGCCCAGCCGCCGCCCCAAGGACGGCCGCTACGGCGAGAACCCCAACCGCCTGCAGCACTACTACCAGTACCAAGTGGTCCTGAAGCCCGCGCCGGCCAACATCCTGGAGCTGTACCTGGGCTCGCTCGAAGCCCTGGGCTTTGACCTCAAGAAGAACGACATCCGCTTTGTGGAAGACGACTGGGAGAACCCCACGCTTGGCGCCTGGGGCCTGGGCTGGGAAGTCTGGCTCAACGGCATGGAGGTCACGCAGTTCACCTATTTCCAGCAGGTCGGCGGCATCGACTGCAAGCCTGCCACGGGCGAGATCACCTACGGCCTGGAGCGCCTGGCCATGTACCTGCAAGGCGTGGACAACGTCTACAACCTGCAGTGGACCGACACCCTGAAATACGGCGACGTGTACCACCAGAACGAAGTGGAGCAGTCCACCTACAACTTCGAGCACTCTGACGCCGACTTCCTCTTCACCGCCTTCAACGCGCACGAGAAGCAGGCCAAGTACCTCATGGAGCAGCAGCTGGCGCTGCCCGCCTATGAGCAGGTGCTCAAGGCCGCGCACAGCTTCAACCTGCTGGACGCGCGCGGCGCCATCAGCGTGACCGAGCGCGCCGCCTACATCGGCCGCATCCGCAACCTGGCGCGCAGCGTGGCGCAGAGCTACTACGACAGCCGCGAGCGCCTGGGCTTCCCCATGGCGCCGCGCGAGTGGGTGGCGCAAATGCCCAAGAAGGCCGCCTGATGATCCTGGAGGTGGCCACGCTGCAGATCAAACCCGGCCAGACGGCCGCGTTTGAACAGGCGTTTTCCCAGGCGCAGCGCATCATTGCGTCCATGCCCGGCTACCACGGGCACGAGCTGCAGCGCTGCGTGGAAGACGACCACCAGTACGTGCTGCTGGTGCGCTGGGCCACGCTGCAAGACCATACCGAGGGCTTTCGAGGCTCCCCGCAATACCAGGAGTGGCGCGCGCTGCTGCACCATTTCTACGATCCCTTTCCCACCGTGCTGCACTACCGCGCGGTGACGCCGTCTTTGAGCTGATGGATTCCATGACTACCCAAAACCTCCTCGTTGAACTGTTTGTGGAAGAGCTGCCGCCCAAGGCGCTGCAAAAGCTGGGCGATGCCTTTGCCACGGTGCTGGGCGACCAGCTCAAGGCCCAGGGCCTGGCGACGGCCGCTTCGGTGGTCACGCCTTACGCATCGCCTCGCCGCCTCGCAGCCCACGTGACCGCCGTGGCCGGCAAGGCCGCCGACAAGGCCGTGCAGCAAAAGCTGATGCCCGTGACCGTGGGCCTGGATGCCAGCGGCAACGCCACGCCGGCCCTGCTGAAAAAACTGCAGGCGCTGGGTGCCGATGTGTCCAACCCCGCAGCCGCCGTGGCCGCCTTGAAGCGCGCGCAGGACGGCAAGGCCGAAGCCCTGTTCTACGACAGCGTGGTGCCCGGCGCGAGCCTGCAGGACGGCCTGCAAAAGGCGCTTCATGAGTCCATTGCCAAGCTGCCCATCCCCAAGGTGATGAGCTACCAGCTCGAAACCGACTGCGAGCTGCCCGGCTGGACCAGCGTGCACTTCGTGCGCCCCGCCCACGGCCTGGTGGCGCTGCACGGCAGCACCGTGGTGCCCGTCAAGGCGCTGGGCCTGACGGCCGGCAACCGCACGCAGGGCCACCGCTTTGAAGCCGCCGTGTCGCCCGTGGTGCTGGCGGATGCCGACAGCTACGCCGCCACGCTGCAACAAGACGGTGCGGTGATCGCCAGCTTTGCCGAACGCAAGGCCGAGATTGCCCGCCAACTGGCCGCTGCCGCCGCCAAGGTGGGCAACGGCGCCCGCCCCATTGAAGACGACGCCCTGCTGGACGAAGTGACCGCGCTGGTCGAGCGCCCCAACGTGGTCATTTGCCAGTTTGAGGAGCAATTCCTGGGCGTGCCCCAAGAGTGCCTGATCCTCACGATGAAGGCCAACCAGAAGTATTTCCCGCTGCTGGACGCTGCGGGCAAGCTGACCAACAAGTTCCTGGTGGTGAGCAACATCCGCCCCGAAGACACGAGCTTTGTGACCGGTGGCAACGAGCGCGTGGTGCGCCCGCGCCTGGCCGATGCGAAGTTCTTCTTTGACCAGGACCGCAAGAAGACGCTGGCCTCGCGCGTCGAAAGCCTGGGCAAGGTGGTCTATCACAACAAGCTGGGCACGCAGGGCGAACGTGTGGAGCGTGTGCGCGCCATTGCCAAGGCCATCGCCCAGCAGTTGGGCGATGCGCAACTGGTAGCAGATGCTGACCAAGCCGCTTTGCTGGCCAAGACCGACCTCGTGACCGACATGGTGGGGGAGTTCCCTGAGCTGCAGGGCATCATGGGCGGCTACTACGCGCTGAACGACGGCCTGGGCGAAACGGTGGCGCAGGCCATTGAAGACCACTACAAGCCCCGCTTCGCAGGCGACGCGCTGCCGCGCAACACCGCGGGCGTGGTGGTCGCCCTGGCCGACAAGCTGGAAACCCTGGTGGGCATGTTCGGCATTGGCAACCTGCCCACCGGCGACCGCGACCCGTTCGCGCTGCGCCGCCACGCGCTGGGCGTGATCCGCATGCTGGTCGAAAAGGACCTGCCGCTGGACCTGAACGCGCTGCTGGCCGGGGCCGTGCCCGCGTTTGGCGACAAGATCACCGATGCCTCGGCGCAGCTCGCCGACTTCATCTACGACCGACTGGCCGGCAGCCTGCGCGAGCAGGGCTACCGCGCGCAGGAAGTGGACGCCGTGCTGGCCCTGCGCCCGCAGCGCCTGGCACTGGTCGAGAAGCAGCTGGCGGCCGTGCGCGCCTTTGCTGCGCTGCCCGAAGCCCCCGCCCTGGCGGCGGCCAACAAGCGCGTGGGCAACATCCTGAAAAAGGCCGAGGTCGAAGGCCCCGTGGATGCCCATGTGAACCCCGAGCTGCTGCGCGAAAAGGCCGAGCAGGACCTGTTTGCCGCGCTGCAGCGCTTTGTGCCCGAGGCCAATGCCCAGTTCGACGCGGGCGACTACACCGCCAGCCTGCAGACCCTGGCCGTGCTGCGCGCGCCAGTGGATGCGTTCTTTGACGACGTGATGGTCAACGCCGAGCAGATGGACCTGCGGCTGAACCGCCAGGGCCTGCTCAAGACGCTGCACGAGGCCATGAACCGCGTGGCGGACCTGTCGCGCCTGGCGGTGTGATGCATTCCCCTGTGGCGCTGCGCGCCGGGGCGCCCGCGCGGGAGCCCGGCCTCTGGTGCGGCGCAGCCGCCTTCTGCTAGTCTGGCGGCTGCACAAGGGACCTCCATGAAACTCGCCATTCTCGACCGCGACGGCACCCTCAATCCGCTGGGCGACGGCTACGTCACGTCGCCCGAGGAGTGGACGCCCATGGCCGGTGCGCTGGAGGCCATCGCCCGGCTGAACCACGCGGGCTGGCATGTGGTGGTGGCCACCAACCAGCCGGGCCTGGGCCGGGGGCTGTTCGACGTGATGGCGCTCAACGCCATCCACGCCAAGATGCACCGGCAGGTGGCGGCGCTGGGCGGGCGCATCGACGCGGTTTTCTATTGCCCCCACCCGGCCGACGAGGAATGCGCCTGCCGCAAGCCGGCGCCCGGCCTGCTGGAGCAGATCAGCGACCGGTATGGGGTGGAGCGCCAGGAGGTCCAGGTGGTGGGCAGCTGCGCCGCGCACCTGCAGGCCGGCGCCGCCCTGGGGGCGCAGCTGCACCTGGTGTGCACCGGCCCGTCTGCGCACCTGCACCCCGGCATGCCGCTGCCGGCCGACATGCCGCCCGGCACGCGGGTACATGCCAGCCTGGGCGACTTCGTGGACCAGCTGCTGCCCGCCGCCGCGCCGCCACTGGCGGCCACGCCGCTGCCGCCGCTGGCAGGTGGCATTTCTCTGGATGCTACTTAATTGATAGCTACTTGCGCTTGCTGGATAAGCGCTAGCGGCATAAAAGACTCACAATGGCCTTTCTTCGCTCCGTCATTCACATGCTCTGGATGGGCATCACCGTCGTGCCCTATGCGCTGACCATCATGCTGGGCACGCTGCTGGGGGTGCGCGGCATGCCCCTGTACCGCATCGCGCGGGCCTGGCTGTCGCTGTGCATCAGCAGCGCGCGCACCCTCCTGGGCATCCGGGTCGAGATCACGGGCATGGAACACCTGCCCCAGGGCGAGAGCGAGGGGGCGGTGCTGCTCGTCAAGCACCAGTCCACGTTCGAGACCTTCCTGATGCCGTCGATCATGCCGCACCCGCTGGCGTATGTGTTCAAGAAGGAGCTGCTGTACGTGCCCTTCTTCGGCTGGGCCATCGGCCGGCTGGACATGATCCACATCGACCGCGGCCAGGGTTCCCAGGCGTTCCGCAAGGTGGTGCAGCAGGGCCGGGATCTGCTGGCCAAGGGCGTCTGGGTCATCATGTTCCCCGAGGGCACCCGAATTCCGCGCGGCCAGAAGGGGCAGTACAAGACGGGCGGCACGCGCCTGGCCATCGCCACCGGCGTGCCGGTGGTGCCGATTGCCGTCACCTCCGCCAAGGTGTGGCCGCGCAAGGCGTTCGTGAAGCGGCCTGGCGTGGTGGACGTCTCCATCGGAAAGCCGATTCCCAGCGCAGGCCGCCACGCGGACGAGCTGATGCAAGAGGTGGAGGCGTGGATCGAGGCCGAGATGCGCCGCCTGGACCCCGGCGCCTATCCTGCGGCCGCTGCGCAGCCCGCGGCCCCGGCCCCTTCGGACGCGGGCCACTGACCGCCGCGAAAGCGCACCGCCATGGCAGGCAAGGGGCTGGACGTGCACAAGCTGGTGCAACTGGCGCTGGACTTCTTCGACCCGCCCGCTGCCGCGCCGCAGCCTGCGCAAACGGGTGTCTTTGCTCCCGATGAGCCTCCAGCGCCCGCTGGATCTGCGCAAGCAGCTCCTGAAAAGATAGCATCCGTGCCGCCGGCTCCGGCGCCGCCGGCGGTTCCTCTGCCGTCACTGCTGGCGCCCGCCGAGTTCCGCCACCCCCGTGCCAACCGCGAGGTGCTGCTGGGCGAGGCCGTCGTGGCCTATGCACTGCAGCGCGCGCGGCGGCGCAGCATCGGCTTTACCGTGGGGCCGGACGGGTTGTCGGTGCGTGCGCCCAGCTGGGTCACGCTGTCGGGCGTGGACGCGGCGCTGCGCGAGAAATCGGGCTGGATTCTGCGCAAGCTCTCCGAGGCGCGCGAGCGCCAGCAGCGCGTGGAGGGCGGGCGCATCGCCTGGGCCGACGGCGCCGTGCTGCCCTACCTGGGCGCGCCCCTGCGCGTGGTGCTGGACCCCAGCCACGGGTTCAGCGGCAAGGGCGGGGCGCTGGTGCCCGCGGCCGGCCCAGCGGGGGCGGGCGACGGATGCAGCACCGGCCCTACTGGGCTGGGCCTGCACATCGGCCTGCCGCGCAGCGCCGGCCCCGCGCAGATCCGCGATGCGGTGCAGGCCTGGCTGATGCGCGATGCGCGCCGCCACTTCACCGCGCGGCTGGAGCATTTTGCGCCGCTGCTGGGCGTGCGCTGGACCAGCCTGCGCCTGTCCAACGCCAACACCCGCTGGGGCAGCGCCAAGGCCGACGGCTCCATCCGCCTGAACTGGCGCCTGCTGCACTACCCCCCGGCCATCATTGACTACGTGGTGGCGCACGAACTGGCCCACCTGCGCGTCATGGACCACAGCCCGCGCTTCTGGGACACGGTGGCCACCGTGGTGCCGGACTACGCGGCGCTGCGCGACCACCTGCGCGACGAGCCGGCGCCGTTGTGGTGAAGTCCCTGGGTTGCCCGCGGTGCCTCGGTGCGCCACCGGAATGGAGGCCCTTGCGGCGTCCTCCCCCAGGGCCGGCTTGCTTTGAACGTTGTGCCGATTTTTAGGAAGGAACTGAACCGATGACCACACCACCTGCCGCAACCCCCGCCGAGGGATACGCGGGCGACGTGACGCCCCAGCAAGCGTGGCAATGGGTCCAGGCCGGCCAAGCCGTGCTGGTGGACGTGCGCAGCGATGCCGAGCGCGAATGGGTGGGCCAGGTGCCCGGCGCCGCTGCCGTGGCCTGGAAGCAGTGGCCCGGCATGGCGATGAATGCGGATTTCGACGCGCAGATCCGCGCGGCCGTGCCGGCCGGCACGCCCGCCGTGCTGCTGTGCCGCAGCGGCGTGCGCTCCATTGCGGCCGCCCGCCGCGCCACGGAGCTGGGCCTGACGGCCTACAACATCCTGGAGGGCTTTGAGGGCGACGCCGACGCGCAAGGCCAGCGCGGCAAGCGCGGCGGCTGGCGTTATCACGGCCTGCCGTGGAAACAGGGTTGATACTCCCAAAAAAATAGCTGCCAGCGCTTTATGGATAAGCGCTGGCAGCTGATTTTCCAAATACTGGAGTGGGGCGCGCAATTCACGCGTCTCTGTCTTTGCGGCACGGCGGGTGCCTGCGCCTCTGCGGCCTGAGCGAGTGCCGCATGGAGCGGGTTTTGCCGGGCCACCGGCCGCGTCCCCCTTGGGGACTGAGGGCCGCTGGCGCCGGCGGCGGCACCGAGGCGCCGCAGGCGACTCAGGGGGAGTTACTTCAGCGCCGGGATGCGGAGCTTCTGGCCCGGGTAGATCTTGTCGGGGTGGGTCAGCATGGGCTTGTTGGCCTCGAAGATCACGGGGTACTTGTTGGCGTCGCCATAGAACTTCTTGGCAATGGCGCTGAGCGTGTCGCCGCGCACCACGTCGTGGTACTGGGCTTCGGGCTCGGGGTTGGTCACGCTCATCTGGTTGTCCACGCTGGTCACGCTGGCCACGTTGCCGCAGCACAGGGTGACTTTCTCCTTCACGGCCTGCGTCGGCGCGGTGCCTTGCACCGTGACCTTGCCCTGGCTGCCGTCGAAGGCCACCTGCACGCCGCTGGCGCCCAGGTTCTGCGATGCGATGTACGTCTCGATGGCCCGAGCGGCCGTGGTGTTGAGTTCGTCCTGCGAGGGCGCTGCGGCCGTGGCCGCCTGGGCGTCCTTGCCGCCAAACAGTTTTTCGCCGGCTTCCTTGATGAAACTGAAAAGACCCATGGGATACCTCCTGGAGTTGCTGAAACAGGGAAGGCCACTGTAGCGGCAATGCCTGGCGCAGGGGTGTCGGACGGGGGCGCTAGACGATTTTTCACATTCCCGCGGCGGTGCGCTGACGCCAGCGCGGCAGGGGCTGTCGGGCAAAACTCGGGATAATCCGGCCATGACTTTTCTGGCCATCGACGTCGGCAACACCCGCCTCAAATGGGCTCTGTACGACGGTCCCCGCCCCGGGTCGGCGTTGCTGGCGCATGGCGCCGAGTTCCTGGACCACATTGACCGCCTGGGGGAGACCAGCTGGGCGAGCCTGCCGCACCCGGCGCGCATGCTGGGCTGCGTGGTGGCCGGCGATGCGGTCAAGCGCCGCGTGGAAGAGCAGATGGAGCTGTGGGACATCACGCCTTCGTGGGTGGTCTCGTCCCCGGAGGAGGCCGGCCTGGTCAATGGCTACGACCACCCGTCGCGCCTGGGCTCGGACCGCTGGGTGGCCATGGTCGGCGCACGCCACCACGTTCTGGCCCGCGGCCCTGCGCGGCCCCTGGTGGTGGTGATGGTGGGCACGGCCGTGACGGTGGAGTGCATCGACGCGGAAGGCCGCTTCCTGGGCGGCTTGATCCTGCCCGGCCACGGCATCATGCTGCGCGCGCTGGAGTCCGGCACCGCCGGGCTGCATGTGCCCACCGGCGAAGTGCGCCTGTTCCCCACCAACACCAGCGACGCCCTCACCAGCGGCGGCACCTATGCCATCGCCGGCGCGGTGGAGCGCATGTTCCAGCACCTGCGCCAGCACTGCGGCGAAGAGCCGGCCTGCGTGATGACCGGCGGTGCCGGCTGGAAGATGGCCCCCAGCATGACACGCCCGTTCGAGTTGGTGGACAACCTGATCTTTGACGGCCTGCTGGAGATCGCCGCGCGGCGGTTCGGGGGCTGAGGGCTGCAGTTACTCCTCCTCCAGTTCCGCCCGCGCCATTTCCACGTCCAGGCGCTCCATGGCATCCAGGGGCTCGCAGGCCGCGGCCTTTTCGTACAGCGCCGTGGCCTCTTTCATCTTCTTGTCGCCCTCCAGCATGACCAGCGCGTTGGCGTACTCGATCATGCCGATGGCCGAGCCGGGGTTGAGCTTGAGCGCTTCCTGGAACAGCTTGAGCCCCGCGTCCTTCTTGGCGCCATAGGTCATGCCGCCGATCAGCGCGCCCACCTTGTCGATCACCTCGGCGTGGAAGGCGCCCAGCGCGATGCGCGCGTCGGCGTGCTGGGGCGACAGCGCAATGGCCTTTTCCAGCGACTCCTTCACCCTGCCGCCCAGGCCCTGCGCCAGCGCCTTGGCCACGCTGATGCCCTGGCTGTAGCGGCCCAGCGCGTAGGCCCGCCAGTACCAGGCGTTGGCGTTGCGGGGCTCGCTGGCGGCCTGCGCCTCGGCCCGCTCGGCCACTTGCAGGAACAGGTCCAGCCGGTTCTTTTCCCTGGGTTCGAGGTAATTGGCGTAGATGGCCGCGGCCTTGTTCGCCACGGTGATGCCTGCACCGCCGGCGGCCAGCCCGGCGGCGGCGGCCTGCTCAAAGTCGCCGTTGTGAAACAGCGCCCACGCCTGCAGCACGGCGGCGTCCTTGGGGCAGGGCTCGGCATCGCCGCCATGCAGCCGGGACCATTGCTTCTTGACGCTCGCGGCATCGAACGTGTAGTCGCCTGCGTGGGGGAAAGGGGTCCATTGGGCCATGGTGTGTCTCCGAAAAAGTTTTTATGGGGGTGGGGCGGGGCGCAGTGGACCGGGGCTTACCCCCCTGGCGGGGCGGGGGTGTAGGCGCCCACCAGTTCCAGCAGATGGGCCCGCTGGCTGCCCTCCAGGTAGGGCACCAGCAGGTTCAGCACATGGTGCGCGCCCCGCAGCAGCGCGGCCTGGGCGCTCTCGGGCTCCAGCGCGTGGCGCGGGTCGCGCACGTATTCGAAACTCAGCCAGTAGGTCAGCACCACCACCATGCTGGTCGCGGTGGCCTCCTGGTCGCGCAGGTCCATGTGCAGCGCACCGGCGCGGCCCATGCCGTCCAGCAGCGCCCGCACGGCGCGGGTCTTGTTCTTCAGGATGGCCTGGAAGTGCGTCTCCAGCCGCCGGTTCTTGGACAGCAGGTCGTTCAGGTCGCGGTACAGGAAGCGGTACTGCCAGATCAGCTCGAAGAGCGTGTGCATGAAGAACCAGGCGTCCTCCACATTGCGCACGCCGTCGCTGGCGGCCAGCAGTTCGGTGAGGGCGTTTTCGTAGCGATCAAACAGCGCGTTGATCAGCTCGTCCTTGGCTGGGTAGTGGTAGTACAGATTGCCGGGGCTGATGCGCAGCTCGGCGGAGATGAGGGTGGTGGAGACGTTGGGCTCGCCAAACCGGTTGAACAGGTCCAGCGTCACCTCCAGGATGCGTTCTGCGGTGCGGCGTGGCGCTTTCTTCACCATGGGTGCGGACCCCTTCGCTTCAATGGTTGTTTTGGTCTCCGGGGGTTACTCTACCCCACGCACAGATGCTGCACTGCCGCAAAAAAGCCGGCGGGCGCTGCCCTGGGAGTCTGCGCGGCAAAAGGAGCATCGGCTGCAACGCGCGATAAATCGGTCTCGCGTGGTACTACCTCCTGCGCCCAGGGGGGGCACCCTGGGCTTGTCGGTAGCACCACGCGATCCTCGGTTTTCGCGCGTTTCGCTTCGATGCCTTCTGCCGCGCAGACTCCTAGGCCACGCAAGGCTGCTGCGCCGGCACCCCGCAAAGAAAAGGCCCGGACACCGGAGGTGTGCGGGCCACTGGCGGGCGCTGCGCGCTGCGGGCAGCGCGGCACCTCTGCAAGCTCCGGTCAGTTCGCGCTGCCGGAGCCCGCGGGGGACTTCTTGGCAGCGGCCTTCTTGGCCGCCGGCTTGACCGCTGGTTTGACGGCTGCGGCGGCGGTTTTGGCTGGAGCCGCCTTCTTGGCGGGCGCCTTTTTGGCGGCGGCAGACTTGGCTGCGGGCTTTGCCGCGGCAGTCTTGGTCGCAGCGGCCTTCGGGCCCTGGCTCAACGCGTCCACGCGTGCGGCCAGGGCCTGCAGATCGTGGGCCGAGGGCACGCCGAGTTTCGACAGCGCTTTGGCCACGCGGTCTTCAAAGATGTTCTCCAGCTTGTCCCACTGGCCCTGGGCCCGCGAGCCGATGTCGCTGGCCATGCTGGTCACGCGGCTGGTGGCCTCGGTGATCTTTTCTTCGGCAGCGGCCTGGGTCTTGCGCTGGATGGAGAGGCCTTCCTTCACCAGGGCCTCGAACACCTTGCCGCCTTCTTCCTGGGCCTTGGAAAAGGCACCCAGGCCGGCCAGCCAGATCTGCTGTGCGGAGTCCTTGACGGTACTGGAGAGTTGGGCGTTGCTCTTCTTCTTGTCGGCGCTGAGTTTCTGCAGTTTCTTGACCATGGGGCCTCCGTCGTACGGGTGGTTGAAGGTGTCGGGGTGGGCGCCCCGGTCGCATGGCCTGCACTGTACGACGCGGGCAGCGGCGGGTGTAGGCGCAGGGTTCTAAAAACCTAGAGCGTACCGTCTATGCGGCGGCTTGGCCACCGGCGTGCGGCGCGGGTTTGTGCTGAATCGGGGCTCCGGGGCCTTGGGCAAGAATGCCCGTTCTCAGAGGAGTCGTCATGAAGTATTTCGTCACGGGGGCTACGGGTTTCATCGGCAAGCGGCTGGTCAAGAAGCTGCTGGAGCGCAAGGGGGCGGTGGTGTACTTCCTGCTCCGCCAGGAGAGCGCCGACAAAGTGGCCGGCCTGCGCAGCTACTGGGGCGTGGGCGCTGCGCGCGCGGTGCCCGTGTATGGCGACCTCACGGCCAGGAAGCTGGGCGTGTCCGCGCAGGACGTCAAGGCGCTCAAGGGCAAGATCGACCATTTCTACCACCTGGCCGCCGTGTACGACCTGGCCGCCGACGAGGAAACGCAGGTGGCCGTGAACATCGAGGGCACGCGCAACACGGTGGAGCTAGCCCGGGCCATTGAGGCCGGCCACTTCCACCATGTCTCGTCCATCGCGGCGGCGGGCCTCTACGAGGGCGTGTTCCGCGAAGACATGTTCGATGAGGCCGAGGGCCTGGACCACCCCTACTTCCAGACCAAGCACGAGAGCGAAAAGATCGTGCGCCAGGACTGCAAGGTGCCCTGGACGGTCTACCGCCCCGCCATGGTGGTGGGCGACAGCCAGACCGGCGAGATGGACAAGATCGACGGGCCGTACTACTTCTTCAAGCTCATCCAGCGCCTGCGCGAGCTGCTGCCGCCGTGGATGCCTACGGTGGGCCTGGAGGGCGGGCGCGTGAACATCGTGCCCGTGGACTTCGTGGTCAACGCCCTCAACGCCATCAGCCACCAGAAGGACATCGGCAAGAAGTGCTACCACCTGGTGGACCCGGTGGGTTACCGCGTGGGCGATGTGCTGGATATCTTCAGCCGCGCGGCCCACGCGCCGCGGATGAACCTGTTTGTGAATGCCGCGCTGCTGGGCTTCATCCCCAAGGGGGTGAAACGCAGCCTGATGGCGCTGGCGCCCGTGCGCCGCGTGCGCAATGCGGTGATGAAGGACCTGGGCCTGCCCGAGGACATGCTCACCTTCGTGAACTACCCCACGCGCTTCGACTGCCGCGAAACGCTGGCGGCGCTCAAGGGCTCGGGCGTGGCGTGTCCCAACCTCAAGGACTACGCCTGGCGCCTGTGGGACTACTGGGAGCGCCACCTGGACCCCGAGCTGTTCATCGACCGCACGCTCAAGGGCACGGTGGCGGGCAAGGTGGTGCTGGTGACGGGCGGCTCGTCCGGCATCGGCCTGGCCGCGGCGCACAAGTTTGCCGAGGCGGGCGCCACCACCCTTATCTGCGGGCGCGACCAGGACAAGCTGGACGAGGCCTGTGCCGAGGCCAAGGCCAAGGGCTATCAGTTCATTGCTTATCCAGCCGACATCGCCGACATGGCCGATTGCGACCGCTTCGTGCAGCTGCTCATCGACAACCACGGCGGCGTGGACTTTTTGATCAACAACGCCGGCCGCTCCATCCGCCGCGCCATCGAGTCGAGCTACGACCGCTTCCACGACTACGAGCGCACCATGCAGCTGAACTACTTTGGCTGCCTGCGCGTGACCATGGGCCTGCTGCCCGGCATGGTGGAAAAGCGCAAGGGCCATGTGGTGAACATCAGCTCCATCGGCGTGCTGACCAACGCGCCGCGCTTCTCGGCCTATGTGGCCAGCAAGGCGGCGCTGGATGCGTGGACGCGCTGCGCCTCCAGCGAGTTTGCGGACCAGGGCATCACCTTCACCACCATCAACATGCCGCTGGTGCGCACGCCCATGATCGCGCCTACCAAGATCTACAACAACGTGCCCACGCTCAGCCCCGAGGAGGCGGCCGACATGATCGCCCAGGCCTGCATCTTCAAGCCGGTGCGCATCGCCACCCGGCTGGGTATCACGGGCCAGCTGCTGCACGCGCTGGTGCCGCGCGTGGCGCAGATCACCATGAACACCAGCTTCCGCATGTTCCCGGACTCCACGGCGGCCAAAGGCGGCAGCAAGGACGCCAAGCCCCAGCTCTCCGCCGAGGCGGTGGCGCTGCAGCAGATGATGCGCGGCATCCACTTCTGACCGCGACCGGTTTCCCTGGGGCCTGGGGTTGAACTCTGTTACCGGACGGCTGGGCAGGGTGGGATAATCCCAGGTTCTGCCGAGCTGGCATTACACACAGCCCTCCCTATGATTCTGGTTACTGGCGGCGCGGGTTTCATCGGCGCCAACTTCGTCCTCGACTGGCTTGCCGCCTCTGGCGAGCCGGTGGTCAACCTCGACAAGCTCACCTACGCGGGCAACCTGCACAATCTGGACAGCCTCCAGGGCGAGGCGCGGCACGTGTTCGTGCAGGGCGACATTGGCGATGCGGCCCTGGTGTCGAGCCTGCTGGCCGAACACCGGCCCCGCGCCGTGGTCAACTTCGCCGCCGAATCGCACGTGGACCGCTCCATCCACGGGCCCGAGGACTTCATCCAGACCAACATCGTGGGCTCGTTCCGCCTGCTGGAGGCCGTGCGCGGCTACTGGAGCGGCCTGCCTGAGGGCGAGCGCGCCGCCTTCCGCTTCCTGCATGTCTCCACCGACGAGGTGTATGGCTCGCTGGAGCCGGCCGAGCCGGCCTTTGCCGAAACCCGCGGCTACGAGCCGAACAGCCCCTACAGCGCCAGCAAGGCCGCCAGCGACCATCTGGTGCGCGCCTGGCACCATACCTACGGCCTGCCGGTGCTCACCACCAACTGCAGCAACAACTACGGGCCGTATCACTTCCCCGAGAAGCTGATCCCGCTGATGATCGTCAACGCCCTGGCCGGCAAGCCGCTGCCGGTGTATGGCGACGGCATGCAGGTGCGCGACTGGCTGTACGTGAAGGACCACTGCAGCGCCATCCGCCGCGTGCTGGAGGCCGGCACTCCCGGCCAGACCTACAACGTGGGCGGCTGGAACGAAAAGCCCAACATCGAGATCGTGAACATGGTTTGCGGCCTGCTCGACGAGCTGCGCCCCCGCGCCGACGGCCAGAGCTACAAGGCCCAGATCACCTACGTGAAGGACCGCCCGGGCCACGACCGCCGCTACGCCATCGATGCGCGCAAGATCGAGCGCGAGCTGGGCTGGAAGCCTGCCGAAACCTTCGACACCGGCATCCGCAAGACCGTGCAGTGGTACCTGGAGCACGCCGACTGGGTGGCCAGCGTGCAGACCGGTGCCTACCGTGAATGGGTGCAGACCCAGTACGCGCAGGAAGTCTCCAGCGCTGCCACTGCCGCCGCCGTGGGCGCTGGCGCATGAAGATCCTGCTGTTCGGCAAGGGCGGGCAGGTCGGCTGGGAGCTGCAGCGCAGCCTGTCGGTACTGGGCGAGGTCACGGCCCTCGACCACGACAGCACCGGGCATTGCGGCGACTTTGCCAACCCGGCGGGCGTGGCCGACACCGTGCGCGCACTGCGCCCGGACGTCATCGTCAATGCGGCGGCCCACACGGCCGTGGACAAGGCCGAAAGCGAGCCGGACTACGCGCGCACGCTCAATGCCACCACCCCCGGCGCCATTGCGCACGAGGCCGCCCGTCTGGGCGCCTGGCTGGTGCACTACAGCACCGACTACGTTTTTGACGGCAGCGGCACCCGTCCCTGGGTGGAGACGGATACACCGGCGCCGTTGAGCGTGTACGGGCGCACCAAGCTGGAAGGCGAGCAGCTCATCGCCCAGGCCGGCGGGCGCCACTTGATCCTGCGCACCAGCTGGGTCTATGCCGCGCGCGGCGGCAACTTCGCCAAGACCATGCTGCGGCTGGCGCAGGAGCGCGAGCGCCTGACGGTCATCGACGACCAGTGGGGCGCACCCACGGGCGCGGACCTGCTGGCCGATGTGACGGCCCACGCCCTGCGCCACCTGCAACAGCGCCCGGAGGACGCGGGCCTGTACCACTGCGTCGCCGCTGGCGAGACGCACTGGAATGCTTACGCGAAATTCGTTCTGGAGCAGGCGCAGCAAGCGCAACCAGCTATAAAAATAATAGCAAATGAAGTGGCGCCGGTGCCCACGAGCGCGTTTCCGACGCCCGCCGTGCGGCCCCACAACTCGCGCCTGGACACCCGCAAGCTGCAGGCCACCTTCGGTCTTCGGCTGCCCGCCTGGCAGCAGGGCGTGGCGCGCATGCTCGCGGAAATTCTCTGAACCGTACCCACAGACCATGACGCAACGCAAAGGCATCATCCTGGCCGGAGGCTCCGGCACCCGGCTGCATCCCGCCACGCTGGCCATCAGCAAGCAACTGCTGCCGGTGTACGACAAGCCCATGATCTACTACCCGCTGAGCACGTTGATGCTGGCGGGTATCCGCGACATTCTCATCATCAGCACCCCGCAGGACACGCCCCGGTTCACCCAGCTGCTGGGCGATGGCAGCCAGTGGGGGCTGAACCTGCAGTACGCGGTACAGCCCAGCCCGGACGGCCTGGCGCAGGCCTTCCTCATCGGCGAGTCGTTTTTGAACGGTGCGCCCAGTGCGCTGGTGCTGGGGGACAACATTTTCTACGGCCATGACTTCCATGAGCTGCTGGGCAACGCGGACCAGCGCGCGGCCGGTGCCACGGTGTTTGCCTACCACGTGCACGATCCCGAGCGCTACGGCGTGGCCGAATTCGACACCCAGGGCAGGGTGCTGTCGCTGGAGGAAAAGCCGGCGCAGCCCAAGAGCAGCTATGCCGTCACCGGCCTGTATTTCTACGACGACCAGGTGGTGCAGCTGGCCAAGGGGCTCAAGCCCTCGCCCCGGGGCGAGCTGGAGATCACCGACCTCAACCGCCTGTACCTGGACCAGGGTCAGCTGGGGGTCGAGATCATGGGCCGTGGCTACGCCTGGCTGGACACCGGCACGCACGAAAGCCTGCTGGAAGCCAGCCAGTTCATCGCCACGCTGGAACACCGCCAGGGCCTGAAGATCGCCTGCCCTGAAGAAATCGCCTGGCGCTCGCGCTGGATCGACAGCGCCCAGCTGGAGCGGCTGGCCCAGCCGCTCGCCAAGAACGGGTATGGCCAGTACCTTCAGCGCCTGCTGAACGACAAAGTCTATTGATCTCTTCTTCATGCACGCCATCCCGCAATCCATTCCAGACGTGTTCCTCATCGAGCCCAAGGTGTTCGGGGACAGCCGCGGCTTCTTCTACGAAAGCTACAACCAGCAGGCGTTCCAGGAAGCCACGGGCGTGCGCTGCGACTTTGTGCAGGACAACCACAGCCGCAGCAGCCGGGGTGTGCTGCGCGGCCTGCACTACCAGCTGCCGCCCAAGGCCCAGGGCAAGCTCGTGCGCGTGGTGCGCGGCGCCGTGTTCGACGTGGCGGTGGACATCCGCAAGGGCTCTGCCACGTTCGGCCAATGGGTGGGCGCCCTGCTGACGGAAGAAAACCACCGCCAGCTGTGGGTGCCGCCCGGCCTGGCGCACGGCTTCCTGGTGCTTTCGGAATCCGCTGACTTCCTTTACAAGACCACCGACTATTACAGCCCGGCCCACGAGCGCTGCATCCGCTGGGACGACCCGCAGCTGGCGATTGCCTGGCCGGCGGTGGAGTCGCCGATCCAGCTGTCCGCCAAGGACCAGGCAGGGCGTTTGCTGGCCGAGGCGGATCTTTGACGTCCTGCCTGTCTGAAACGGGACCGCAGGGGGCGGCGCCGTCCCCTGCGCTGCGCGTCGCCATCCTGGGGACCCAGGGCATTCCGGCACGCTACGGTGGGTTCGAAACCTTTGCCGAGCAGCTTTCCACGCGGCTGGTGGCACGCGGCCACCAAGTCACCGTCTATGCCGAGGCGGATGGCCCGCCGCCCGCAGACGAGTTTCACGACGGCGTGCGGGTGCGCTACCGGCGCCGCCCGCACTGGGGCCCCGCGTCCGTGCTGGCCTACGACTGCGCCAGCCTGTGGGATGCGCGCCGTGGCTACGACCTGGTCTACATGTTGGGCTATGGCGCCGCCTGGGCGTGCTGGTGGCCGCGCCTCTTTGGCACGCCGGTGTGGATCAATGTGGATGGCCTGGAGTGGGCGCGCAGCAAGTGGGGGCGGGTAGCTCGCGCCTACCTGCGCTGCATGGAATGGCTGGCCACCAAGACAGCCACGCGCCTCATTGCCGACGCCGAAGCCATTGCACAGCGCGTGCGGTCGGTGTATCCCCGGTCTGCGCCCACCAGCTTCATCGCCTACGGTGCGCAGGAGGTCCGCGCGCAGGACGTGGATCCCCAGGCGTTGTCCGCGTGGGGGCTGAAGCCCGGCGGCTACCTGCTGGTGGTGGCCCGGCCCGAGCCTGAGAACCATGTGCTGGAGATCATTCAAGGCTACCTGCTCCACGCCGGGGCGCTGCCCCTGATCGTCGTGGGCAGCGTGACCGACGCCACCCCCTACCAGCGCCAGCTGCAGTCGCTGGCCAGCGAGCGTGTGCGGTTCGTGGGCGGCGTGTACGACGCACGGCGGCTGCAGAGCCTGCGCGTGCATGCCGCGGCTTATCTGCACGGCCACTCCGTGGGGGGCACCAATCCCTCGCTGCTAGAGGCGCTGGCCTGCGGCAGCCTGGTGATTGCCCACGACAACCCCTTCAATCGCGAGGTGGCGCAGGGCGTGGCCGACTATTTCGGCACACCCGCCGAACTGGCTGCGTGCCTGCAGCGGCTGCAAGCCCGCTCGCAAGACGACATCGCGCGGCTCAGCCAAGCCGCACGGGACCTCATCGCGCGCCGCTACACCTGGGACGGCGTGACGTCGGCCTACGAAGCGCTGATGCGGGCCGAGTGTCTCGGCCGCGCAGGGGAGGCCGCATGAGCGACAGCACCCGCGCGCAGGCAGAGGCGCTCCGGGATACGCGCATCTTTGCCGTGGTTGTTACCTTTCGTTGCGAGTGGGACCGCCTGGCGGTGCAGTTCGAGCGGTTGCTGCGCCAAGTCGATCGCATTGTGTGGGTGGACAACGGGTCGGGTGGGGATCTGCAGCCCTGGCTGCGCCAATGGCCCGCGGATCGGGTGCACCCGCTGTGGCTGGCGCAGAACCAGGGCATCGGGTACGCGCAGAACCGCGGCATCGAATGGGCGCTGGAGCAGGGCGCCACCCATGTGCTGCTGATGGACCACGACAGCCTGCCAGCGCCGGACATGGTGGGCTTGCTGATGGCCGCGTTGCGCGACCACCCCGACGCTGCAGCCGTGGGACCGCGCTATGCAGACCCGCGCCGCCAATCCGACCGCACGCCCTTCTTCCGCATGGAAGGCTGGTCGCTGCGCTGGCTCGACTGCCACGACCCGGCCCGGGTGTGGGAGGTGGACCATGTCATTGCCTCGGGCTGTCTCATGCCCGCTCCCGCCCTGCGGCAAGTGGGTCTGCTGCAGGAGGACTACTTCATCGACTGGGTCGATGTCGAATGGTGCTTGCGTGCCCGGGACCAGGGCTTCAAAATTTACGGCGTGTGCGCCGCAAACCTGGAGCACCGACTGGGCGACCAGGTGGCCCGGGTGCTGGGGCGCGAGGTTCCCTTGCATGCGCCATGGCGGCATTACTATCAGTCCCGCAACGTCGTTCTGATGCTGCGGTCAACCCGTGCCAATGTCCCGACCAAATTGCACCACGCGATACAGCAGCTCAAGCGGCTGGTGGTTTTTTCCGTGTTCGTGCCCGGGCGCGGGAAGTATTTCAAGATGTGGATGAAGGGCCTGCTCCACGGGATGCTGGGCAGGCGTGGCACCCAGGTCCGGCCGGGTTCCGTGTAAACCAAGGACAATCCCGGCTGCAAACATGCTGAAGGCAACGAATTGATGGAAGAACAGGACCAGCCCCGGAAACTGGGCGAAATGCTGCTGTCGGACGCGAAGCTCTCGCGCAACGATCTGGAGCGGGCGCTGGAGGTCCAGCGCTCCATGGGAGGGCGCCTGGGCCGGCTGTTGATCAGCCTGGGGTTGGTGTCCGAGGTCGATGTGTACGCGGCGCTCTCCCGCCAGGCGGGCCTTCCGCTGGTGCGCCAGGACGCTTTTCCCAAGGAAAAGCCCCCCACCGCCCGGTTGAACACCAGCTTCTTGCTGGCCAACAACCTGTTGCCGCTGGGCGAAGCCGAAGACGCCGAGGCCCTGCCGGACTTTGCTTCGGTGGACCCCCGCAGCCCGGCCCTGCGCGATGCGCTGCGGCTGGTGTTTGGCCAGGTTCCGAACCTGTATTTCGGCCTGGAAACCGAAATCTCCAGCCAGCTCAACGCCTGGTATGTGCAGGAATCGGAGCCCGAAGGGGATGCGGTCGCGGACCAGTTCGAGGCCACGGAGTTCATCGAGCACCTGCGGGACATGGCGTCCGAGGCGCCCATCATCCAGCGCGTGAGCCAGATCCTGTCGCAGGCCGTGGCGGCCCAGGCTTCGGACATCCACATCGAGACCTACGAAGAAAAGTCGGTGGTCCGCATCCGGGTGGACGGAGAGCTCTACCCCATCGACGAGATCGACAACAAGGACGCTCCCGCCGTCGTCTCCCGGATCAAGATCCTGTCGCAGCTGGACATCGCCGAGCGCCGCATGCCGCAGGACGGGCGCACCAAGCTGCGCGTGCATGGCAAGGAAATGGACTCCCGGGTGTCCACCATTCCCACCATGTTTGGCGAATCGGTCGTCATGCGGTTGCTGGAGAAGAATTTCGACCTGCTTTCGCTGGAAAGCCTGCACTTCACGCCGCCCACGTTGAAGACGATGCGGCAGCTCCTCAGCGTGCCGCACGGGATCTTTCTGGTCACCGGCCCGACCGGCTCGGGCAAGTCCACCACCCTGTATGCGTCCATGCAGGAGCTGGAGGGCGAGAACCTCAAGATCCTGACGGTGGAAGACCCGGTGGAATACCGGCTGCAATGGCTGAACCAGGTGCAGGTGCAGCCCCAGATCGGCCTGACCTTTGCCAAGGTGCTGCGCTCCTTCCTGCGCCAGGACCCGGACGTCATCATGATCGGCGAAATGCGCGACGGCGAAACCGCTGAAATCGCGGTTCAGGCGGCGCTCACCGGCCACTTGGTCATGTCCACGCTGCACACCAACAGCGCGCTGGGGGCCATCGTCCGGTTGATCAACATGGGCGTGGAGCCGTACCTGATCACGGCGTCTGTCATCGGCGTGCTGGCGCAGCGCCTGGTGCGCAAGCTGTGCGAGGAATGCAAGGTGCCACTGCAGCCGGACCAGGCGCAGGCGGCTGCTGCATCGCTGGGGCTGCCGCTGCCCGAAGGGCAGGTGGTCTACCGCGCCGTGGGTTGCCCGGCCTGCCGCGGGACGGGCTACCGGGGCCGGCTTGCCGTCCACGAATTGCTGGTCATGACGGAAGATGTAAAAAAGGTGGTGCTTGAACGGGGCTCATCCTTGGGCAGCGGGGACGGCGCCTATGCCGGGGGGAACTTGTTGCAGGATGGCGCCACCAAGGTTTTCCAGGGTTTGACCACGGCCGAAGAAGTGCTGCGCGTTGCGCGTCAACATGATTGAATTCCGATACGAAGGTGTGATGTCCGATGGCAAATCCTGCCAGGGGACGGTGCGCGCCGCGAACGTGGAAACCGCGCGGTTGCGGCTGATCGGACAAGGTGTGACGCCCGTGCGGATCTCCGACGACTCTGCTGGCGCCGCCGAGGCCGAGCCACAGCGGCGCGGTGCCAAGCTCAAGCGCAGCGACATTCTTCTGTTCAGCCGGGAGATGGCCCACCTCAAGCAGGCCAACATGCCGCTGGACAAGGCGCTGGCCATGCTCAAGGAGACTGCGGACACCGAGCGCCTGAAGGCCTTCATCGCCAAGGTGGAAGAGGGCGTGCGCGGGGGCAAGTCCCTCTACCAGTCCCTGCTGCCTTTCGAGCAGGACCTGGGCCGCCAGTACCTGGTGCTGATACGCGCCGGCGAGACCTCCGGTTCGCTCCATGTGGTCTTGAAGGAGCTGACGGTCCAGCTGGAGGCCGAGGACAAGCTGCGCAATTACGTCATCTCGTCCATGACCTATCCGGTCATCCTGCTGATCGTGGCCGTGCTGTCCGTGACGCTGCTTCTGGCGTTTGTGGTGCCCCAGTTCCGCGGGATCTTTGACTCCATGGGCGACAAGCTGCCGTACTCCACGCGGATGGTGGTCAACCTCAGCGATACCATCCGGTCGCACTGGATGGCGATCCTCCTGGGCCTGACGGTGGTGCTGTTCCTGGGCTCGCGCTGGGCGGCGACACCGGCCGGGCGGCTGCGGCTCGATGGGACGCTGCTGGGCCTGCCCCTGCTGGGCAGGGTGCTGAGCAATCTGCAATTCGCCATCTACTTCCGCACCTTCGGTATCCTGCTGCAGCGGGGCGTGCCGATGGTCGATGCATTGCGCATTGCCATCGATACGTTGACCAACACCGCGTTGCGCAAGGATATCGAGCCGCTGGTGGGCATCGTGAAGGCGGGCAAGCGACTGTCCTCCGGGTTCGCATCGCCGTACCTGGGCAAATCCAGCACGCCGCAGCTCATCCGCGTGGCGGAAGAGACGGGCCAGCTCGACATCACCCTGCTGGGCCTTGCCGACCGCTACGAAGAAGAGGGCCGGCGTACCATGGGCCGCGTGCTGGCTGCCATGGAGCCGCTGATCATCATTGTGCTGGGCGCCCTGGTGGCGTTCATCATCATTGCGATCCTGGGCGGCGTGCTGTCCATTAATGAGACCATTTGATTTTGGATGTTCGGAGCAAGTTTGATATGAATATGAAGAGTTTGGGCCGCTTCGGTGCGGCGCGGGTGCGTCGTTCTTCCGGCTTCACCCTGATCGAATTGCTGGTGGTGTTGGTCATCTTGACGCTGCTGGCAGGGCTGGTGGGTCCCAAGGTGCTGGACCAGCTGGGCGGCGCCAAGTCGAAGACGGCGCGCGTCCAGATCGCGGAGCTGGAGCAGAGCCTGGACCTGTTCAAGCTCGATGTTGGCCGGTACCCCACGGACGCCGAGGGCCTGCGGGCCCTGGCCGAACGTCCCGGCACGGCGCAGGGCTGGAACGGCCCTTACGTGAAGAAGGGCCTGCCGCCGGATCCCTGGGGCGCCGCATACCTTTACAAGAACCCCGGCCGCAATGGCGGACCGGACGTGTTCACCCTGGGCGCCGACGGCAAGCCGGGCGGCGACGGCGAAAACTCGGACGTCTACAACTGAGTCTTCTTTCCTGCCATTTTTCTGTGCTGTGGCCTCCTGGTCCGTTTTGCGCGCGCCCGTCGCTGCGGGCGTCCCAGCGCCGTGGCGCCGGCTTTACGCTGCTGGAGCTGTTGATCGTGCTGGTGGTGGCCGCCATCGCGGCCACGGTGGCGGGCCTGAGCGGCCAGGCCTACCTGGACCGGGCGCGGTACAGCCAGACCGTTCGGGACGTGGCCAGCCAGCTCAACAGGGCCCGCACGCTCAGCGTGCAGGAAGGGCGTCCCGTCACGGTCAGCTACGAGCCGGGCAGCCGGCAGCTTCTGGTGGATGGTGCTCCCGCCTTGCAGGTGCCGGAACCTTTGTCCGTGCAATGGCAGGCCGTTGAGCGCGGTACCCGCGCGCGCCAAAATGCGCCGGAAGTGGCAGGGCAGCCCATCTTTGTCTTCAATTCCGACGGCGGCGCCCGGGGCGGCCGGATCGCTGTGCTGCGGGGCGCCCTGGGCACTGCGTTCCGCGTGAACTGGCTTTTCGGAACGCTGGAGCAAACCGCAGCCGCGGCGCAGTCATGAGCAACGTTGCGCTGTCCCTTGGCTCCGCGTGGCGGGCGCCTCTTGCACCACGGCTGTCTTCTGCACGCAGGGTGCGGGGCTTCAGCCTGCTGGAAGCGTTGGTAGCGATGGCCATCGCCTCCATTGCGCTCGCCAGTCTCTACCGCAGCGTGGGGCAAGGTTCCAAGAACGTGGTGGATGTGGAGGCGCGCGTGCAAGCCACCTTGGTCGCGCGGTCGGCGCTGGCGGCGGGAACCTTCGCGGAAGACCTGATACGACAGGACTCGGGCCAGTCCGGCCCGTGGCAATGGCATATCCAGGTGGCGCCGGAGCAGGTCCCGGTGATGGAAGAAGATGGCCGCCCCGCACCCGGCGGGCCCTTGCAGGCTGCCAGGGTGACGGTGGAAGTCCGCAAGGACGGCGTGCCGGTGTCCACCTGGACCACCTGGAAACCCTACAGGGGTGCGCCATGACCCGGGCCGCGCGTACCTCGTCCCGGGGCTTTACCCTGCTGGAGTTGCTGATCGGCCTGGCCGTCACGTCGGCCGTGGTGGCGCTCATGTTTGCCGGGGTCGGTGTGATTGGGCGGACCGAAGAGCGCAACCAGCGCGTGGTCGAGCGCACCGAACGCATGCTGGTGGTCAGCCAGTGGCTCGGGCGCAAATTTGATGCCCTGCGCCTGCTGAGCCGGCGCAATGAAAACACTTTTGTTAACTTTTTCAGCGGCAATGCCGCCGGCCTGCTGTGGGTGGCCCCGCTGCCGGAGCGGGGCGAGGCGGGCGGCCTTTACGTGTTCCGCATGAACCCCTTGCGCCACGACAACGGCAGCGTGGACCTGTCGGTGGAGGCGGTTCCGTATGACGGCGCCCTCATGGACCTGGACTGGAAGCAGGCCTTGCGTGAAACGCTGATGGCCGATGTGCGCACCTTGCAGTGGCACTACCAAGACGGGCAGACGGGTCAGTGGACGCAGCAGTGGGACGCTGCCAAGCCCGCGTACCCGGCACGCATTCGCCTGGACATTGGCGATGCGCAGGGGGACTGGCCACCCCTGATATTTCCTTTGATCAGGGCCCGATGATGACCGCACCCAACCAAGCCCTGCGCAGCAGGGGGGCGGCATTGATCCTGGTGCTGTGGCTGGTGGCAGCGTTGTCTCTGGTCGTCATGGCCAGCGCACGGGGCATACGCCAGCAGACCCTGCGCGCCGGGCTGGACCTGGAGCGGCTGCGGGCGGAGTCCGTGCTCGATGCCGCAATCCAGCTCACGACGCAGCGCATGATGGTGGAGCGCGGGCCGGAGAGCCACTATCGAATCCAGCGCCAGTCCTTCGGGGGGGTGGAGGTGTGGGTCGAGGTCACCCCATCGGGCGGCCTTGTGGACGTGAACGTGGCCAGCGAACCTCTGCTGCAAGCCCTCTTCCAGAGGGCAGGCGGATTGTCGGCTGGCGAAGCGGCCATCATGACCTCGCGCGTGCACGACTTCATCGACCCGGACGATGCGCCGGGGGGCGTGGGCGGCGCGGAGGCGGCGCAATACCGTGCGGCCGGCTGGCCCACTCTGCCGCGAAATGGGGCCTTGGACGACATCTCCGAGCTGCGCTCCGTGCTGGGAATGACCCCGGAGCTGTATGAGATAATCGCCCCCCATTTGGGTATCAACGGGCAGCAACGCATCGAGATCGATTCGGCTCCCCCCGCCTTGATCGACGCCCTCACAGGGCAACCTGGCTTGGGGGCGCGCATTCAACATTCCCCACCCGAGAACCGGGCTGGCGTGCTTCTGAGCGGAGCCGCTGCCGAGTTCTTTTCGCCTGCCCGCTCGAGCGGCGGCCAGACGATGCGCCTCAAGGCGTATGTCCGGACCGAGGGGGATCGATGGTGGCAAAGGGAAGCATGGGTTGACCTCGGAGAACGGCCTGGCGGATTGACGCCTTGGACGATGCTCTCGTTGGAGCCGACGCGCCGCTTAAACAAGTCGGAACAGGAATTCAAGCCATGACAGGTTGGGGGCAGCTCTCTCTTCGCGCACAGACCATGCTGGACCGCATGGCCTGGGGCTTTGGCGATTTCAAGCGGGTTTTGATGGAACATGGCGCCTGGCCCGCCATGTCTGCAGCGGCCGTGGCCACGGATGGCACACGGTGGTCTGTCACAGGCACCCGCGCCCGTCCGCGGTCGGGTAGCGGCAAGGCCTCCTGTCTGCTGGTGGGCGAGTCGGATTGCCTTTGGGGCACGCTGCAGCTGCCCGACATGCCGCGGCGCGCCCTGGCTGGCGGCATCGAGGAAGCCTTGTGGCGGGTGTCTCCCATGCCGCCGGAGCAGATTGTGGCGGCTTGGCATGCCGAGCCTCAGGCCCAAGGCGGCTGGTCGGTCGAGTGGGGCATGTGCCGACGCAACACCCTGGCCCAGCAGGTGGAGCAGCAAGGACTGCCGGAGAGCGCCCCGGTGTACCTGGTGCGCCAAGGACGGGCATACCCTGTGCGCGCAGCAGCATGGCGCAAGCTGGACGCGCGCCAGCGCTGGATGGACTGGGGCGGCATGGCGCTGGTAGCGCTTGTGCTGGCCGCGCTCTCGCTGCCGGCGCTGATGCCCCTGGTGCTGAAGCGCCAGGCTGTGGTGCGCGCGGTGGAGCACGTCAGCATGCTTGAGCCGAAAGCGGGCCCGTTGCGCCAGAAGATGGATGAACTGCGCCATCAGGCCGAACTGGCGGAGGAATTGCGCAAGAGCGTGAACTCGGATTTGCCGCTGGCCAGCGTGATTGAGGCATTGTCCACAGCCATTCCCTCCGACGCCTGGCTGGACCGCATCGAGGTCAACGGCAATGAAATCCGGGTGACGGGCCTCACGGGCAACGCCTCCGAACTGATCGGGCAACTGGGGCGCCAGCCCGGTCTGTCCGACGTGCGTGCCACGGGTGCCAGCGTGCGGGACGCAACCCTGAACAAGGAGCGCTTCACCTTTGAAATGCGGTGGCGCGGCGAGGGAGCAAAACCATGAAGATGAATGTGTGGCGCCGCCGCTCAATCGTGCTGTTGCTGGTACTGTTGGTCGGGGTGCTGACGGGCGCGGCACTGGTCTACCGGACCCTCTGGGTCCGCTATGACAACGCGCTGCAACAGCTGGAGCCCCGCAGTGAGCGGCTGGAAGGGGTCGTGAATGCCGGCGAGGAGATCGAGACGCTGCTCGGCGCCGCCAGTGGCGCCGTGGCGCCCATGCTGCACCCAGCGGGCGAAACCGCGCAAAACGACGTGCAGCAGAAACTGCGGCAATTGATCGTCGCCTCCGGTAGCACCCTCGTGTCCTCGCAAGTGGCACTGGAGCCCGGGGAGGGCGGGAAGCTCGCGCGCATACGCCTGACGGCAACGGTCAGTGGCGAGTGGGTCAAGTTGGTGGGCTTCATGGAAAGCCTGCAGACGCACCGCCCCCCGTTCTGGGTGCGCACCGCCAATATCACGCGTGAGGGCACCGCGGCCGGGCCGGGCCCGCAGAACGCCCGGCTGACGTTGCAACTGGAGGCCCCGCTGGCGCCAGAAAAGGCCAAGCCATGATCAAGTCCTGGTACCTGGGCCCCGTTGTGGGTGTGGCAGCGTTGGCTGCCAGCGCGTATTGGTGGAATGCCGAAAAAGACCGCTGGTCTCCGCCCGCCCCGCGCAAGCCCGATCTTCCAAAGGTCGAGCCCATGCCGCAGGCGATCAAGGTCCGCGCCAAGCAGGCTGTGGAACGGCCCGTGCTGTGGTCCGCCCGGCGCCCCGTGGCCGTGGAAGAGAAGAAGACCAGCTTGGTGACGGAACTGATGCAGTCCCGTCTGACGGCGGTGTTCGAGTCGGGCAAGGAGCGCGTCGCCGTGTTGCAACGGGCCGACGGCAGCACGCTCAAGATCACTGCGGACACCAAACCTTGGCGCATCGATTCTTTTGACGGCCGCAAGGCACTTTTCATCTCGGCCGACGATCAGCGGGTGGAGCGCCCACTGGAGGCCGGGAGCGCGCCGCCGCCCGCGAAAGCCGGTGGCAGCCCCGTCGGAGAGCGGCCACGCCGCCCCGCACCCAACAATCGGTAAGCCCTTGCGGTACACCTTTTCGGAGCAATTTCTATGAACATTCGGCCATCCATCCTTTTGCTGGCGCTGCTGGCTTCGGGCTGTGCCAGCACGCAAGGTGGGCCAGCTGCTGCGCCGTCCTCCCCCGCGGATACCAAGACTGCGGCGCCTGCGGCAGTGCCCGCCCCCGTGACGCCAGCATCTGCAGCGCCTGCAGTCCCTAATCCCGCGCCGGCAGATGCCGCCGCCAAAGACGGGGCCAAGGACCCAGCCAAAAAGCCGACAACTTCCACCAGCAAGGTGTTCCCGGGCAACGACCAGTTCGTCAAGGGTGATGTAGCACCGAAAGTGGACCCCGTCCTGGCCCGCGGCGACAAGGTTTCCCTCAATTTCGAGAACGTCACTGTCAGCAATCTGGCTGTGGCCTTGCTGGGCGACCTGCTCAAGCTGAACTACACCATCGACGCAGGCGGTGAAACCGTGGTCAGCCTGAGCACCCGGCAACCGCTGGCGCGCAGCCAGGTGCTGGACGTGCTGGACGCCGTCCTCCTGCCACACGACTTGGCCATCGTCCGCGACAACGCCGGCGTGTACCACGTGACCAAACGCACGGTCACCATCGGCGCGCGGCCGGTGGTGGGGTCTTCCAAATTCAAAGACCTCGCGGGCGCCGGCACGGTCATCGTGCCGCTGAACCACATTGCCGCGGCCGAGATGGCCAAGATCCTCGCGCCCCTGGCGCCGCGGGAAGCCATTGTCTACGTGGACTCCATGCGCAACCTGCTGGTGTTGCAGGGCAGCAAGGCGCAACTGGGCGGCTGGCTTGAAATGGTGGAAGCCTTCGACGTTGACTTCCTCTCTGGCATGTCCCTGGGCGTCTTCGTACTGGAAAACGCCAATGTCAACGTGGTGCGCGATGCACTGCAGGCCATGCTGGGCAATGACAAGTCGTCTGACCCCTATGGCGGCGGAGGCGCTTCGTCCTCAGGCGGAGCCCCCGCAGGTGCCGCTGGCGTTGCGGGCGGCAGTGGAGGCGCGGGCGCGGCCAGCAGCATGGGCGCCCAGATCGCCAACCCGCTGGGCGGGCTCATTCGCCTGTTCCCGGTGGAACGCCTCAACGCCATCGTGGTGGTCACGCCGCGCAGCCATCTGTTGGCACAGGTGGAAACCTGGATCCGGCGCCTGGACCGCCCCACCGATGCCATGGAGGCCGGGCTGTTCGTGTATCCCGTGCAGAACGGATCGGCGCTGCAACTGGCGGAAATGCTCAACGGCCTGTTCAGCGGTCAGTCGGGGGCAGCCCGTTCTGGGGGGGTGGCAGCCGGGGCGGCGCCAACGCAGTTTGGGCAAGGGGTCGGTCTTGGGGGCGGTCTCGGTACGGGCAATACCAGTGCGCTCGGAAACAGCGGCAGCACAGGGTCGGGCACCAGTTCCATGGGCACCGCGTTCGGCGTGACGGGCAACAGGACGGCCTCGAACAACACATCGCTCACGTCAACCAGCCAGTTGGAAGGCAATGTGCGCGTGGTTGCGGACGAGAAGCGCAATGCGCTGCTGATTCGTGCGCCGCGCACCGAATACCGCCGGATCGAGCAGGCGTTGCGCGAACTGGACAAGGCGCCGATGCAGATCCTGATCGAAGCCAGCATTGTGGAGGTGAGCCTTACGGGCAATCTTTCCTACGGTTTGGAGTGGTACTTGCAAAACGACCTCAGCAATGGGCGCGAGGGGCGGGCATTGCTGAACATGAATAAGAGTGGCGATATCTCGGCCAAACAGCCGGGCTTTTCCTACACCATCATCAACAAGGCAAATGCGGTGCGTGCCACCCTCAATGCGCTCAGTGACAAATCCCAGGTGCGGCTGCTATCCAATCCGTCGTTATTGGTTCTGAACAACCACAGTGCCACCATTCAGGTCGGTCGGCAGCAGCCTATCAAATCGTCGACCTCTGTCACCACTGGCAATCTGGTCACAGAGTCCATCGTCTACAAAGACACTGGGGTGGTACTTGCCGTTACGCCCTCGGTCAATGCAGGGGGGTTGATCACGTTGGACATCTCTCAACAGGTGACCGACGTGGGTGAGACAGACACCGCGACACAACAACGTTTTTTCCAGACACGGCAAATTCAGACCCGTGTCGCCGTACGCTCGGGCGAACCCATCGTGTTGGGTGGGTTGATCCGCGAAAACGACAGTGGATCTCGTTCGGGCGTGCCCGGGCTGGCAGATATCCCGTTGCTGGGCGCCTTGTTCTCGACCACGACCAACACGCGAGACCGCACAGAACTGCTGGTTTTGATGACGCCGCGTGTCTTGGAAGATGACGATCAACTGCGTTCTGCCAGTGCCGAAATGCGGGAGCGCATGCGTTCTCTGTCCTTGCAAGCCCAGCCCATGGGCATCAAGCCGGCAGACACCCCGCTGCAACCGTGGCGTTGAAGCGGGACGTTGGGGCCGGAGCATGTTGCTCCGACTCCACACATATATATAAACGATAGTCAACCAGGAGATCCATTACATGACACCAACTATCAGCCGCCGTCATCTGATCCTGGCGGCACCCGTGCTGATGACTGGCTTGGGTGGTTGCGCTGCCACCGGCGGCGTTGCCGCTTCGAGCGAAGGCAGTGAAGCGGCGCTGCTCCAGCGCGCCAAAGCCTACTGGGCGCTGATTCGCAGCAATGACCGCGTCGGGGCCTGGGCCTACGAGGAGCTTTCCAAGGATCCCAGCGCTACCCTGGAGGCGTATCTCAAGCGCGGCGGGATTGCATTTGACGCCGTGGAAGTGCGTGGCGTGAAAAGCATTGAAGGTGACCGCGCCATCCTCAACGTGTGGGCTCGCTACTCGTTGCCCCTGCTGAGAGTGCGGCGGCAGGAATCCACCGTCGAAGATGAGTGGCGCAAGATCGGTGGCGTGTGGCACCATGTGCAGCGCCGTAGTTCGTTCTTTCCAACACCCGAGTGACACTTCGTTGTTTGAGTGCAACAAACAAGCATGCGTTGGGTTTCTGGCGGAAATTGGTTGAAAAAATCGAAGGTATCAGTATAAGATTGCACCAACCCAAACGGAGTACGGATGGGTTGCAGATCCCGCACAGGGTGGGAAAGCTTCCTTCAATTATCTAAGGACTGAGAAGATGAAAAAATTTGCAATGGCAGCCGTTGCAGCCGCTGCGCTGAGTGCTGGTGTGGCGCAGGCGTACACCGTGGGTACGTTCAGCAATGGTTTCGTGGTTCCTAACGTGATCCACAACGGCGACACCGACACCACCGCTGTGGGTATCGTCAACCAATCCGGCGGCACGGTTGGCGTGTTCTGGACCTTCTTCGATGCGAACTCCAACCACGTCACCGACGGTTGCTTCGCAATGACCAACAAGGACTACGAGCCCTTCATCTGGTCGCAACAATCCGGCCAAGGTCTGGCTGGCACGCGTGGCTACCTGGTGTTCGCCGTCGGCGCTACCACTGCTGCATCCAGCGCTGCTGCTGCTTGCGCAACCAGCAACGCTGTTGTGGGTACCACCGGCTCTACCGGCCTGATCAGCGGCAGCGCGTTCCATGTGAACACCGCTGCTCAAGACGTGGCTTTCGTGCCCGTGATCGATGGCAACCTGACGTTCTCGGGTACCGGTGCTGATCTGACCAACCTGGGTCCTGACAGTCTGGTGAGCGTTGCTGGTGCACGTACTGTGCCCGTCGGTCCTTCCGCTACGCCTGCTTTCAGCATGCGTTACGCTGTGGACAGCGCCCTGGACGCTGGCCTGGAAACCCGTATCGTTGTGTGGTCGACCGGCAGCCACCGTGGCACGCACACGGTCAACATGTACGACGCTGCACAGAACCGCAAGTCTGTGAACTTCTCGCTGGCTGAAGCCGAACTGTCGTTCTTCAACCCCGAAACCATTCCTGGCCGTCCTGCCAACTTCACCGACGGCTTCATCGAATGGAGCCCTGTTGCTGCCCGTGCTGTCGGCGCACCTACTTCCGGTGCTCTGTACGACGTGGGTGGTTCGATGTTCACGTACAGCCTGATCAGCGCACCTGCTTTCGGTGCTGTGCAGTCCGTCCTGGGTTCGCACAACTAATTTTTCTCTTGCACTGCTGCGCCTTGGTGCAGCGGTGTGAAGGAAAAATATGCAATCTGACAATGCCCTCAGGGGCATCGTCTAGAAAAAGAATGGCGCCGCTTGGCGCCATTTTTTTTGGTTTCTGGAGGTGTTATGCAGTTGTTCCGTTCTGTTCGCTTGGGTTGGTTGGGGGGGCTTGCAGTCTCTGTGCTGGCTGCTTGTCAGGCACTCCCGGTTTCTGAGCCGGTCAATAATTCATTACCCCCAGCGGCCCAAGCGCCTTTTGGTGGGCCTACCCGAATCAGCCTTGATGCGCCTATGGCATGGGGAGGCCAGGCCTGGTGCACGGTGGCCTCAGGCTGCAGGTTGGTTCTTGTTGAGCATGAGGAAGGGCGATTGGCATTGCACCAGTTTGAGGGCCGGGGCTCGCGGCTACTGGACCGCCAGCCCCTGGCTTACCATCCTGATTCTGCCAAATGGCTGTCAGACGATCTGGTGGTAGCTGCAGTGGAAAATGCGGGAAGTCTGGATTTTTTCCGTATTGAAAACGGCCGCATGGTGCGAGTCCACCAAGCGCACGTAGGTTTTGCGCCCCGCGATGTCATCCTGGTCAGTGCATCACAGGGGCACTACAAGTTGTTGGCTACGCCCTACAGCGGTAAAGACGTCGCGTGGGTCGACTGGTACGAAGACAACCGTCAGGCCGCCTCTGTAAAGAGGACTCGTTGGTGCGAGGCGCCATGGCATCCGGTCGGGGTGATTCAGCTTCCGGGGGCCTCGGGAGGAGGGACCGCGGCCGCGTGCCTGGACGATCGCAAGGTGGTGGCCGTGTCTGAAACCGACCCCTTGGCAGCTCCGCGCGTGCTTGCCAGCTTTGATGCTGTGGCGCGCCAGGTGCGCCCATCGCCTTCAGGTCAGTGGCTGTACGTAGCCCTTGAGACGGGAGGGCGCAATGCGCGCATCCATATGCAAACCGGGGAACTCCAATGGATCGCTTCCCCTCTGACGGGCAGCGTCGCGGTTGCACCTCTCGCGGACGATCTAGTCGCCTGGGGCGAGGACGGCAAGTTGTACCTCCAGCGGCTGGATCCCGAGGGCAGGGTGCTGGAGACGCGATGGATAAAGACCAGCGGTTTTTCTACGGGCCTGCAACTGATCGATCTGGATGGGGATGGCGAGCGCGACATGGTCGTGCTCAACTCTGCGGATGCGGTCGTGGATGTGATCTATGGCCCATTGTGGGATCGCGCGGTCCAACGTTTGTGATTACTTGCTTTTTCAATACTTCTATGCGTCAACTTTTGCAGAATGGGACTTTGTTTCGTATGGCAGTGGCTGTTGCTTTCTCGGCCATGGCTTCTGTAACTGCGGCGGCTGAACCCTTGGTCAAACTGTCCAACGGCGAGTCGATCACCCAGGATGACTTTTCTGTTTATCTGGAGCGGCGGGTAGATCTGCGGGCGTCGGGCCGGAACATCTGGGGAGTGCAGACGACGTTGCGTGAAATGGCGCTGGTTCGGGCGCTGATGCTGGAGGGGGCCGCCATCGGCGTGCCCCGTGACGAGGGCAGGGGTGAGCTACGATTTGACGACGTGTATGCGCAAGCGGTTTACACCAAGCTCGCACCGGCTTGCAAGCCCCCCGCGGACGAGGCTGAATCGCGTAAGTACTTTGAGGAGCATCCTCGGGCATTTCGCGTTCCTGCGATGGCCCGGCTGAGCCGCATCATCCTGCCGGCGAGTGAAGTCGTTGAAGGTGAGCCTGCAACTGCTTGGCTGCTAAAGGAGGTGCAAGCCGTTGCCACGGGCAAGAGCACTTTCGAGGAGGTGGCAAAGCAGGCCGAGGGGATCTACAAGCTGGACCCGCAGGGCGACCTCGGCTGGATTACGCTGTTTGAGGAGGATGCTAGCGTGTTGCGCGTGCTTGCTACTGCTAAGGAAGGTGAAATGGTAGGCCCGTTGCGCGAGGGGGATTTTGCGTACCTTTTCAAGGTCAATGAAAAACGCGAAGCGCAGCAACTCACATGGGAGGCTGCAGCGGTCTCCGTGCCGACACGGGCCGTCACCTTCTGTCGGCAGGAAGCCAGCAGGAAAATTCGCGAAGATCTGTTCAAAAAGTATGGCGTAGAACTGGACGGTGCCGCCATCCGTGCCCTGTTTGCGAAACAGTCTGCAGCAAAATAATCGCTGCCGCGAAGGGCTGTATGGGCTGCGGGGCGGGGTCCGCAAAGGGGCTCACATTACAATGGTTGGTTTTGCAGATCAACCGCAGCCCTGCACCGCAGCGATGCCGTGGGCTCACAGTTCGGGAAGTTCCCCGGCACGATCAGCGGCTACCCACTAGACAATGACTGACATACGCGCCTCCGTATTGATCCCCGTCAAGAACGGAGGGCCCTTTCTGGGCAAAGTGCTGGACACGGTACTGACCCAGGAAACGCCATGGCCTTTTGAGGTCCTGGTGGTGGACTCCGGATCGTCCGATGGCTCTGTGGAATGTGCGCGGCAGCGCGGCGTGCGGGTGGAAACCATTCCCGCCTCCGAATTCGGGCATGGGCGGACGCGCAATCAGCTGGCTTCGATGGCCCGGGGGGAGTTCCTGGTGTTCATCACGCAGGATGCGCGCCCGGCAAGCGCTCAGTGGCTTCGCAACATGGTGGAGGGCTGTGACGCACAGCCTGACGTCGCGGGCGCTTTCGGACCCCATCGCGCGCATCCTGAGGCGCGGTATGTGACCCACCGGGAACTAGACCAGCACTTTGCAGGCTTTGGCGACAAGCTCTCGGTCGTTCGCCTGGAAGACCGCGCAAGGTTTGCCAGCGATCCTGGATACCGCCAGTGGCTGCACTTCTTCTCCAGTAACAACTCCTGTATCCGGCGGTCGGTCTGGGAGCAGTTGCCCTTGCCCGAGGTGGCATTCGCCGAAGACCAGACTTGGGCGCTACGCGCCATTGAGGCGGGGCATGCCAAGGCTTTTGTCCCAGATGCCGTGGTCTACCACTCGCACGACTTCGGCGTGTGGGAGACACTGCAGCGCAATTTTGACGAGGCGCGTTCGTTCAATCGCTATTTCGGCTACCGACTCCAAGGCAGCATGACCCAAGCGCTGAAGTCGGCCGTGTACCTGGCCCGGCGGGATTTCGGGTGGCTGCGCAGTGGGGGCATGCATGGCTGGCGGTTGTTCAAGGATGCTGTGTACATGGCGTTCATCGAAATGGCCCGTGTGGCGGGCCAATTCCTGGGCACACGGCACGAGCGGCTGCCGCAGTGGCTGTTGCGTTCCATTTCCCGCGACGAGCAGTTGCAGCGCGCGGGGAGGGCCTGACCATGGCGTGGAATCTTCGGCAGAA
This sequence comes from Acidovorax sp., assembly GCF_021287135.1. Classification (GTDB taxonomy): domain Bacteria; phylum Pseudomonadota; class Gammaproteobacteria; order Burkholderiales; family Burkholderiaceae_C; genus Acidovorax. Next base: position 56,290 of record NZ_JAJTBB010000069.1, read on the forward strand.
GATCTGGCGCGTGAAAGAGATGGCGCGCAAGGAGGGTGTTTTTGCAGCTTTGCGCGCGGTGGTGCGGCGCTTGCGCCAAGGGCCGGTGCACCAGATCAATGTCTTTCGACACTATGAGTTCGCGCTGCCCTACGTGCTTCCCGTTCAGCCCGGCAAAGCGGCGGCCGGCACCTTGCTGTGGTTCATTCCGGACTTCAACAGGGGCTCCGGTGGCCACCTGAACATCTTCCGCACCATCTGGCATTTGGAGCAGATGGGATATACGTCCACCATCGTGATTGCAACCCCGGTACGGCACCACGAAGCGGACGAGGCGCGCGAAGCCATCCGGGAGCACTTTTTCCCGCTCCAGGCGCAGGTGCTATTGGGTACGAGCGCGCTTCCTCCTTGCGAGTTTGCAATTGCCACGGGATGGGATACGGCCTACGCCGTGCGGGCTTTCACCGGGGCGACCCGGAAGCTGTACTTCGTGCAGGATTACGAGCCCCATTTCTATCCGGTGGGAACGGAGTCGGTGCTCGCCGAAAACACGTACCACTTCGGCTTTTTCGGTGTCACGGCAGGCGGCTGGCTGGCCCACAAGCTGTCGCAGGACTACGGAATGGTCACGCACGCGGTGGGCTTTGGCGTGGAACTGGACCGGTACCGCCGTTTGCCGCGCCGCGAGCCGAAAATCCGCAGGGTGTTCTTTTATGCCCGTCCGCCCACGCCCCGCCGAGCGTTCGAGCTCGGACTTCTGGTCCTGAATGCTGTGTGGGAGCGTATGCCCGACACGCATTTTGTCTTGGCGGGATGGGATACCGCCGCGTACCACCTTCCGTTTCCGCACCTCGCCTGCGGGACCTTGGCGCTGGATGATCTGCCGGATCTCTACAGCCAATGCGATGTGGCGTTGGTGCTGTCGTTGACCAATGCTTCATTGCTGCCCTTGGAACTGATGGCCTGCGGTTGCACCGTAGTCTCCAACCGCGGGCCGAACGTGGAATGGTTGCTGGACGACAAGGTGGCCTTGCTCGCCGAGTCATCGCCGGAAGGCCTGACTGAAGCGGTTTGCGAATTGCTGCAGGACGATGCGCGACGCCAGGCCTTGAGTGCGCGGGGAGAGTCCTTCGCCCGCTCGCAGACCTGGGATGCCGTTGCGCAGGAGTTTGAGGCCGCCTTGCTGCACGCGCGTGGCGATGGCCAGGAAGGCCATCACTGATGCGCTGCGTAATTCTGGGCGGTGCGGGCTTTCTCGGCCGCCATATCGGACGGGCCCTGGCCAACGAAGGCGCGTTGGTGTGGTCGGTGGACCGCTGCCCACCCGCAGACGTTCGTGCGTCCTGGCTGGCGGGGGAGGTGCAGGCCGATTGCTTTGACCTGGCCACCTGGTGGGACAAGGTGGGTGGTGCAGATCTGGTGGTCCATCTGGCGTCTTCCACGGTGCCGGCCACCGCCAGCGAGGACCCCATTGGCGATGTGCAGACGAACTTGGTGGGTACGTTGCGCCTGCTGCAGGACTTGCGCCGGAAGGCAGCGCGCCCCCGGCTGCTGTTTGCGTCGTCCGGCGGGGCGGTGTACGGCCGGCCGCAGACGGTGCCGCTGAGCGAATCCCATCCGACCCTGCCCATGGGGGCCTATGGCGCAACCAAGCTGGCCATTGAGCACCACCTGCGCATCGAAGAGGCGCAGCATGGCCTGCCCGTGCGGATTCTGCGGCTGAGCAATCCTTACGGCGAATGGCAGCAGCCCCATGGGGTGCAGGGCGTGATCGCGGTGTTTGCGCATCGCGCGCTCCATGCGCAGCCCCTGGATGTGTGGGGAGATGGTTCCGTGGTGCGCGATTTTGTCTACGCCGCCGATGTGGGGCGCGCTTTCGCTGCCGCATCCCGGCACGAAGGCGAAGCCAGGATCTTCAACGTGGGTGGCGGAGCCGGCCACAGCGTCAACGACATCGTGGCCACCCTTGAGCAATTGCTTGGGCGCCGGGTAGAGCGCCGGGTGTTCCCCGCGCGCCCCTTCGATCCTCCGGTGAACGTACTGGACATCTCGCGCGCGCGGGAGGAATTGCACTGGACCCCGACGGTGGCCTTTGAAGACGGTGTGTCCCGGGCGGTCGAGTGGCTGAGGACGGTCGCATGACGCCACCCACTCCAACGTCCCGCTCCGCGGCCGTATCGTCGGCCACGCCCCGCAATCCGCGTCAATTGTGGGTGCTCTGGCGCTACTGGATGGTCCGGGAGTTCAAGACCCGCTATGCCGGCTCCGTGCTGGGCTTTGCCTGGGCCTTTGTGCAGCCTTTGGCCACGCTCGCGATCTTTTACGTGCTGTTTGGCCTCGTGCTGGCCGTGCGCGTGCCGGGGCTGGACGTGGACAACGGCTATCTGCTGCATCTGCTGGCGGGGCTGGCGGTGTGGCTGCCGTTCACGGATGCCGTTGGCCGGGGGGTGGGCAGTCTTGCCGCCTATGAGGACTTTCTGCGCAAACAGCCCATGCCTGCGGAGATATTGCCCGCCGTATCGGTTGGCGGCAGCCTGCTGGTGCTGGGCATTGGCTACGGATTGCTGCTCGTGCTGGCCCTCGCGCAGGGCGTAGGGCCTTATGCCTCGATGGCTTGGCTGCCGGTGCTGGTGCTGGCGCAGATTGTGCTCACGTTCGGCCTCACTTTGCTGTTGAGCATGGCGCACTTTCTTTGGCGCGATGTCGGGTCCATGGTGGCCTTTGCGCTGCAGCTGTGGTTTTACCTGACCCCGGTGGTGTACCCGCTGGCCCAGGTGCCGGAGCGATTCCATCAATGGTTCCTGCTGAATCCGTTGGCCTGTCTGGTGCTCATGGTGCAAAGCGCCGTGCTGCACATGCCGGCGCCGGCCGGCACGCCGGTGGCGCTGGCGGTATGGGTGGTTCTGTTGGGCGGCGGGGGCTGGTGGTTCTTCCGATCCATGAAGTCGGCCTTGGGCGAGGCCTTGTAAAGCCATGACCATCCGGTTCGAAAGTATCGAGAAGACCTACACCGTGTATGCCCGTCCCCAGGACAGGCTCTGGGAGTGGGTGACGCGCACGCCGCGCCACCGGGTGCATGTGGCCCTGACCGGCGTGGATTTTGAGGTCCGCGCGGGAGAGACATTCGGCCTCATTGGCGAGAACGGGGCGGGCAAGAGCACCTTGCTGAAGATTGCCGCCGGGACCATCCGCCCCACGCGCGGGACGGTTTCGCACGAAGGCCGGGTGGCAGCGCTGCTTGAGCTGGGAGCCGGCTTCCACCCCGAGGAGTCGGGCTATGACAACATCCGCTTCATGGCGGCATTGCACGGCCTGGAGGGCGAGCCCATGGAGGACTTCGTTGTCCGGGCGACCGCATTCTCCGAACTGACCCGTGAAACCCTGGAGCGGCCGGTCAAGACATATTCGTCCGGCATGTTCATGCGGCTGGCGTTCGCGGCAGCGACGGCGATTGACCCCGACGTGCTGATCGTGGATGAGGCGCTGTCGGTGGGCGACCTGCATTTTCAGAAGAAAAGCCTGAACCGTATTCTGGAACTGCGCGAGCGCGGGGCCACGGTACTTTTCTGCTCCCACAACCTGTACCAAGTGCGCAGCCTGTGCCAGCGTGCCGCCTGGATCCACGGCGGGCGCATTCAGGCCATGGGCGCCACGGAAGACGTGGTGACAGCCTATGAGTCGCATGAGCGGCGCCGCTACGCACACCTGCGGGTGGATGCCGCTGATGCGGTAGCCAACGACCAGGCAAAGGCTGCCAGCGCGCCAGCGCCCGCACCCGTGTCTTTGGGGGCACCGCTGGTGAAGATCGCTGGGCTGACCATCGAGACCGGCGACGGCGTCAACCCCGCCCAGGTGGACTCGTTCCAGGACCTGTCCGTGGAGATCGAGATCGAGTCCTATGGACCGGCGCCATTCCATGTGCTGTTCGCAATCGTTCGGCCGGACAAGGACAATGTCTTCGGAACCAGCACGCAGTTCCGCGATGGCGGCGCTCCGCTGCAAGGCATGGGCAGCCACCGCATCCGCACGCGGTTTCCGCGGCTGCCACTGCTGTCTGGCGAATATCTCTGGAGCGTGTATGTGCTCGACGACTCGGGTATCCAGGTGCTGGACATGGCGGAGCTCATCCAGCCATTCACGGTGCTGAACCAGAAACACCGAGAGTTCGGGGTGACCTGGCTGGAGCACGAGTGGGTGCTGGTGGAATGATGCGTGATTGGTCGCTGGACCTGTTCTTTCCCACGGTCGCCCGGCTGCCCACGACCCTTCCGTGGCGATGGGCTGCGCGCAGAGGGCGGGGGGAGTCTGCGGCAGAGCGCAAGCAGTTGCTGCAATGGTTAGCAGGGCTGTTCGCCCGTGTCTTTCCGCAGGCCTCGGCAGACCAGCGTGCTCAGTGGGCACGGGCGCACTTGGCCATGCTGGCCGAAGAAATGGTGGACGCTATGGCCTTCCACCGTCTGGGGCAGCCCGGCGGCCCCGCCGTTACGGTACAGGGCGTAGAGGTTGCCCGAAGCCTGTTGCGCCAAGGCCAAGGCTTCATCCTGGTCCTGAACCACTACGATCGGCTTTTGACGGCACCGGTGGCTTTGGCGCGGGAGGGGATTCCCACCAATGTGCTGACCATGCCGGTTCTGGACAATCCTGACTTGGCAGCGGCGCAAAGCCGCTTCTTGCTCCGAAAAATTCGGGGCTACACCGGGGTGACGGGTGGAAAATGGCACACCACCAGCGAAGGCTTGCGGCCCGTGCACGAAAGTCTTCGGGCGGGGCAGGGATGGGTGATCCTGGCGGACGCGTGGCGTCCCGAGTTCGGACGCTTGCGGGGCCACGCGTTTCTGGGGGGGCAGTTGAATCTGCCCACCGGCATTGAGCGCTTGGCGCAGTCCACGGGGGTTCCGCTGCTCCATGCGGCCACCTATTCCCGGCAGCCGGATCGTCTGGATGTGGTGGTCGAGGCCCTGTCGGGCACACCCAGGGAGTGTGTTGACCAGGTCATTCAGCGCCTGGAAAAAGATGTGCAGGCCCGTCCGTGGGCGTGGTGGCACTGGGGCCTGTGGGACCAGATGTGGCAGCCCAGCGCGGACCTGGAGCGAGCGGAGGAGGGGCATTCATGAGCAACGACAGCATTGACCGGTACGACTACGCCTTCGACCCCAACGGAGAAGAATGGGCGGCACGGCTGCTGCGCCGCGTGCCGCCGGACGCGGGCGCGGTGCTGGAATTGGGCCCAGGCCCCGGCGCTATGACCCGTGTCTTGCGGTCGCGGGGTCACCGGGTGACCGTGGTGGAAAACGATCCCCAGGCCCTGGAGGTGCTGCGAACGCTGGACGTGGAGATCATTTCGGGAGACCTGGAAGGCACCGGGTGGTTGGACGCGATTGCGGGCCGTCGTTTCGACGCGGTGCTGGCTTGCGATGTGCTGGAGCACCTGAGGCGCCCCGAAGAGGTGCTGCAGCGGCTCGGCGACATGGCGGCGCCCATGGGGCAAGTGGTGATCTCGGTGCCGAACATCGCTTATGCCGGCGTTCTGGCAGCGATGCGCGGCGGCGTCTTTGACTATGCAGACAAGGGTCAACTGGACCGTACCCATGTGCGTTTCTTTACCAAGCGCAGCCTGGAAAAGATGCTGCTCGACCTGGGGTGGGCGCCACGGGGCTGGGAGGCCAACCGGGTCCCGGTCGAGTGCAGCGAATTTGCGGGGCATTGGAGCGCCCTGTCCGGAGATCAGCGCCAAGCGTTGCTGGCGGGCTGGCAGGACTTTGATGCGTACCAATGGATGGTTGTCGCCACGCTGTCCGCGGATGCGCCCCGGTGGGAACTCGTGGAGGCACGGCGCGATGTGGACAAGCTGCGGGAGGAGTTGCAGGCGTTGACGGTGGTGCACCAGCGCGAGCGTGCCTCGCTGCTGGAGCACCAAAAAGCCTTTGCCGAAGCCAAGGACGCTATCGCGAAAATGCAATCGGAAATTCGAGGGCTTTGCTCCGACATGGAAGTGCTGCGGGTGGAAAAGCGCATGGTTGAGGCCGAACTGGTAGCTTTGAAGGCCCAGCCCCAACCCGAACCGCCTCCCCAGAATCCCTGGGTCCGGCGGTGGAACAGGCTCCTGGGCCGCTCGGCCGGGCATTGACGGAACTGAGGCAGCCACATGTTGCTGGGGGTTCCTGATTTTGTCGCGTCCCATGTGGGCATTGACAGCCTGGGTGCGGAATGCCGGGTCGACCCGACGGTGTCGGTCATGCGGTTCGGAGAGCGGGCCGGCGTGCTGATGCTCGCGGAGGGGGTGAGCCTCTACGCGCAAACTCGGCTGGTGCTCGGGGACGTGGTGGCGGACCCCTGCGTAGGAATACGGATCGGGGCGCGCACCATCGTCAACGTGGGCTGCTACCTGTCAGGCGAAGGGGGGCTCGAGATTGGCGAAGATGTGCTGATCGGCCCCCACGCAAAACTGCTGTCTGCGGGCCATGCGATCGATGAAGGCGATGCCATCATTGCGCGCAACCGCATTACCCGCGGAAGGATCCGTGTGGAGGACGGCGCCTGGATCGGCGCGGGCGCCATTGTGCTGGAAGGGGTGACCATCGGCCGCGGCGCGGTGGTGGCCGCGGGCGCCTTGGTGCGGCAGGATGTGCCGGCGGGCATGGTGGCTGCCGGGATGCCCGCGCGGCTGGTTCGGTCGCGCCGTGGAGACGCCTGGCCGGCAGTGGCGCCGGTCCCTCAGGAGCCGGCGTCGGGGTTGCGCCGGATTCGCGCGCTGGTACGGGATGTTGTATGCAAAGGACGCAGGGTTTCCAAATGACGTCAAAGTCGCTGTTGCGCCAGGATCTGGCAGAGCGGGGAGGCCGCCGCCACCGGCGCACCCCGTTGCGCCGGTGGGGCGCGCTTTGCCTGGGGCTGCTGGCCGCCCTGACGGCACCGTTCGCCTGGGCCAACCAGATCTGGGAGTTTGTCGACGGCGACGGTGTGACGCACATCGGCAATGTTCCCCCTTCGGCGGCTGCTTCGCGGGGCGTGGTGTGGCTGGGCCAGGTGCCTGCTGCTTCGTTGAAGGGCAAGGGCGGTAGTGTTTCTGCCACGCGGCTGCCGGGCTATGAAGACGTCAAGCAACACCTGGAAGACGCAGCCGCGGCGCAGTCGCTGGATCCTGCCTTCGTGATTGCCGTCGCGGCGGCGGAGTCGGCCTTCAATGTGAAGGCGGTCTCGCGCAAGGGCGCGTTGGGGCTCATGCAGGTCATGCCGGCGACGGCCGAGCGCTACGGTGTCGCGGCGCGCCCCGCCTCAGCCGGCGAGCATGCCGCGATGGAGCCCAAGGTGAATGCACAGATCGGCACCCGCTACCTGGCGGACCTGCTGCGCATGTTCGATGGGGACAAGGAACTGGCATTGGCGGCCTACAACGCCGGGGAAGGGGCCGTGCTCAAGTATGGCCGGCAAATCCCCCCCTATCCGGAAACCCAGCAGTATGTGGAAAAGGTCATGCGGTTCTACCGCAGCCTGCTCCGGTAGCCCAGCGCCTCCCCTTGTGCCTGCTCCTTCGAATTTTTTATCCGCCCGGTCCGATCACAGCGGGATGGCTCTGCCGGGCCGCGGTGCGCGCATCGAATTGAATCTAGGTGCCTGTTTAGGACCTCGCAGGGGGCGCGCAGCGGGTAAACAGGCACTTACAGGCGCCGACTTCACTGCGAGTACCATCGGCCGCTCATGATCTGGTTATCCGTGGTGGCATTCATCGTGGCGGCGTTGGCTGCAGGTTTCATCGTGCGGTGGATGCGCAGCCATGCTTCGGTGTACGGCAACGGGATGCCGCAGCGTTTCCATCTGGGAGACGTTCCCCGCCTGGGCGGCGTGGCCCTGCTGGTGGGCATTGCGTTCGGCTGGGGGTTGGGCGTGCTGCAATCGTTGCGCTGGGGTGATCCGGGCTCGCTGAAGCTGGGCTGGTGGGCGGGCGGCTGGCTGGTGGCACTGCTGCCGGCCGCGCTGGGAGGAATTGTCGAAGACATGACCCAGCGTCTGTCAGTGCGCTACCGACTGACCCTGACCGGGGCTTCCGGCGTGCTGGCCGTGCTCCTGCTCGATCTGGCGCTGCCGCGCACCGGCTGGCCTTGGCTCGATTCCCTGCTGGCCGCAGCGCCCTGGATCGGAGTGGGCATCGTGGTACTGGCCGTGGCGGGGTTGCCCCATGCGTTCAACATCATCGACGGGTACAACGGGCTGGCGGGCATGGTGGCGTTGATTGTCTGCCTGGCGCTGGCCCACGTGGCGCTGCAGGTGGGCGACCGGGCCCTGGCGGCGCTGCTGGTGTCCACCGCGGCGGCCACCGGGGGATTTCTGGTGTGGAACTACCCCCGCGGCATGCTGTTTGCGGGCGACGGCGGAGCCTACGTGTGGGGCGGGGTGATCGCGCTGGCCAGCATTTCGCTGGTGCAGCGCAACGCGGACGTCTCGCCGTGGTTTCCCATGCTGCTCCTGATCTACCCGGTGTGGGAAACCCTGTTCTCAATCTACCGCAAGGCGGTGCGCGGCGTGTCCCCTGGGGTGGCGGACGCCCTGCATTTTCACCAGCTCATCTACCGGCGCATCGTGCGTGGCGTGTTCCACGACGACGAGTCGCGCCGCGTGCTGATGCGCAACAACCGCACCTCGCCCTACTTGTGGGGCTTCACCTTGCTCACCGTGGTGCCGGCCGTGCTGTTCTGGGGCAATACCCCCTTGCTGATGGCGTTCTGCTGCCTGTTTGTCATCAGCTACGTGATGGCGTATTTCGCCATCGTGCGCTTCAAGGTTCCGAGCTGGCTGCGCCACTGAGCGCCCCAGCTGCTGCCCGTCGTCAGCTGCGATCGCCGGGGCCCGGCCTGCGCGGCGCGCGAATGCGGCACAATTTGCGCCTCACCGTTTTTCATCTCTGGATGGCCCGCCTCCATGACCGACCTTCTTTCGATTGCCCCGCGCGACAAGGCTGAAATCCTGGCCCAGGCGCTGCCTTACATCCGCAAGTTCCATGGCAAGACCATGGTCATCAAGTACGGCGGCAACGCCATGACCGACCCGGCGCTGCAGGCCGACTTTGCCGAGGACGTGGTGCTGCTCAAGCTGGTGGGCATGAACCCCGTGGTGGTGCACGGCGGCGGCCCGCAGATCGAGACCGCCCTCAACCGCCTGGGCAAGAAGGGCCAGTTCATCCAGGGCATGCGCGTGACCGATGCCGAAACCATGGAAGTGGTCGAGTGGGTGCTGGCCGGCGAGGTGCAGCAAGACATCGTGGGGCTGATTCACCAGGCCGGCGGCAAGGCCGTGGGCCTGACGGGGCGCGACGGCGGCATGATCCGCGCGCAAAAGCTCAAGATGGTGGACAGCAAGGACCCCACCATCGAGCACGACGTGGGCCAGGTGGGCGACATCGTCTCCATCGATCCGAGCGTGGTCAAGGCGCTGCAGGACGATGCGTTCATTCCCGTCATCAGTCCCATCGGCTTTGGCGAGAACAACGAGAGCTACAACATCAACGCCGATGTGGTGGCCAGCAAGCTGGCCACGGTGCTGCAGGCGGAAAAGCTCATGCTGCTGACCAACACGCCCGGCGTGCTGGACAAGCAGGGCAACCTGCTGACCGACCTCTCGGCGCGCGAGATCGACGCGCTGTTCGCCGACGGCACCATCTCCGGTGGCATGCTGCCCAAGATCGCCGGGGCGCTGGATGCTGCCAAGGCCGGCGTGCACGCGGTGCACATCATCGACGGCCGTGTGCCCCACTCCATGCTGCTCGAGATCCTGACCGATCAGGCCTACGGCACGATGATCCGGTCGCACTGACCTTTTTGCACCATGCGCCTGCTTCTGGTCGAGGACGATGTGATGGTCGCCAGCGGCATCAAGCTGGGCCTGACCGATGCAGGCTACGCCGTGGACTGGGTCGGCAGCGGCGAGCGGGCCGAGGAGGTGCTGCGCAGCGAGTCCTTCGACGCCGCTATCATCGACATCGGCCTGCCGGCCATGGACGGGCTGGAGCTGACCCGGCGGTTGCGCCGCCCGGACATGGTGAGCCATGCCATGCCGGTGCTGATCCTCACGGCGCGCGACGCCTTGCACGACCGCGTGCAGGGGCTGGACCTGGGGGCGGACGACTACATGGTCAAGCCGTTCGAGCTGCCCGAGCTGCTCGCGCGCCTGCGGGCCCTGCTGCGCCGATCGCAGGCCGCCACCACGGCCGTGCTGAGCTTCGGTCCGCTGGAGCTGGACACCGCGGGCCGCCGTGCGAGCGTGCGCACCCCCGCGGGCGACTCCGTGGTGATTGAGCTGGGCCCCCGCGAGTGGACGGTCCTCGAATACCTGCTGATCCACGCGCCCAAGCCGGCCAGCAAGGACAAGCTGCTGCAGGCTTTGACCGGATGGGACAAGGAGATCACGCCCAACGCGGTGGAGGTCTACGTCTCCCGCCTGCGGGGCAAGCTGGAGCCGCACGGCGTGGCGCTGCGCTCCATCCGGGGGTTCGGCTACCGGCTTGAGCTGCAGGCGAGCGCCTGAGGCCTGACGGCCACCACTGCGCCGAGCACCGACTGCCATGCGCCCCTCCCGGTCACCGCAAACCGCACGGCCTGGGCTGCGGGCCATGACTTCCGACCTGCGCAACCGGCTGCTGCTGCTGCTGGTGCTGCCGCTGTGTCTGCTGGCACTGGCGGGCGTCTGGCTGGACTACCGCTCGGCCGATGAAGCGGCGGGCCAGCACGACCAGCGCCTGCTGCGCTTGCTGCCCGCGCTGGCCGACTCGGTGCTGGCGCCCGCCATCCGTGACAACGAACCGCCCTTGCTGCTGCTGGCGCCCCCCGTGGAGGACTTTCTGCGCCAGAACGGCGGCTTCGCGGGCTACAGCGTGCGCGACGTGCAGGGCAAGCTGCTGCTGGGCGATGACTGGGTGCAAGGGGCGGTGCCGACCACCCACGCGCCGGAGTTCCACAGCGTTGAATTTGGTGGCGTGACCTACCGCATCGCGGTGCAGCGCGGCCGTACCGGCGCGGGTGAATTGGTGGTGGCCCTGGCCGATGGGTCCGACCCGCGCCAGCAGTGGGCGCAGCAGCTGTTGCTGCGCGTGCTGCTGCCCAACCTGCTGCTGGTGGCGGCGGCAGCGCTGGCCATCCACTGGGCGGTCGGCCGCGCGTTCAAGCCGCTGGTAGACCTGGCCGAGGCGGTCGAGCACCGGTCTCCGCGGGACCTCAGCCCCATTGACGAAGCGGCATCGCCCACCGAGGTGCGCCCGCTGGTCCATTCCCTGAACCGCCTGTTCGCGCTGGTCAACGCCCAGGCCGAGGGCCAGCGCCGGTTCGTTGCCGACGCCGCCCACCAGTTGCGCACGCCCCTGGCGGGCCTGCAGGCCCAGGTGGAGGCGTGGGCCATGATGGCGAAGGCCGCAGCCCCACCGCGCGCGTCCGCGCAAGAGTTTGGGCAAAAAGTGCCACCAGCGCTTGATGGGCAAGCGCGAGGCGCTATTGTTTTAGGAGTTGATCAGATCGAGAAGCTGCGCAATGCCACGCGCCGCACCTCGCAGCTGGCGCACCAGTTGCTCGCGCTGTCGCGCGCCGATGCGCGCAGCCTGGATGCGCAGCCCCCGCAGCGGGTGGACCTCAAGGACCTGTGCGAGACGCTGCTGGAAGCCTTTCTGGACCCGGCCATGGGCAAGGGCCTGGACTTGGGCCTGGAAGTCCAGCCGGTGCATGTGACGGGCCATGGCTGGCTGCTGCGCGAACTGATCTCCAATCTCATCGACAACGCCATCAAGTACACGCCGGCCGGTGGCGTGGTCACCATCCGCTGCGGCATGCGGCAGGGGCGGGCAGGGCCGCCGCGGGTGTTTGTCGAGGTGGAAGACGACGGTCCCGGCGTGCCCGAGGCCGAGCGCGCCCGGGTCATGCAGCGCTTTTACCGCGTGCCCGGCACGGTCGGGGAGGGCACGGGCCTGGGCCTGGCCATTGCCGATGAGATCGCGCGGGTGCACCGGGCTGCACTGACGCTGGGCACGGGCCCCCAGGGGCGCGGCCTGGTCGTCACGGTGGTCTTTCCGTCCTAGTGTCCCGAGTTGGAAGTTCGTTGATGAAATAAAGAGGCTGAAATCGTCGTCAGGCCAGGCGCAAACCGGGTGCTATCGCGAGGATTGGCACCGCAGCATGGCGGCGATTCTCGGCCTCTTGATGAAACGAATCTCCAACGCGGGACACTGGGGTGCCAGGCAGGCCCACTGCGGCGGGGTGGGGCGGGCGGGGGCGCGCTCACAGCGCTGTGCGAGAATCATTTCCACACATGACTTACGCCCAGCCGTACCGGCCTGGGCCCTTGCGCTACCGGCCCATCCGGCCCCTTCCGAGCTCCATCCGCATGTCCGAACTCTCGCCCCTTCCCGTGCCAGCCCGCAACGACGGCGAGGCCGACGCCCCCGCCGCGCGCAAGCGGCCCAAGCCGGGCGAGCGGCGCGTTCAGATCCTGCAAGCCTTGGCCGAGATGCTGGAGCAGCCCGGGGCTGAGCGCATCACCACCGCTGCGCTGGCGGCGCGCCTGTCGGTGAGCGAAGCCGCCCTGTACCGCCACTTCGCCAGCAAGGCGCAGATGTTCGAGGGCCTGATCGACTTCATTGAGCAGACCGTGTTCACGCTGGTGGCGCAGATCACCGGCCGCGACGTTCCCGACCCCGCCCAGGCGCCGGATGTCGGTGCTCGGCAGGCCGCACGCATCGTGGCCCTGCTGCTGCAGTTTGGCGAGCGCAACCCGGGCATGGTCCGGGTGATGGTGGGCGATGCGCTGGTGTTCGAGCATGAGCGCCTGCAGCAGCGCATGAACCAGTTCTTCGACCGCATCGAGTCCACGCTGCGCCAGTGCCTGCGTCCGGCCGCGGCTGCGTCGGCCACGCCCACCGTGGACGCGCAGGTGGCCGCCTCCGTGCTCACGGCGTTTGCCGTGGGGCGCCTGCAGCGCTATGCGCGTTCGGGGTTCAAGCGGCTGCCATCGGAGCACCTGGACGCCAGCCTGGCGCTGATCCTTTAGCCGCGCCGGGGCCACGGCTCCGGTTCCGGCGGGAACCCGGTGGCGCCCCTGCAACGCGTGCTGGGGTTCTCTCCCTATTTTTGCCAAGGGTTTTGGCCCGTCATGGAATTTGCTGCAAAATAGAACGAACGTTCGTTTTATTTGCCGCATGTCCGCCACCCTCGATCCCCGTCCGGCCACCCGTGTCCCGCGCGCGCGCAGCGGCACCGGGCGCGCCCTGCAAAAAGGCCAGCAGACCAAGGCTGCCATCGTCGAGGCGGCGCTGGGCCTGGCCACGCACATCGGGCTGGAAGGCCTGTCCATCGGGGCGCTGGCCGATGTCACCGGCATGAGCAAGTCGGGCGTGTTCGCCCACTTCGGCTCGCGCGAAGAGCTGCAGATCTCCGTCATCCGCGAATACCACACCCGCTTCGAGCAGGAGGTGTTCTACCCCGCCATGACCGCGGCGCGCGGCGTGGCCCGGCTGCGTGCGCTGTTCGACAACTGGATGAAGCGCACCTCCATCGAAATTGACTCGGGCTGCATCTACATCAGCGGCGCGGTGGAGTTCGACGACCGCACCGGCCCCGTGCGCGACGCGCTGGCCAGCTCGGTGCTGACCTGGCACGCCGCCATGCGCCGCGCCATCGAGCAGTGCAAGGAACTGGGCGAGCTGCGCGCCGACACCCATGCCGAGCAGATGCTGTTCGAGATCCATGGCCTCATCCTCGCGCTGCACTACGAAGCGCGCTTCCTGCAGACGCCGGGCTCCATGGCCCGTGCCATCCAGGGTTTTCAGAACATCCTGGCGCGCTACAGCGCCGAGGCGCCGGCCGCCGCGGCAACCGCAGCCCCTGCCGTTGCCAAGCGCCGCAAAGTTTCCAACCAAACCACCTCCAAGGAGTAACCCCCATGCCTACGTACACGCCGCCGCTGCGCGACATGCAATTCGTGATGCACGAAGTGTTCAAGGTCAGCGATGAATTCAAGGCCATGCCCCCGCATGCCGAGGTGGACGTGGACACCATCAACGCGGTGATCGAAGAGGCCGGCAAGTTCGCCTCGGAAGTGATCTTCCCCCTGAACATCAGCGGCGACACCGAAGGCTGCGTGCTCGACAAGGCCACGCACGAGGTCAAGACCCCCACGGGGTTCAAAGAGGCCTACGACCAGTACGTGGAAGGCGGCTGGGCAGCCCTCTCGTGCGACCCCGCCTACGGCGGCCAGGGCCTGCCCTTCGTGCTGAACCAGTGCCTGTACGAAATGATGAACTCGGCCAACCAGGCCTGGACCATGTCCCCCGGCCTGAGCCATGGCGCCTACGAGGCCCTGCACGCGCACGGCACCGACGAGCAAAAGAAGCTGTACCTGCCCAAGCTGACCAGCGGCGAGTGGACCGGCACCATGTGCCTGACCGAGCCCCACTGCGGCACCGACCTGGGCCTGTTGCGCACCAAGGCCGAGCCCCAGGCCGACGGCACCTACAAGATCACCGGCAACAAGATCTTCATCAGCGCCGGCGAGCACGCCATGGCTGCCAACATCGTCCACCTGGTGCTGGCCCGCCTGCCCGATGCGCCCAAGGGCAGCAAGGGCATCAGCCTGTTCGTGGTGCCCAAGTTCCAGGTCAACGCCGACGGCGCGCTGGGCGAACGCAACCCGGTGTTCTGCACGGGCCTGGAGCACAAGATGGGCATCCACGGCAACGCCACCTGCCAGCTGAGCCTGGACGGCGCGGTGGGCACCCTGGTGGGCCAGCCCAACAAGGGCCTGGCCGCCATGTTTGTGATGATGAATGCTGCCCGCCTGGGCGTGGGCAACCAGTCGCTGGGCCTGACCGAAGTGGCGTATCAGAACGCCCTGGCTTACGCCAAGGACCGCTTCCAGATGCGCTCGCTCAGCGGCCCCAAGGCCCGCGACAAGGACGCCGACCCCATCATCGTGCATCCTGACGTGCGCAAGATGCTGCTCACCGCCAAGGCCTACGCCGAGGGCGGCCGCGCGCTGCAGATCTACTGCACGCTGCTGCTGGACAAGGTGCACAGCCACCCCGATGAAAAGGTGCGAGCCGAGTCCGAAGAGCTGGTGGCGCTGCTGACCCCCATCGTCAAGGCCTTCATCACCGACAACGGGCACATCAGCACCAACGCCTGCATGCAGGTCTTTGGCGGCCACGGCTTCATCAAGGAATGGGGCATGGAGCCGTTCGTGCGCGACAACCGCATCAACATGATCTACGAAGGCACCAACACCGTGCAGTCGCTGGACCTGCTGGGCCGCAAGGTGCTGGGCAACAACGGCGCCACGCTCAAGAAGTTCGGCAAGCTGGTGGGCCGGCTGGTGGAGGAAGAGGGCGTGAACGAGAAGATGGCCGAGTTCATCAACCCCATCGCCATGCTGGGCGACCAGATGACCAAGTTCACCACCGAGATCGGCTTCAAGGGCATGCAGAACCCCGATGAAGTGGGCGCCGCCGCCGTGGACTACCTGCGCGTGGCTGGCCACCTCGTGTTCGGCTACATGTTTGCCCGCATGGCCCAGGTGGCCTTGCGCGAGATCGCCGCAGGCAACACCGACCCGTTCTACCAGGCCAAGCTGCAGACGGCGCGCTTCTACTTCGCCAAGCTGTTCCCCGAGACCGCCACGCTCATGCGCACGGCCCGCGCCGGCAGCAAGGTGCTGATGGACACCGATCTGGCCCTGGCCTGATCGGATCGCCCGCCCCGGTCTTGGACACGCGGATTTCTGGTCTTTTTGCCATGGAGCGCTTATGAGACAAGCGGTAGCAGCTATTGTTTTGGTAGCGGGAGCGCTGCCGGCCTGGGCGCAGATGACGCCCGAAGGCCTGTGGCGCAACATCGACGACAAGACCGGCGAGGCCAAGGCCGAGATCCGCATCCGCGACACCGGGGGCGGCGTGCTGACCGGGGTGCTGGAAAAGCGCCTGCTCAAGGATGCCAAGCCCGACGACGTCTGTGACGAATGCTCGGACGACCGCAAGGGCAAGCCCATCCTGGGGCTGGAGATCATCCGCGGCGCCAAGAAGGCCGAGGGCAAGGAGCCTTCTCAGCCGGTGTGGGAGGGCGGCAAGATCCTCGACCCCGAGAACGGCCGCAACTACACCCTGCGCATGACGCCCGTCGAAGGCGGCAAGAAGCTGGAAGTGCGGGGCTCCATTGGCCCCTTCGGCCGTACGCAGACCTGGATCCGCATCCAGTAAGCGCTGCCCATCATTCACAACCCCCACCGTTCGCCCTGAGCAGGCCGAAGAACCACGCTTCCTCGCCACGGCTTGGGCACGCCCAGCCCGAACGGATTGATTGAACGAACCTCATCCAACCATGTCCCGATTCCAAGTGAAAAAAGTCGCCGTGCTCGGCGCAGGCGTGATGGGCGCGCAGATTGCGGCCCACCTCGTCAACGTGAAGGTGCCCGTGGTGCTGTTCGACCTGCCTGCCAAGGAAGGCCCCAAGAACGGCATCGTCACCAAGGCCGTCGAGGGCCTGAAAAAGCTCAAGCCTTCGCCCTTGGGCGTGGCCGACGACGCGGCGCTGATCCAGCAGGCCAACTACGAAGAGCACATGCACCTGCTCAAGGAATGCGACCTCGTGATCGAGGCCATTGCCGAGCGCATGGACTGGAAGCTCGACCTGTACACCAAGATCGCGCCCCATGTGGCCAAGCACGCCATCCTGGCCAGCAACACCTCGGGCCTGTCGATCACCAAGCTCAGCGAGGTGCTGCCCGAGGGCATCAAGCCGCGCTTTTGCGGGATCCACTTCTTCAATCCTCCGCGCTACATGACGCTGGTGGAGCTGATCAACACCCCCACCACGCAGCCCGAAGTGCTGGACCAGCTCGAAGCCTTCGTCACCAGCGGCCTGGGCAAGGGCGTGGTGCGCGCGCACGA
>NZ_JAJTBB010000087.1 GCF_021287135.1 Acidovorax sp.
CCCGTCGCCACCCCGGCTGCACCCGCGGTGGCGCCGCGTGCCTCCACCCGCACGGCCAAGCGCGCCGCAGCGGAGCCGGCGCCCTCGGCCGTGGTGGTGCGCGAAGAGCCCGTGCCCGCACCCGCGCCGGTGGTGGTCGAGCCCAAGCCCCGCCCCGCGCCGCCCCGGGTGCCCAGCCCGCAGGAGGCGTGTGCGGACGCGGGTTTCCTGGCGCGGCCCATGTGCATTCACCAGGAGTGCCAGAAGCCCTCGCAGGTCAACCAGCCGATCTGCGTGGAAAACCGCCGGCGCTACGAGGCCGAGGAACAGCGCCGCCGTCAGACCCCGAACTAGGAGTTCGCGCGCCGTGGGCATCTGCGGGTGACCGTGGCGCGGGCCTGCCGGGCCTGTCTTGCGCACTGCGTGGGCAAATTCGTATAATGGAGGGCTTCGCAGCGCATTTGTGGCCCCGCGGCGAAGAGGAAACGCCACCTAAGAGGCTTCCGAAAGAGAAGCACCGACCGTGGAAAAGGGCCCGCCAAACCAACTTTCTTTCCAGAGAAAACTCATGACTACCACTTTCAGCGCCAAGCCCGCTGAGGTCGTGCACGAGTGGTTTGTGATTGACGCGACCGACAAGGTCCTCGGACGAGTAGCCAGCGAAGTTGCTCTCCGTTTGCGCGGCAAACACAAGGCCATTTACACGCCTCACGTCGATACCGGTGACTTCATCGTCATCATCAACGCAGCCAAGCTCAAGGTCACCGGCACCAAGTCCCTGGACAAGGTGTACTACCGCCACTCGGGTTACCCCGGCGGTATCACGGCCACGAACTTCCGCGACCTGCAAGCCAAGCACCCCGGCCGCGCGCTGGAGAAGGCCGTCAAGGGCATGCTGCCCAAGGGCCCCCTCGGCTACGCAATGATCAAGAAACTCAAGGTGTATGGCGGTGCTGAGCATCCCCACACCGCCCAGCAGCCCAAAGTGCTGGAAATCTAAGGAGCCTTGAGATGATTGGTGAATGGAACAATGGCACCGGCCGTCGCAAGTCCAGCGTCGCCCGCGTGTTTCTGAAAAAAGGCTCCGGCAAGATCACGGTGAATGGCAAGGACATTCAGCAGTATTTCGGCCGCGAAACCTCCATCATGATTGCCAAGCAGCCGCTGGTGCTGACCAACCATGTCGAAACCTTCGACGTGCAGGTCAACGTGCACGGCGGCGGTGAATCCGGCCAGGCCGGTGCCACCCGCCACGGCATCACCCGCGCCCTGATCGACTACGACGCAACGCTGAAGTCCGCACTGAGCCAAGCCGGCTTCGTGACCCGCGATGCCCGTGAAGTCGAGCGTAAGAAGGTCGGTCTGCACTCCGCACGCCGCGCCAAGCAGTTCTCCAAGCGTTGATCCTCGGGCCGGACGGCCTGCCTCCGGGCGGCGCCGTTCGTTTCCTGCGACGCTTTCGGGCCCTGCCTGCAAGACAAAAAACCGCCTTCGGGCGGTTTTTTCGTTTATGGTGCGCTCTTTTCGTCCTGCGCTCCCGCCTCCGATGAACCTCCTGACTGCAGCACCATGCGCTTTCGCCTCCTGCGCCGCCGGTTGACGATCAGCGCTCCCCGCGTCGCCATCCGCAGCGCCATGCCCTGGCCCGTGCGGTGGATGGTGCTGGCCATGATGCTGGGCCTGTGCGGCGCCGTGGCGCTGTGGGCGTTCGAGTTCGGCAAGTCCATTGCCGGGCTGGACCGGGGCTCCCGGGATGAACTGGTGCAGCTGCGGGCCGAAGTGGCCCGGCTGCGCTCGGAAGGCCAGGAGCAGCAGACGGTGGCCCACACCGCCGAGAGCCTGCTGGTGGCGGAACGCGCGGCCAAGGAGAGCCTGGTGGCCCAGGTTCGCCAGCTGGAGGCGGACAACCGCACGCTGCGGGAGGACCTGGGTTTCTTTGAAAAGCTGATTCCCGCGGCCAAGACCGAGGGGCTCGCGATCCGCAGCCTGCAGGCCGAGGTGCTGGGCGGCATGCAGTTGCGCTGGCAGGTGCTGGTGATCCAGGCCGCGCGCAATGCCCCCGAATTTAACGGCCGGCTGGAGCTGGTGCTGGCGGGCACCCAGGACGGCAAGCCCTGGACCCAATCGCAGCCCGCCGCGTCGCAGCCCCTGCAGGTGCGGCAATACCGACGCGTGGAGGGCGTGATCGATCTGCCGCCCAACGCCGTGGTAAAAACCGTGACGGCGCGCGTGCTGGAGGGCACGGCGGTGCGCGCCATGCAGGCCATGGCCATCGACGGATAGCGGCGCTCCCCTCCCTTGCGGCAGGGTGTCCGCGGCCCTGGCGCCTTTCTTGCTGTTCCGTGTGCTGCACTGCGCACCCCCTTAGGAGCCATACCCCATGTTTTCCCGCAAGAAGCAGCCCCCGATCAAGAGCCTGATAGCGCAGGGCACCCGGATCGAGGGCGATGTGCTGTTTGCCGAAGGCATGCGCATCGACGGCCACGTGGTGGGCGATATCCGGGCGGCGGCCGAGCAGCCCAGCATTTTGGTCATCTCGGAGACGGCGCAGGTGGAGGGCGCCATCCACGCCGACCATGTCATCGTCAACGGCCAGGTCGTGGGGCCCGTGCACGCTGCGGAACTGCTGGAGCTGCAGCCCCGCGCCAAGATCACCGGCAACGTCCACTACAAGGCCCTGGAGATGCACCAAGGCGCCGTGATTGCAGGGCAGCTGTGCCCGGTGGCCGTGCTGCTCGAGGAAAAACCCCCACTCAAATTAGCGTCAAACGGGCAGTGACCTGAATTCCCCCGTGGTCTGAAGTACCATTTCGCACCTACAGACCCCGGAGTACCCCATGAGCAGCGCAGTGGCCCACAACAACGCCCCCACCGAAATGCCCGAGCCCATCCTGTTCACCGACAGCGCGGCGGCCAAGGTGGCGGACCTGATTGCCGAAGAGGGCAATCCTGACCTGAAGCTGCGGGTGTTCGTGCAAGGCGGGGGCTGCTCGGGTTTCCAGTACGGCTTCACCTTTGACGAGATCACCAACGAGGACGACACGACGATGACCAAGAACGGCGTGTCGCTGCTCATCGACGCCATGAGCTACCAGTACCTGGTGGGCGCCGAGATCGACTACAAGGAAGACCTGCAGGGCGCGCAGTTCGTCATCAAGAACCCCAACGCCACCACGACCTGTGGCTGCGGTTCCAGCTTCTCCATGTGACCGTGCGCCCCGTGCCCACCCTTCGCTGAAAGCCGCCCCCGGGCGGCTTTCTTGTTGGGCCGCGCGCTAGAAACTTCCCTGCCCGTCCATGCCGCGAGACCGCGATACCTCTCTCAAAGTGCTTCTGTGGCTGGTTGCCATCGGCTTCTTCATGCAGACGCTGGACGCGACCATCGTCAACACCGCGCTGCCCGCCATGGCGCGCAGCCTGGGCGAAAGCCCGTTGCGCATGCAGTCGGTGGTGGTGGCCTACTCGCTGGCCATGGCGATGCTGATTCCGGCGTCCGGCTGGCTGGCGGACCGCTTCGGGGCCCGGCGGGTGTACCTGGCGGCCATCACGCTGTTTGTCGTGGGGTCGGTGTGCTGTGCGCTGGCCCAGCAGCTGGGCCAGCTCGTTGCGGCGCGGGTGGTGCAGGGCCTGGGTGGGGCACTCCTGCTGCCGGTGGGGCGGCTGGTGGTGCTGCGCACGTTCCCGCGCGAGCAGTTCCTCCAGGCCATGAGCTTTGTGGCCATTCCCGGCCTGATCGGCCCGCTGATCGGGCCCACGCTGGGCGGCTGGCTGGTGGAGGCGGCCTCCTGGCACTGGATCTTCCTGATCAATGTGCCGGTGGGGCTGGCGGGGTGCGTGGCCACCCTGCGCTACATGCCCGGCCAGCCAGCGGCGCAGGTGGCCCGTTTTGACTTGGCTGGGTATCTGATGCTGGCCTTCGGCATGGTGGCGCTGTCGCTGGCGCTGGACGGCCTGGCCAGCCTGGGCTTGCGGCAGGCGAGCGTCCTGGTGCTGATGATCTTCGGCCTGGCCGCGCTGGCGGCGTACTGGCTGCACGCGGCACGGCGGCCCGACCCCCTGTTTTCGCCCCACCTTTTTTCGGTGCCCACGCTGCGCATCGGCCTGCTGGGCAATCTGTTTTCGCGGCTGGGCAGTTCCTGCATGCCGTTTCTGGTACCGCTGCTGCTGCAGGTGACCATGGGCTATTCGCCGCTGCATGCCGGCCTGATGATGCTGCCCGTGGCGGTGGCCGGCATGTCGATGAAGCGGTTTACCACGCCCCTGATCACCCGCTTTGGCTACCGCCGGGTGCTGGTGACCAACACCCTGCTGGTGGGGCTGACCATGGCCAGCTTTGCGCTGGCGGCGCCCTCCCAGCCGCTGTGGGTGCACGGCCTGCAGCTTGCGGCCTTCGGGGCGGTGAACTCGCTGCAGTTCACGGCGATGAACACCGTCACCCTGAAGGACCTGGAGCACGACACGGCCAGCAGCGGCAACAGCCTGCTGTCCATGGTGCAGATGCTTGCGATGGGCATGGGGGTGGCGGCCGCGGGCGGCGTGCTCGCGGCTTTCACCGACTTCTACCAGGCGGCCCCGGCCCACCAGACGCTGCTGGCCTTCCAGGCGACTTTTGCGTGCATGGGCCTGATCACGGTCGCTTCGGCCGCCATCTTCTGGCAGCTCTCGCCGGAGGACCGGGCCGGTGTGCGGGTGGCCGCAGCGGCTGATGCCACCGATGCGGGCTGAGAGCCGCCGGCCCCGGGCTCAGCGCGGGTAGACGGCGCCCAGCACGCGCGGCCCGGCGGCGCCGGTCACGCTGGCCAGATTGCCCGGCTTGCCCTCCAGCGCTTGCCGCGCCAGCCAGGCAAACGCTGCCGCTTCCACCTGCAGGGCCGGAAGCCCCAGAGCGTCCGTGGCCACCACCTGCAGGGTGGGGCAGGCCGCCTGCAACCGTTCCATCAGGTACTGGTTGTGGGCGCCGCCCCCGCAGACGGCCAGGCGTTTGCTATTGTTTTGGTAGCTGGTTGCGCTGATTCCACAAGCCCGGGCGGTGTATTCCGTCAATGTTGCCTGGACATCCTGCGGGCGTGCGGACGCAAAGGGCGCCAGGCGCTGCGACAGCCACGGGGGGTTGAACAGGTCGCGGCCCGTGCTCTTGGGAGGGGGCTTGCGCAGAAAGGGCTCGTCCAGCAGGGCGTCCAGCAACGCAGGCACCACCTGGCCGGTGGCCGCCCAGGCGCCTGCGGCGTCGTAGGCCTGGCCGGTGTGCTGCTGGCACCAGAAGTCCATGAGCGCGTTGCCCGGCCCGCAGTCGAACCCGGTCACGCGGCCGTCCGCCGGCAGGACGCTGAGGTTGGAGATGCCGCCGATGTTGAGCACCAGCACGGTCTCGTCCGCACGGCCGAACACGCCCTGGTGGAACGCCGGTACGAGCGGAGCGCCTTGGCCGCCCGCCGCCACGTCGCGGCTGCGGAAGTCGGCCACCACGGAGATGCCCGTGCGTTCGGCCAGCAAGGCCGGGTTGCCCAGCTGCAGGGTGTAGCCCGTGCTGTCAAATTCCTGCGGGCGGTGGCGCACGGTCTGCCCGTGGGCGCCGATGGCGCGGATGGCCGAGCGGGACTGGCGGCTTTGCCGCAGCAGCGTCTCCACCACCTCTGCGTAGGCCAACGAGAGCGCATTGCCCGCCAGCGCCGCGCGGTGCAGTTCATTGTCGCCAGGGGTGTTGAGGGCCAGCAGCTCGGCCCGCAGGCTGGGCTCGAAGGGAGCGCTCGCATGGTGCGTGACCACCATGCGCGGCCCGGAGAAGTCGGCCAGCACGCCATCGATACCATCGAGCGACGTGCCCGACATGAGGCCGATGTACCACTCGGAAGTGGACGGGGAGTTCATGTGCGCTGGCGAATCAGCGGTGTGTGCTGCGGCGCAATCCCCGCGCGGCCGCCGCGCAAGGGCCGCCCCGCCGCGCTGGCGGCGTCCCCCTTCCCGGCGCCAGCCGAGAGAAGGGGGAAGGCGCGAAGCGCCTCAGGGGGATGCATCCGCTTATTCTGCGCTGGCTTGCTCGATCAGCGCCGCGGCGGACAGCTGCACGCGCATGTTGGAGGCCAAGCGGTCAAAGGCCGGGCGGGATGCCGCAGAGATCGGTGCGGCGGCCTCGCTCTGGGCCACGATGGTCTGCGGGTCCTGGTGCACGCCGTTCACACGGAACTCAAAGTGCAGGTGCGGGCCGGTGGCCCAGCCGGTCTGGCCGACGGCGCCCAGCGTCTGTCCCTGCTCCACCGACTGCCCCTGGCGCACGTCGATGCGGCTCAGGTGGGCGTACACGGTGACGTGCTGGTTGCGGTGCTTCACGAACACCACGTTGCCGAAGCCGTTCTGTACGCCGGCGAACTCGACCACGCCATCGCCTACCGTGCGCACGGCGGTGCCGGTGGGGGCCGCGAAGTCGGTGCCCAGATGGGCGCGCCAGGTCTGCAGGATGGGGTGCAGACGCATCTTGAAGCCGCTGGTGATGCGCGAGAACTCGACGGGCGAGGTCAGGTACGCGCGGCGCATGCTCTGGCCGTCCAGCGTGTAGTAGGAGCCCTTGGCCGCGCCACGCTCCTGGAACCAGACCGCCTGGTGGGTCTTGCCGTTGTTCACGAACTCTGCGCTCAGCACGCGCCCGCTGGACAGGGGCTCGCCGTCGGCTTCGAGGGTTTCGTACACCACCGAGAAGCGGTCGCCCTTGCGCAGCGAACGGCGGAAGTCGATGTTGCCCGAGAACAGCTCGGCCATCTGCACGGCCACGCCATCGGGGATGTTGGAGGCGTCCGTGGCCGCAAACAGCGAGCTGTGGATGACCCCGCCCGCCAGGCGGCTGCCGCTGGTGAGCTTGGCCGTTTCCACGCGGGAGGTGAACTTGTCGCCCTGGCGCTCCACCACCAGACGGCGGAAATTGCCGCTGTCGTCGGGCACCCAGCGCACCGTCAGGCGGACCAGGCGGTGGTCGTCCGTGGTCTCGGCCGAGACCACGCGGCCGGTGCGGCCCAGCACGTTCTGGCGAACGGGCGTGTCGCCGCGCATGAACGCCGCTGCCGCCGGGTCGGCCACGCCCATGCGCTGCAGCAGGGACTCGGGGGTGTCGCTGCTGCGCACCTGCTCGGAGCGGTAGAGCGAGAAGCCAGGCGCTTCCAGCTGGCCCAGCTCCAGGTTCTCGGCCAGCGATTCGACTGGATAGCTCACGGTGCGCACGGGCAGGTCGGCCGGGTCGGGCGCAAAGGAAGCCACGGCAAATGCGCCACCGCCGCCCGTGAGCAGCAGGGCTGCGACGGCGGCGGTGATGCGGCGGGGGTGTTTCTGGATCGTTTGGGACAGCCGGTCAAGCAAAGCCGAGCTGGCGGTGGTCAAGCCGTGAATCAAAGGTCTATCCCCAGGGTGAAAGGTGGATCCGCAGCCCCCTCTCGCGCAACGCTGGCGGGGAGACAAAGGCCGGGAGCCGAGGCTGTCAGGCTGTAGCGCGTCGACAGGGTGGAAAAACAGGTCGAAACAGCGAGCCCACTAGAATCGCCTCACGCAACGTGGGCTGGAGTATAGCGGCGCATGCTGTATAGACATCGCAAAAAACCCTTATGAATCAATCTGCTGTTACAACCGAACCGGTGTCTGATGGTGTAGGCCGGGCCCTCGAAATTTCGCTGCGCGGCGTGGACGAACTGCTGCCCCGGGACGAGTGGATCAAGAAGCTCGCACGCTCCGAAGCCACCGGCCAGCCGCTGCGCATCAAGCTCGGGCTGGACCCCACGGCCCCCGACATCCACATCGGCCACACCGTGGTGCTCAACAAGATGCGGCAGTTGCAAGATCTGGGCCATCAGGTGATCTTCCTGATCGGGGATTTCACCAGCCTGATCGGCGACCCCTCGGGCCGCAACAGCACCCGCCCGCCGCTCACCAAAGAGCAGATCCAGGCCAACGCCGAGACCTACTACAAGCAGGCCAGCCTGGTGCTGGACCCGGCCAAGACGGAGATCCGCTACAACAGCGAGTGGAGCGAGCCCCTGGGCGCCAGCGGCATGATCCAGCTGGCCGCCAAGTACACCGTGGCGCGCATGATGGAGCGCGACGACTTCCACAAGCGCTTTACCTCCGGCCAGTCCATCAGCGTGCACGAGTTCCTGTACCCGCTGATGCAGGGCTACGACTCCGTGGCGCTCAAGAGCGACCTGGAACTGGGCGGCACCGACCAGAAATTCAATCTGCTCATGGGCCGCCACCTGCAGCAGGAATACGGCCAGGAGCCGCAGTGCGTGCTCACCATGCCGCTGCTGGTGGGGCTCGACGGTGTGGACAAGATGTCCAAGTCCAAGAACAACTACATCGGCATCACCGAAGACGCGAACACCATGTTCGCCAAGGTGCTGTCGATCAGCGACACGCTGATGTGGGACTGGTACCTGCTGCTGTCGTTCAAGAGCCTGGAAGAGATCGCCGCGCTGAAGGCCGAGGTGGCCGGGGGGCGCAACCCCAAGGACGCCAAGGTGATGCTGGCCAAGGAGATCACCACGCGCTTTCACAGCGCGGCGGCGGCGGACGCGGCCGAGCAGGACTTCATCAACCGCAGCAAGGGCGGCGTGCCCGACGAGATTCCAGAGGTGGCACTGTCCGGCGCGCCGCTGGGCATCGGCGCGCTGCTCAAGCAGGCCAACCTGGCCCCCTCGACCAGCGAGGCCAACCGCCTGATCGACGGCGGCGGCGTGCGCGTGGATGGCGGCGTGGTCAGCGACAAGGGGCTGAAGCTGGAAGCCGGCACCTATGTCGTGCAGGTGGGCAAGCGCAAGTTTGCGCGCGTGACACTGGCCTGAGCCGGCAGCGCGGCAGGCCCGCGGGACGGGGCGCTGCAGCGCTGGCGCGGGCTACGCGGCCTCCCGGGCCAGTGCCTCGCGCAGGTAGGGCATGTAGGCGCGGTCCACCTTGCAGATGTGGTGGACCAGCCA
This sequence comes from Acidovorax sp., assembly GCF_021287135.1. Taxonomy (GTDB): domain Bacteria; phylum Pseudomonadota; class Gammaproteobacteria; order Burkholderiales; family Burkholderiaceae_C; genus Acidovorax. The sequence goes on from NZ_JAJTBB010000087.1 coordinate 8,931, forward strand.
GTGCTTGAGGAACTCCATGGCCTCGATGGAGACCTCTTCCCCATCCTCGAAGCGCATCAGCAGGTCCATGGCCCGGGCGGTGAAGCCGTTGTGCTCGGCCTGGTGCGCGGGCGTCTCCGGGTAGCCGTGGCGCTGGAACAGGACCTCCTCCACGATGAAGTGGTCGTGCGTGTACGCCACCAGCCCTTCCAGCACCGCGCCGATGGCCTCGCGCCGCGGAATCGGGCAGCACAGTTCCTCGTACAGCAGGTTGGTCAACCGCACCAGTTCCTGGTGCTGGCGATCGATTTCGTCAAAACCCAGTTCCAGCTCGGTGGTCCATGGCATGAAGGTCATGAGGGGCGCTCTCCTGTATCTCGGCGCGCCAGAATGCCCGGCCCGGGCGGGTTGCGGAAGATGGTCTGTGCGCATCCGCATGACCCAAATCACTGCCCGTTGATATGCATCAACGGTGCGCCTTGAGCGCCATCAAGTGGGGCCTTGGGGGCGCCCCGAAGAGCCTCCGGCCCGTGCTCAGTCGAGGTTGTCGTTCAGGTCGGGGTCGGGCACATCGCCGATGGCTTCGCGCGTGGCCTGGGCCTGGACTTGGAGCCAGGCGCAGAACGCCTTGATCTCCGGGCGCTGGCTGCTGCGCGGGCCCACGATCAGCCAGTACGCCAGCGGCGAGTCGATGCGGTAGCCGGGCAGCACCTCCACCAGATCGCCCGCGGCCAGGGCGTCGGCGATCAGCGGCATGCGCGCCAGCGCCAGCCCCTGGCCGCTGAGCGCGGCCTGCACGATCTGGTGCGCGTAGTTGAAGTACAGCCAGCGCTCGGGCTGCAGCTTGGTCAGGTCGCGCGCATCCAGCCAGCGCCGCCAGCTCAGCCACTCCAGGTGCTGGCTGCGGTGGGCGTCTCCGGCTTCGATCAGGGTGAACTGGGCTACGTCGGCCGGCGTGCGCAGCGGCTTGCCGCTCTTGAGCAGCCAGGGGCTGGCCACCACCGCCAGCTGCTCGCCGAACAGGCGCACGCCGCCTTGCGCCGGCGGCCCCGGCAGGCTGTAGCGCAGCGCGAGATCCACGTCGGAAGTGTCCAGGTCCACCGACACGTCGCTCGCATCAATGCGGATGTCGATGCCCGGGTTGTCGCGCTGGAACTCCTCCATGCGCGGGATCAGCCACATCGATGCGAAGCTGGCCCAGGTGGTGATGGCCACGCTGCGGCGCCCGGCGGTCTGGCGCACCAGCCGCACGGCGGCGTCCATGCGCTCCAGCGCCGGCGCCACGGCGCGCTGCAGCTGGGCGCCCGCGCTGGTCAGCTCCACCGCGCGGGTGTGGCGCAGGAACAGCGCCACGCCCACCTCGTCCTCCAGCGCCTGGATCTGGCGGCTGACAGCCGACTGGGTCAGGGCCAGCTCGTCGGCCGCGGCGCGGAAGTTCAGGTGCTTGGCCACGGCCAGGAAGGCCCGCCAGTGGCCGGCGGCGACGGGGCGCGTGCGAAGCACGGCAGGAGCATATTCGGCAGAGGCCATGGCGGGTGGATTCATGCGTGAGCGGAATGAATAGGGTACCGCGTTTTCATTGGACTGTGCAGACCGTGCGGCGCACCATTGCGGCTCGAAAGTCGTTGTCTTCGCCCTCTCCAAGGAGCCCGCCATGTTCGCCCGCCACGTTCTGGAATCGCAACAATCGCCGCACGCCGCCGCCCCCCTGCCGCGGGGTGCCGGCTGCTGGAAGCTGGCGGCCGGGCGCGCATTGTCCCTGCACCCGCGCGAGCGCAGCGTGGTCGAGGTCGTGGACGGCCGGGTGTGGCTCACCCTGCGGGGAGCGCCCGGCGCCGGACAGCCGGGCCGCGCGGCCGATGTGGTCCTGCAGGCCGGGGACCGCCTGACCCTGGTGGCCGGCCAGCACGCCGTCTTGGAAGCCTGGAGCCCTGCGGGAGCGTCGGGCGGTGCCGCCTTCGACTGGCTGCTGGAGCCTGAGCCCGAGGCCGCCCCGGCGGCGGGCTGGCACAGCAGCACGGCGCACCGCGCGCAATGGGAGGGCAGTGTGGTTCAGCCGCTGCGGGACCTGGGGCGCGCCCTGGGGCAGGGCGGCCGGGCCGTGGGATGGGCCGGCGCCCAGGCGCTGGGCGCCACAGGCCGGCTGGCGGCGGGCCTGGCCCGGTTTGCGCTCTTCTGGATCGCCACGCCCCGCCAGCGCAGGCCGGTGTGAGCACGGCATGCACAAAGCGCATCAATGCCTGCACTCCTTTTCATTGGACGATTGGGCTGGCACGGCGCACCATAACGTCAACTAAGGGTTAACCCGGAGATTTGTATGAATCGCTCGCACACTTTCGCTTTCCTATCCCGCGCGGCCGGCCATGGCGTCACGGCCTTGCCGCCCGGCCAGGCCGTCAGCCTGACGCCGCGCACCCCCATGGCCCTGCGCGTGGCCGAGGGCTGCGCCTGGGTGACGCTGGATGGCGGGCCCTTCGGTACGGGCGCCGCGTCGGGGGACGTCTTCCTGCACCCCGGCCAGACCCTGTGGGTAGAGGCGGGCCGGCACGCTGTGGTGGAGCCCGTGGGCACCGAGCGGCTGAAGTACCGCTGGGCCAGCCGGCCGGTGGAGGCCGCCGCCAGCGTGGCGCCGTGGTGGCGCCGGGCGGCCTTTGGCAACGCCGCTGCCGTGGACCAGCGCGTGGCGGGCGGCGCCTGCTGCGCCTGACCGCTGTCGGGCCTGCTGCGACTGGCGCAGTGGTCCGTTTGCAAATATGAACCAAAAGAGCTTGCAGCGCTTGTCCCACAAGCGCTGCAAGCTCTCTTTTTTGTAGCGACGGATCAGCCGTTGCGCCGGGGTTCTTCCAGCAGCGCGATCAACTGCTCCTGCAGCGTGGTCAGCAACTCCTGCGACAACGCGGGCTGCGCGGCCGCGGTGGCGCGTGCCAGCACCAGCCCGCCGACCATGGTGGCCAGCACCTCGATGGCGCGCGCCCGGTGGGCGGCCGCAGCCGGGGGCGTGGCCTCGGTACCGGTGTCGGCGCCGGTGTCCGCCTGGGGGGGGGGCGCAGCCGTATCGACCAGCAACTGCGTGAACCGCTGGATGTTGCGCTCGATGCCTGCGGCAAACACGGCGGACAGCTCGGGGCCCGCCCGCGCCGCGTCCACCGCCAGGGCGGCCACCGGGCAGCCGCTGCCTGGCGCGTCACGGTGCTGGGGCGAGAGGTAGCTGCGGATGCGGTCCGCCACGTTCGCGTTGGGGGTGTGGCCGTCGAGCGGCGCAATGGACCAGTCGAACGCGCGGGCGCAGGCCTCGCGCACCAGCGCGTCCTTGGACTCGAAATGCCGGTACAGCCCGCCGTGCGTGAGCCCGGCGTCACGCGTGATGTCGGCCACGCCCACGCCGGTGAGGCCGCGCTCGCGGTACAGCCGCGCCGCGGCGTCCAAGATGCCTTGGCGGTTTTCAGCCGCCTGCGCCTTCGAGACTTTCATGGTGGGGGGGTCTATTGATTGCGATCGTCAGCAAACCGCGGTTTTGTGCTTATGATGATGGCCCCAATCATAAACGCCCGGTTCTCCACCGGTGGGCGCAGATCGCGGACCGGTGGTGTCCGTGGACGCCGGGCGCCAACCAGCGAGGTGACTTCATGCATCCCATTTCCTTCCAACCACCCCGGCATTGGTCCGCCTTGGGCCGCGGACCGGCGTCCCGTGCTGCGCGGGGGGTGACCCTTTGATGCGCCGCGTCGTCATCACCGGCATGGGGCTCGTGTCTCCCCTGGGATGCCAGGTGGAGCTGGCCTGGCAACGGCTGCTGGCGGGCCGCTCGGGCCTGACGCGCCTGCCCGAGGCCGTGACCGAGGGCGTGCCGGCCCAGGTGGCCGGCCGGGTGCTGTCGCCCGAGGAAGACTCCGAAGGCGGCTGGAACGTGGACGCCGTCGTGTCCACCAAGGACCAGCGCAAGATGGACCGCTTCATCCCCTTTGCGCTGGGCGCCGCCGACCAGGCACTGGCCCAGGCGGGCTGGCCCCCGGCGGATGAGCGCCAGCGCGCCCGCACGGCCACCGTGATCGCCTCCGGCATCGGCGGGTTCGGCGCCATTGCCGACGCGGTGCGCACCACCGAGACGCGCGGCCCGCAGCGGCTGTCGCCGTTTACCGTGCCTTCGTTCCTGGTCAACCTGGCGGCGGGGCAGGTGTCGATCCGCCACGGGCTGCAGGGCCCCATCGGCGCGCCCGTCACGGCCTGCGCCGCGGGCGTGCAGGCCATTGGCGACGCGGCGCGCCTCATCCGCTGCGGCGAGGCCGACATGGCCGTGTGCGGCGGCACCGAGGCCGCCATCGACCGCGTGAGCCTGGGCGCCTTCGCGGCGGCCAAGACGCTGAGCACCGACTTCAACGACGCGCCGGAGCAGGCGTCGCGCCCGTTTGACGCGCAGCGCGACGGCTTCGTCATGGGCGAGGGGGCCGGCCTGCTGGTGATCGAGGCGCTGGAGCACGCGCTGGCGCGCGGCGCGGCGCCCCTGGCCGAAATCGTGGGCTACGGCACCTCGGCCGACGCGTACCACATCACGTCCGGCCCCGAGGACGGCAGCGGCGCCGCGCGCAGCATGGCCGCAGCGCTGGCGCAGGCGGGCCTTGCGCCGCATGACGTGCAGCATCTCAACGCCCACGCAACCTCCACGCCGGTGGGCGACCGCGGAGAGCTGGCGGCGATCCGCCGCGTGTTTGGCCCAGGGGCGGGCGTGGCCATTGCGTCCACCAAGTCGGCCACCGGCCACCTGCTGGGCGCCGCCGGAGCCGTGGCGGCCATCTTCACCGCGCTGGCGCTGCGGGACCAGGTGGTGCCCGGCACGCTCAACCTGCACACGCCCGACCCGCTGGCCGAGGGCCTGAACCTGGTGGCCTTGCGCGCGCGGCCCATGGCGCTCACGCACGCCATGGTCAACGGATTCGGCTTCGGCGGCGTCAACGCCAGCCTGGTGCTGCGGCGCTGGGCGGGGGCGTGACCGCCGTTCAGAGCACGAGTTCGCCGCGCACCGCTTCAAAAGCGGCCAGTGCGGCCGCCCCGTCCAACTGCTCCATGCGCGGCAGCGCGTCGGCGTCCTCCAGCGTGCTGAAGGCGAGGCTGAACTTCTGAAACCGCCGCGCCACCAGCGGCCCGTGGTGCAGCACCTCGACCTGGACGTGGCGCGGATCGTTGCGGATGCGTTCGATCAGCTTGAGCACCGCTTTCTGCGGCCCTTCAAGCTGCTGGCAAAAACGCTGGCCGTCGAAGATGAGCAGGCCGGTCACATCCAGCTGGGCATTGACCACGCGCGCGCGGCCGGCAATCTCGGCAACCACGCTGGGGGGCTGGTCGGGGGCGAGGGTGCTCACGTAGAGCACCTCGTAAAGGGCTGGATGGATCATCATATTGCGAACGAATGTAAGCGTTCGCCGGGGCCGTTTCCTACATCAAAAGACACAATCGCCGCCCAAAGATCGGTCCAATTGTCGCCAAATGTATACCGCCCGTCCCTGGCCCAGGCCGTGCTGCACGCCGGGGGATGTGCCGGTCCCTAGAATGCCGCCATGAACATCGCCTCCCCCGCCGGCGCCTGCACGGCCGATTGCCATGACTGCAGACTGCGCAAGACGGGTGCCTTCACCCCGCTGGGGCCGGAGGTGCTGGAATTCCTCCGGGGCTTGCGGGCCGGCAAGGAGGTGGCGGAGCCGGGCCAGGCCCTGATCCGCGAGAACCAGACCAACGCCAAGCTGTTCACGCTGTACGCGGGCTGGGCGTTTCGTTACAAGACGCTGAGCGACGGACGCCGGCAGATCCTGAACTTCCTGCTGCCGGGGGACCTGGTCGGCCTGCAGCAGGAGTTTGGCGACGTTTCGGCCCATGGGGTGGAGGCGCTGACCGAATGCACCCTGTGCCTGTTCCAGAACGACAGCCTCTGGGCGGTGTTCCGCGAACATCCCCGCCTGGGCTACGACGTGACCTGGCTGGCGGCGCACGAAGAAGGCCATGTGGACGACAACCTGCTCACTGCCGGCCGGCGCAACGCCACCGAGCGCGTGGCCATGCTGCTCATGCACCTGTACCGCCGCCTGGACCGCATCGGCCTGGCCGAAGGCGGCACGGTGGAGTTTCCGCTCACGCAGCAGCACATTGCCGACGCGCTGGGGCTGTCGCTGGTGCACACCAACAAGACGCTGCGGCGCCTGGCCCTGCTGGGGCTGCACGAGATCCGCAACGGGCGGCTACGACTGCTCAACACCCGCGCGCTGGCGCGCATTGCCGACTATTACGACACGCCGCCGCGCCTGATGCCGATGCTGTAGCCCGGCCTGCAGTTGCAAGGAAAAATGGCCCCTAGCGCTTGGTGGTCAAGCGCAAGCAGCTATCAAAAGTGAAGCAAGCTGCGCCCAGTGCGGGGCGCCGATAATCGCTGCACTCCCCCACAGGCTCCCCGCGTTCATGACCCCACTCGACATCCTCATCATGGCGGCCGGCAAAGGCACGCGCATGAAAAGCCGCATCCCCAAAGTGCTGCAGCGCCTGGCCGGCCGGCCCCTGCTGCACCACGTGCTGGACCAGGCCACGCACCTGCAGGCCCGCAGCGCCATCGTCATCACCGGCCACGGTGCTACCGAAGTAGAAGCAGCCACCGCAGGCGCAGCAAGCGCTGCAGCCGGGGTTGACCTGAAGTTCGTGCGGCAGGAGCCGCAGCTGGGCACCGGCCACGCCGTGCAACAGGCCGTGCCGCACCTGCGCCAGGACGGCACGGTGGTAGTGCTGTCGGGCGACGTGCCGCTGACCCAGGCCGACACGCTGCGCGCCCTGGTGGCGGCCAGCGCGGGCGAGCGCCTGGCGCTGCTGACCGTCACCCTGCCCGACCCCACCGGCTACGGCCGCATCGTGCGCGGAGCCGACGGCGCCGTGCAGGCCATCGTGGAGCACAAGGACGCCACCGAGGCGCAGCGCGCCATCACCGAAATCTACAGCGGCATCCTGGCCGTGCCCGCGCGGCTGCTGGCGCCGTGGCTCGCGCGCCTGACCAACCACAACGCCCAGGGCGAGTACTACCTCACCGACATCGTGGCCCTGGCCGTGGCCGACGGCGTGCCTGTGGTGGCCCACCGCATCACCGACGCACTGCAGGTGGCCGGCGTGAACAGCCCCCTGCAGCTGGCCGAACTGGAGCGCGCCCACCAGCTGCGCCAGGCCCGCGCCTTGATGGAGCAGGGCGTGCGCCTGGCCGACCCCGCGCGGTTCGATGTGCGCGACGACGCGCGGACCGGCGTGCGCGGGGAGGTGGTGTGCGGGCAGGACGTGGAGATCGACGTGAACTGCATCTTCACCGGCCGCGTCGAGCTGGGCGAGGGCGTCACCATCGGTGCCCAGTGCTGCATCGCCAATGCGCGCATTGCCGCAGGCGCGGTGATCCACCCCTACACCCACATCGACGGCGAAAAGGCCGGTGCCACGGTGGGCGAGGGCGCGCTGGTCGGTCCCTTTGCCCGCCTGCGCCCCGGCGCGCAGCTGGGCCGCGACGTGCACATCGGCAACTTCGTGGAAGTGAAGAACAGCACCCTGGCCGACGGCGCCAAGGCCAACCACCTGGCCTACCTGGGCGACGCCACCGTGGGCGAGCGCGTGAACTACGGCGCCGGCAGCATCACCGCCAACTACGACGGCGCGAACAAGCACCGCACGGTGATCGAGGCCGACGTGCATGTGGGCAGCAACTGCGTGCTGGTGGCGCCCGTCACCATCGGCGCGGGCGGCACGGTGGGCGGCGGCAGCACCATCACCAAGAGCACCGCGCCCGGCGCCTTGAGCGTGGCGCGCGGCAAGCAGGTGAGCATCGCCAATTGGTCGCGTCCCGCCAAACAGCCCAAGCCATGAGCGCGCCCCACGCCACCGTCGCCGAGCACGAACTGCAGCAACTGCGCGCCGAGCTGGCCCGCAGCCAGCAGCAGGTGGCCGACATGGCGGCGGCGCAGGAAGAATTTCTGCGCGCCGTGTCGCACGACCTGCGCGCGCCGCTGCGGCACATCACCTCGTACGGCAAGCTGGTGCGCGAAGTGCTCGGCGACCTGCCCGCCGACGTGCAGGCCGCCGAGCCGCTGCAGGAGGCCCGCGATTTCCTGGGCACCATGGAGCAGTCGGCCCGCCGGATGGCGCTGATGCTCGATGGCCTGCTGGCGCTCTCGCGCGCAGGGCGTGCCCCGCTGCACCCGCAGCCCGTGGACCTGGGTGCCGCGGTGGAACAGGCCCGTGCGGCGCTGCCCTCAGCGCAGGCCGCGGCCGCGCAATGGACGCTGCCCGGCGGGCTGCCCACCCTGCAGGCCGACCCGGCGCTGCTGCACGAATTGCTGGTGCAGGTGCTGGGCAACGCGCTCAAGTTCAGCCAGCGCCCGGCGGCCCCGGCGCCGCACATCACCGTGCGCGCGGTGCCGGCCGAGCAGGGCGCAGGCTGGGCCGCCTGGGAGGTGCAGGACCAGGGCGTGGGGTTCGACCCGGCCCGCGCCAGCGGGCTGTTCGGCGTGTTCCACCGCCTGCACCGCGAGACCGAGTTCGACGGCGTGGGCGCCGGCCTGGCCCTGTGCCGCGCCATTGCCCAGCGCCACGGGGCCCACATCTGCGCCACAGCGGCGCCGGGCCAGGGCTGCACGGTGCGGGTGGAATGGCCTGCAGCCGCCGTTGGTCGCTGATTTGCTATTGAAAATATAGCTGGCTGCGCTTGCTACGAAAGCGCTAGAGGCACTTTTGTCTCAAACTTTGCCCGCTTGGTGCTGAAGAAGGCTTTCACGTTGCGCACGTTGGCATCGGCGGTGAACAGCCGTTGCGACAGGGCCAGATAGCCCGGCATGTCGCGGGTGTGCGCCACCAGCACGAAGTCCGGCCCGGGGGACACGCGCCAGCACTGCTGCACCGCCGGCTCTGCTACCGCGCGGGCCTCAAAGGCGTCCAGCGCCTCGGCGCCCTGCCGGTCCAGCGTCACCTCCACGATGCAGGCCAGCCCGTGGCCCTGCACTGCGGCCAGCTTGTCGGGCTGCAGCAGCGCCACCTGGCGCTCGATCAGCCCGGCCTCGTGCAGCCGCTTCACGCGGCGCAGGCAGGTAGGGGGCGACACATGCACCTGTTCCGCCAGCGCCTGATTGCTTTGCGCGGCATCGTGCTGCAGCAGGTTCAGCAACTGCAGGTCGGTGGCGTCGAGTGCGATGGATTCCATATTTGAGATATTTATGAAATTAAATTTCCAGATGTGTGATGCGAGAAATTTGATTTCATTTTGACAAAATAATCAACTGCATATTTCGTTCGTGCTTGCCTACCATCGCCCCATCGTTTTCAACGGAAGGCCATCTCCATGTGCGGCATCGTCGGCGCAGTCTCCACGCGCAACATCGTTCCCATCCTCGTCCAGGGCCTGCAGCGGCTGGAGTACCGGGGCTATGACTCCTGCGGCGTGGCCGTGCATGCCGCCAGCCTCGATGCCTCGCGGCCCGGCGGCCTGCAGCGTGCCCGCAGCACCGCCCGCGTGGCCGAGCTGCTGGAGCAGGTGACCACCGAGCACATCGAAGGCGCCACCGGCATTGCCCATACCCGCTGGGCCACCCACGGCGCGCCGGCCGTGCACAACGCCCATCCCCACTTCAGCCACGGTACGGGCAGCGACGCCGCCACCGCGTCCGCAGGCCGCGTGGCGCTGGTGCACAACGGCATCATTGAAAACCACGAAGAACTGCGCAAAGCCCTGCAGGCACGGGGCTACGTGTTTGCCAGCCAGACGGACACCGAGGTCGTCGCCCATCTGGTCGACAGCCTCTACAGCGGCGACCTGTTCGAGGCCGTGCAGGCTGCGGTGGCGCAACTGCACGGTGCCTACGCGATCGCCGTCCTGCACAAGGACGAGCCCCACCGCGTGGTGGGCGCACGCGCGGGCTCGCCCCTGGTCCTGGGCGTGGGCAAGGACAGCGCAGAACACTTTCTGGCCAGCGACGCCATGGCCCTGGCCGGCGTCACCGACCAGATCGTCTACCTGGAAGAGGGCGACCTGGTGGACCTGCAGCTGGGCCGCTACTGGATCGTGGGCAAGGACCGCGCCGCGCTCACGCCCGCCCAGCGCCCCGTGCGCACCGTGCTGGCCCACAGCGGCGCCGCCGAGCTGGGCCCCTACCGCCACTACATGCAAAAGGAAATCTTCGAGCAGCCCCGCGCCATCGCGGACACGCTGGAGGGCCTGCAGGGCATCGTGCCCGAGCTGTTCGACGGCGCTCCCCTGCACGGCCAGCCCGGGGCCGCGGCCTGGCGCGTGTTCCAGGAGATCGACAACGTCCTCATCCTGGCGTGCGGCACCAGCTACTACAGCGGCTGCACCGCCAAGTACTGGCTGGAGGCCATCGCCGGCATCCCCACGCAGGTGGAGGTGGCCAGCGAATACCGCTACCGCACCAGCGTGCCCAACCCGCGCACCCTGGTCGTCACCATCAGCCAGAGCGGCGAAACCGCCGACACCCTGGCCGCGCTGCGCCACGCGCAAAGCCTGGGCATGCAGCACACGCTGACCATCTGCAACGTGGCCACCAGCGCCATGGTGCGCGAATGCAAGCTGGCCTACATCACCCGCGCGGGCGTGGAGATTGGCGTGGCCAGCACCAAGGCCTTCACCACGCAGCTGGCGGGCCTGTTTTTGCTGACGCTGGCCCTGGCGCAAAGCAAGGGCCGCCTGAGTGAAGAGCAGGAAGCCGCACACCTCAAGGCCATGCGCCACCTGCCCGTGGCCCTGCAGGCCGTGCTGGCCCTGGAGCCACAGATCATCAGCTGGGCCGAAGACTTCGCGCGCATGGAAAACGCGCTCTTCCTGGGCCGGGGCCTGCACTACCCCATTGCGCTGGAAGGGGCGCTCAAGCTCAAGGAAATCAGCTACATCCACGCCGCGGCCTACCCGGCCGGCGAACTCAAGCACGGCCCCCTGGCCCTGGTGACCAGCGCCATGCCGGTGGTGACCGTGGCCCCCAACGACGCGCTGCTGGAAAAGCTCAAGAGCAACATGCAGGAGGTGCGGGCCCGCGCCGGCGTGCTGTATGTGCTGGCCGACGCCGACACCCGCATCGAGAGTGCCGAGGGCCTGCACGTCATCCGCATGCCCGAGCACTACGGCCCGCTCAGCCCGCTGCTGCACGTGGTGCCGCTGCAGCTGCTGGCCTACCACACCGCCTGCGCGCGCGGGACGGACGTGGACAAGCCGCGCAACCTGGCCAAGTCCGTGACGGTCGAATGACCGGCAGGGACTTGTGGCGGTAAGAAATGCCGCCGCGCGTATGCGCTCTCGGCGCAGTGCCGCAAAAGCTCCGCGATCCAGGCATAGCCCGGTCTGCGTTCGCCAGGCAGTTTTTTGGGGCAAGGCTAAGGCGCCGCCGCGGCGCGCCACGTTTCCAAGGTCTGCAGAAGGACATTGGAGGTGGCCACGGCCGACACGTCGGAGTTGAGCGCGACCGCCACGTAGACATGCAGCATTGGGTCGTAGGCCACCAGAGCGTTGGTGCCAGGGTGACCGCCCTGGTGTGCGAGCCAGCGCCGCGAGCGGCCCCGTGTGTCAGTCCATTCCTTGACCATCACACCGCGCCCATAGTGGTCATCTGTCGCGTTGAACATCGGGTAAAGCGTGGCAAACGAGGCCCTGACGGTCGATGTCGGCAGCAATTTTCCTGTCAGCAACGCCTGCCAGAAGCGCACCACGTCATCAGCGCGTGCCGCGATGGAGCCCGCGGCAAACGGCGTGGCGCGGGCTGCGTCGTCCACCGGTTGATTGCCCGGATGTGGTGTTACCAATCCCACCGGCGGGGGGGCGTGGTCAATGACGGTACTGTGCGTTAATCCGAGTGGCGCGAACACGTGCTGTTGCAGCAGCTCGGCATACGACATGCCTTCAGTCAGCTCCAATGCGCGGCCGAGCATGATGTAGCCAGTGTTGCTGTAGCGCCAGTACGCCCCCGGACAGAAGAGGCTCCCATTCGCTTGTGCTCTGGCGACCAAGGCTTCCGGCGGCTGGTAGATTGCATCTGGCGGCGCCGTGAACTCAGCGGCGTTGAGTCCGCCGGTGTGGTTGAGCAAATGGGCGATGGTGATGTGTCTTCCTTCAGGAAAATGTGGCCACCATGTGCTGACCGGTTGATCAAGGGAAAGCTTTGCTTGCTGCACGGATTGCAGCACCAGCACGGCGGTGTAGGCCTTGCCCACGCTGGCCCACCAAAAGAGCGATGCATCATCTGCAACAACCCGCGGCGCGGTGCGCGCCAGCCCCAGGCTGCGCTGCCACAGCCCCAGCCCCGGGCCACCGATTGCCACCGTCGCGCCCGGTGCGCCGGTTTGCGCAAGTACGGACTGCAGGCGAGATTCCAGTAGCGCGCCGAGTGGCGGCGGAACGGGTCGGTCGAGCCAGCTACCGTCGTCGTCCGTCGGCCAGTCGGTCTCCGGCAAGGCGCTGCGCAGTGGCAAGGTGCCGCGGTAGCCCAGTGCTCTTGCGCAGGGCGGGAGGTTCTCATGAACGGGAGCGTTGCTACCGCAACCCGCGTTGGTGACCAACAAAGCGATGGAGCACGCGATCACGCTGCACATCCGCCCCACGCGGGAGATGAACAGGTTCATTGGGGAGGCGCGGCCCCGGTCGCAGTGGATCCCGGGTCATCAGTCGCTACCGCTGCAGTTCCCGCCCGAATTGCGCGCACTCCGGCTACCTGATCGCCTGCGCGGCCGAGACACTGGTGGACGCTGTGCTGGCAGTTGATCTCGCGCAAGCGTCCAGCGCCGCGAGAGTGATCAGTAGAGCCGGCCGGCAAGTGGGGTGAGTGCATGAGAGGTCTTTTAAAAATAGCTGCCTTGCAATAAACATTTATTGTTTTGCAGAAATTTAAGCGGAACCTCCGAATCCGTCAAGGCCGGCATAGAAACCAGTTCAGCCTTCATTGGTGCCCGCACCTGTTCAAGTTCCTGCCGTCCTGCTTCCGGGGACTCGCGATCCATGGGTTGTGGAGGACCCGCGGTTGCCGTCAGCGGGTGCATGGTGGGCTACGCACCATGTGGGACCCTTCAGCCGAACGCCGGAGCCGTGGTCTTGGAGAAAATGCAGTCTGCTGTAGCGGCAGACAGCGAACTGTCTGTTGGTCTTGAATCAAGGGTTTGGCCCGCCCTTCTTGCGGACGTACTGCCATGCGTGCTCAACGGCGGTCGTATCGCGAGGTGCTGGCTCGACGGTTGGGCGCTGAGATCGCGTCCTTACCTCACCTCATCTCCCCGAGGCTGGGGGGCTGCATGGGAAGGCGGTGGCCCTTTCGCTCCTGTTTCGAGCCAAGCTATTTTGCGGTCGAGGAAGGCGAGCATCGCCTGCAGTTCCAGAGCCCTGCCGCGCAACTTGTCGCGCTGCGTGGTCAAGGCCTTGAGCATCCGTGCCTGTCCGCTCCCTGAACGCCGCTCCCCGATAAGCAGCTTGATCTCCTGGAGCGAGAGGCCCAGAGCTTGGCCTGCCTGGATGGCCGAGAGCAAGCGAAGATCGGATTCGGTGAACTCCAGGTAAGGCCGCGACCCGCCAGCGGCCCCTGTGCACGGCGACAGAAGGCCTTCCCGCAGGTAGTGCCGGACGGTCGTCTGCCTCACTCCTGCGCGGCGCGCGAATTCAGCGATCCACATTGGTTGGGAAACCCTCTTGACTATGCATCCAACTGCATAGTTATAACCTGACCATGAACCACGCGACGCCTCTGCTTCTCCTTCCCGGGCTGATGAACGATGCCCGAATCTGGAATCCCCTGACCACTGCCATCGCAGGAGAGCGCACCCTGCATGTCGCGGACACGCACCGGCAGGGCAGCATCGCCGAGTCGGCGCGCGATGCGATAGCCGCCATGCCAGCCGGGCCATTTGCGGTCGCAGGGTTCTCGCTGGGCGGGTACGTTGCGCAGGAGGTTTGCCGCCAAGCGGGCGGCCGCATTGTCGGGCTGGGCCTCCTGGACACGGGCGCCCGCGCCGACACCGAAGAGGTGAAGCAGGCCCGGGAAAGGATGATTCAGTCCGTGGACGGTGCCGAAGGCGCGGGCGCCGCCACCTTCGGCCAGGTGGCCCAAGGCTTTGCCGCGCGGGTCGTTCACGCTTCCAGGCTGCAGGACCGGGCGCTGTTGCACCTGCTGTTCGACATGGCTGCCAAGGTGGGGAGCCAAGGCTTTGTCCGGCAGCAGCGGGCCGCAATGAACCGGCTCGACACCCGTGAGCTGCTGCCTCTCCTGCACGTTCCCGCCATCGTGGTGTGCGGGCGCGAGGACCAAATCACTCCCTTCAGCCAGAGCCAGGAAATGGCGTCACTGTTGCCGGACGCCGAGCTGGTAGCGGTGGCCGAGGCGGGTCACATGTCTATCCTGGAGCGGCCTGCCACGGTGGTTGCGGCCCTGGTGCGCTGGCTGCAACGCGTCGACGCTGCAGCAGTGCGCACCGGCCAAAGGCGGGCGTCGGCCTGAGAACGGCTGCTTTGGGCCGATCGCAGACTTCGGCCATCGCCGCCTACCTCAGGGCTTGGAAAAGAACCGCTCTAAAGCATCTTCAAATGCAGGCACGTCTGCCCCGACGTGCGAGGTGTTGTATTCGGCCTTGATCGTCAGCAGGCCTGGCAGGTTCTGCGTGGCGATCTGATTGAAAAGGGGGATTCCTATCAGCGGATGATTGCCATTGCTTGCACCCGCCAGGAACAAGGTCGCCGGCACGGTCTTGCCGTCGATCTGCCGTTCGAACGCTAAGACGGCGGCCGGGCTGCTGAGTTCTCCCACGCTGCACTCTGTCGACAGGTAGTAAGCGATGGAGCACGACATTGCGCCTGTGATTGGCCATCGCTGGAACGTGTCTGATCTGGCAGAGGCCCATCGGCAAGTTGAGACAGCGCGCACCGTCGGCAAGGCGGTGGTCGACGTGGAGAACGGTTGGTAGCGGGAAGGTCCTCCGCCACCGTTCCATCGGGAGGGGTTGGCGGCGGTGCGAACGACCCGTGGGCGGCGCAGAAGTGGGCCGCGGTGTGGCGATTGTTTTAGATACTGGAACAGTCAGTTCGCGACTCGGTGGTTTTTCTCTGAACACCCGCGGCGTACAGTTCATCCCATCGATGAGCCGAACCCGCAAGGCGACTCACCGAACCCGGTTCAAGAATGGTTTTTGCACCGGCTTTTCTGAGACG
>NZ_JAJTBB010000007.1 GCF_021287135.1 Acidovorax sp.
GTCCCGCGGCCCGCTGGCGCCCGGGCGGGGCGGCCGTGCCCCCGGCAGCTGCACGGCCATGCCGTCCTGCAGGCGGTCGCCGCCCTCCGTCACCACGCGCTCCCCCTCGGCCAGGCCCTCGGCAATGGCCATCAGCCCCACCGTGGCCTGGCCCCGCTTGACCTTGCGCAGCGACACCGTGCGGTCTTCGTTGATGACATACACGTAGTCGCCATTGGCCCCCGTGCGCACGGCCGTGACCGGCACGACCACGGCCGGGACCTTGCGCAGCAGCAGCTGCACGTTGACGAACTGGTTGGGAAACAGCGCCCCGGCCGCGTTGTCGAACCGCGCCTTGGCCTTCACGGTACCGGTGGTGGTGTCCACCTGGTTGTCCAGCGTGGAAAAGCGGCCCTGGCCCAGCTCCACCTTGCGTGTGCGGTCCCAGGCCGTCACGGCCAGGGCTTCGGACTCGCGCTGGGCGGCCTGGATGTCGCCCACCCGGTCTTGCGGCACGGCAAACTGCACGTCGATCGGCGCCACCTGGGTGATGGTGGCCAGCCCCGCCGTGTCGCCCGAGGTCACGTAGTTGCCCGCATCCACCGCGCGCAAGCCGATGCGCCCGGACGCCGGTGCGGTGATGCGGGTGTAGCCCAGGTTGAGCCGGGCCGTGCCCTCCTGGGCCTTGTCGGTCATGACCGTGCCCTCCAGCTGCTTGACCAGCGCCGCCTGGGTGTCCACATCCTGGCGCGCGATGGAGTCCTGCGACAGCAGGGTGCGGTAGCGCGCTAGCGTGAGGCGCGCGTTCTCCAGCTGCGCCTCGTCGCGCTGGCGGGTGCCCTGGGCCTGCATCAGGGCCTGCTCGAAGGGCCGCGGGTCGATCTGCGCCAGCAGCTGCCCTTTCTGCACCATCTGCCCCTCCGTGAACAGCACCTGCGTGAGCTGGCCCGACACCTGGGGCCGCAGCGTGACCGTGGCGGCCGGCACCACGGTGCCCAGCGCATCCAGCGCCACCGGCAGTTCGGCCTTGCGCGCCACAGCCGCGCCCACGGTCACCATGGGCCGGCCGCCGCCGGGAAAGCCCGGCCCGCCGCCCGGCTCCTGGCCGGAGCGCCGGACGAGATACCACGCCCCCCCGCCCAGCAACCCCACCAAAGCGAGCGCCAGCAGGCTCCCCAGCCAGCGGCGTCGGCGGGAAGGGCGGGCGGGGGGCGCGGGGGGCGGGGAGGAAGGGTGTGGCGCGTTGACTTCTTGCGGGTTCATGGCGGTCCTGGTGCGTGTTCGGGGCGGCGGGCCCGGTCCGCATTGTGGGCCGGGGCAACCCCCTGCCGGATCGTAGAGGGACATTTCGCGCTCTGCCTTGAAGGCTGTGCGAAGAAAAGTAAACCTTGGCACCCCAGGACCTGCGCAGCCCACCCATTGGGGGTGTGGCTCCGCCGCTGTTCGCGGCGGCTTCCGCGCATTTGGCGCAAGCCGTGCTGCATTTCGTCGCAGGCCGGTGGCGTGGCGGCAGCCCGGGCGGCACAGTCCGCTCCATCGCAAGCCCCCGCCCGGAAGACAACGCCATGCAACTCACCCCCGCCATCGCCATCCACCTCACCGCCGCCCTGGCGGCCACCGCCATCGGCCCGCTGGCCCTGTGGGCCCGCAAGGGCCGCCAGCAGCGCCCCCGGCTGCACCGCGCCGCGGGCTACGCCTGGGTCACGCTGATGGCAGCCACGGCCGTGTCGGCGCTGTTCATCAGCGGCAACGTCGGGCCCCGTCTGGGCGGGTTCGGCGTCATCCACCTGCTGGTGCCCGTCACGCTGTTCGGGCTGGTGGGCTCGTTCATCCACCTGGCGCGGGGCAACGTCGGCGCCCACCGCAAGACCATGCAAGGCCTGTACTTCGGCGCGTGCATCACGGCCGGCGTCTTCACCTTGTTGCCGGGGCGCTACCTGGGCCACGCGCTGTGGACCGCGGTCGGCGTGATCTGACACCCCTGCCCTCTTTGTTCCCCCCCTCAGGAGCCCTCCCATGCTGATCCAACTGCTCATCCAACAACCCCAGATGCTGGGTCCCATCATCCAACGCACCCCCGCCTGGGTCTGGGCCTTGCTGGCCGGCCTGCTGTGGCTGGGTGCCAGCCAGCTGCGAGCCCGCCAGGTCGGCCTGGTGCGCGCGCTGGCCACCCCGCTGGCCATGACGGGGCTGTCCGTGTACGGCGTGGCTTCGGCCTTCGGCCCGGCCGGGCAGGCGGCCGTGGCGCTGGGCTCCTGGTTCGTGGCGGCGGCAGCCCTGGCCGCGCTGGCCCTGTGGTTCCAGCCCACGCCGCCCGCCGGCACCGAGTACCTCCCGCAGGCGCGCAGCTTTTGCGTGCCCGGCAGCGCCATGCCCCTGGCGCTGATCCTGGGCATCTTTTTGACCAAGTACTTTGTAGGTGTGGAGCTGGCGCTGCAGCCCACCCTGGCCAGCAGCAGTGAGTTTGCCCTGCAGATCGGCACGCTGTACGGCGTGTTCAACGGCCTGTTTGCCGCCCGGGCGCTGCGCCTGTGGCGCCTGGCCCAAGGCCACGGCGCGCTGCAGGCGACCGCCATCTGGACCCGCCCCTCCATCTGAGCGCCGCCCTTCCCCCCCGTTCCCTCTCTTCACTTCACCAGGAAACCCACCATGCGCTCTTCCCTGCTTTCCCATCCCACGGCCGACGCCACCGAACGCCTGGCCCGCCGGCGCGCCAGCGCCAAGCTCGGCTGGCTCATCCACGCCAGCGTGTATGGGCTGGTCAACACCCTGCTGATCACCCTTTCCCTGTCCAGCGGCCGCGGCTGGGCCGTCTTTCCCTTGCTGGGCTGGGGCCTGGGCCTGGCGGTGCATGGCGCCGTGGTGTTCCTGGCCACCGGCGGCGCCGGCCTCTACGACCGCCTGGTGCAGGCCGAGCGCGAGCGCATGGCCCGGCAGCCAGGCGCCAGCCACTGACCGCCGGGAGCCCTGCCATGCGTTGCGCCCCCCTCTCCCGCTTTCTAACCCGGCTGCTGGCCGCTACCGCCGTCACCTGGGCCGCCGGCGCCCATGCCGGCATGGGCCTGGCCGTGCTGCCCGGGCTGCAGGGCGACGGCCCGGTCACCGTGTTCTACCCGACGCCCGAGGCCGACCAACCCGTGCGCCGTGGCCCTTTCACCGTGCTGATGGCGCCCCAGGCGGAGCCCGTGCAGGGCAATGGCCGGCTGGTGGTGCTGTCGCACGGCTCGGGCGGTGGCCCCTGGGTGCACACCGACTTGGCACGCGCCCTGACGAACGCCGGCTTCGTGGTGGCCCTGCCCGAGCACCGCGGTGACAACGCCCGCGACGCCGCAGAGGCCGGCCCGGTGAGCTGGAAGCGCCGCCCCGAAGAGGTCTCCCGCGCCATCGACGCCGTGGCGGCCGCGCCGCAGTTTGCCCCCTTGCTGTCGCTGGACCGGGTGGGCGTGGTGGGCCAGTCGGCGGGCGGCCACACGGCCCTGAGCCTGGCAGGCGGCGTGTGGTCGCCCCAGCGCTTCCTGGCGCACTGCGAAGCCCACCTGGCCGAGGATTTCAACGCCTGCGTGGGCACCTTCACACTGCTGACGGGCGGCTGGCTCGACGGCCTCAAGAAAGCCGTCGCCCGGGGTGTGCTGCGCCAGCGCTTTGACGACCCCGAGCCCGTGCGCTATCACGACCCGCGCATCGCCGTGGCGGTGGCCGGCGTGCCGGCGGCGGCAGACTTCGACCTGGAGTCCCTGCGCCAACCGCGCTTTCCCCTCGGGCTGGTCACCGCGGGCCGCGACATCTGGCTCACTCCGCGCTGGCACGGCGAGGCCGTGGCCGCCGCATGCACCCCGTGCACGCGCATCGCCCACCTGCCGGAAGCCGGCCACAGCGTAATGCTGTCGCCCGCGCCCCCCGCCGACGTGCTGGGCCGCACCGACCGCCACCTGCTGGCCGACCCCGAGGGCTTTGACCGCGCGGTGCTGCCCGCCCTGGACCAGCGCATCGTCGCCTTCCTGGCGCAACATCTGCAGCCGCTCGCCGCGGCCCGCTGACGGCCCGCGGCAGCCCCTAGGGATCCTCTGCACGAATCATCGCGCCGTGTGCATCTGCGGCCTCGGGCAGTCTGCCGCGCAAGCAAATCCTCGCAATAGCTGCGGCTATTGCTGCGGCTATTGCTGAGTTTTGCGCCTTGCAGCCCCTCCCGATCCGCAGCGCACACTGTCCGCTCGATTCGTGCAGAGCACCCCTAGAATTCCATGCAACCCGGGCCCTGCCCGCTCTGCCCCTCACACCCCCATGCGATCACCCCTGAGCCCCGAAGAACTGGACGCACTGGCCCGCCGGCGCGCCAACGCAAAAATGGGCTGGTACCTGCACGCCCTGGTGTTCGTGCTGGTCAACGCGCTGATCTTTGCCCTGTCGCGCTACGCGTTCGGCACGCGCCCGTGGTCGGTGTACCCGCTGCTGGGCTGGGGGCTGGGGCTGGTGCTGCACGGGGTGTCGGTGTTCCTGCTGGGCAACGGCAGCGGCCTGCGCGAGCGCATGGTGCAGCGCGAACGCGAGGCCCTGCAGCGCGAGCAGGCGCGCACACAAGACCGACAAGACCGGCAACCGCGGCCATGACGCCCCGGCGCCATTTCAACGGCATCAGCAAGCTGCGGCACTACCTGCAGGTGGTGGCCTTTACGCTGGCGGTGGCCACGCTGCAGTACGCCTTCATGCCCGACAAGCCCTACGGGCCGCCGGTGGTGTATTCGGTGCTGATCGGCACCTTCACCTGGGCCATCATCGACCTGGGACGCGAGCTGATCCCATCGGCCGCAGAAACCGGCTGGCCGCAAGGCTGGCAGGGCATTGCGCTGGTGGTGGTGGGCATCGCCGTGGGCTACCTGGCCGGCACCGCGCTGGCCGATGCGCTGTGCGTGCACTATTTCCACTTCTATCCGCCGGGCACCTCCACCACGGGGGCGGACCAGCGCACCTCCATCCTCATCACGGCCATTGCCGGGCTGGTGGGCTCCTACTACTTCTACGCGATCCACAAGTCGGCCTATCTGGAGGGCAAGATGGCCGAGGCGCGGGTGCATGCCACCGAGGCGCGCCTGAAGCTGCTGGAGACGCAGCTCGAACCCCACATGCTGTTCAACACGCTGGCCAACCTGCGCGTGCTGATCGGCACCGACCCCGCGCGTGCCCAGCACATGCTGGATCGCATGATCGGCTACCTGCGCGCCACGCTGGCGGCCTCGCGCAGCACGCGCCACCCCCTGTCGGCCGAGTTTGCGCGGCTGCAGGACTACCTGGAGCTGATGGCCGTGCGCATGGGCCCGCGCCTGGCCTACACGCTGGAGCTGCCCGAGGCCTTGCAGGACGTGCCCGTGCCGCCGCTGCTGCTGCAGCCGCTGGTGGAAAACGCCATCCGCCACGGCCTGGAGCCCCAGGTGCAGGGCGGCCACATCACCGTGCGCGCCAGCACGCGCGCCGGGGCCGAAGGGCCGCTGCTGGTCATCGAAGTGAACGACACCGGCGCGGGCCTTCCCGCCACGCTGCCCGCCGCCGGCCCCGGCCAGAGCTTTGGCCTGGCCCAGGTGCGCGAGCGCCTGGCCACCTTGCACGGCAGCCAGGGCACTCTTGAATTGATAGCTGCCAGCGCAGGCGGGACAAGCGCCAGAGTCACTTTTCCCTTAGATTCTTCCCAGCCATGACACCGACGCCGCCCCGCGCCCTGATCGCCGAAGACGAGCCCCTGCTGGCCGCCGCCCTGCAGCACGAACTGGCCCAGGCCTGGCCCGCGCTGCAGATCGTCGCCACGGTGGGCGACGGCCTCTCGGCCACCCAGCAGGCGCTGGCGCTGCAGCCCGACGTGCTGTTCTTCGACATCCGCATGCCCGGGCAGACGGGGCTGGACGCCGCGGCCGAGCTGGCCGACGCCTGGCCTGCCGGCAAGCCCTTTCCGGCCCTGGTGTTCGTCACGGCCTACGACCAGTACGCCGTGCAGGCCTTCGAAGCCCAGGCGGTGGACTACCTGCTCAAGCCCGTGCAGGCCGCTCGGCTGCAAAAAACCGTGCAAAAACTGCAGCTAGGGCTTACCAGTCAAGCGCCAGCAGCTATCAATCTGGAAGCAAAACTGGAAGCCACGATGGCGCAGCTGCGCCACCTGCTGGCGGCGCCGGGCGTGGCGTCCGCACCGCCGCCCGCAGCGCCCGCCTCTGGCGCGGCCCCGCTCACCATGATCCAGGCCAGCAGCGGCAGCCAGATCCACATGGTGCCCGTGGCCGACGTGCTGTACTTCGAGGCGGCCGACAAGTACGTGCGCGTGCTCACCGCCATGCGCGAATTCCTCATCCGCACGCCCCTCAAGGACCTGATCGCGCAGCTCGACCCGCAGGTGTTCTGGCAGATCCACCGCAGCACCCTGGTGCGCGCAGGCAGCATCACCACCGTGACGCGTGACGAAGCCGGCAAGCTGCACCTGGAGCTGGCCGGGCGGCCCGAAAAGCTGCCCGTGAGCCGCCTGTACGCCCATCTGTTCAAGGCGATGTAGGGCGGCAGGCGCCCCCGGGGCGTCAGCGGTTGGTGGCCAGGAGCAGGCCGCCGGCCCCCATGAAGAAGCCGCCCGTGGCCTTGTTCAGGCGCACCACCCCGCGCGAGGTGCGGATGAAGCGGCGGATCTGCCGCCCGCCCGCGGCGTACACCGCCGTGGAGACGAACTCCGCCATCAGGTACACCGCGCCCAGCACGAGGAACTGGTGCGCAGCAGGCCGGCCGGGGTCGATGAACTGCGGGAAGATGGCCGCGAAGAGAATGATGGCCTTGGGGTTGGTGATGCCCAGCAGGAATTCCTGGGTGATGAGGCGCTTCAGCGGCACGGGCGCCGGGGAGGCCTGCAAGTCGCCACCCTCCACCACCTCCAGGCCGCTGAACTCACGGCTGCGCCAGGCGCGCCAGCCCAGCCAGAACAGATAGCACGCCCCGGCCCACTTGACCGCGGTGAACGCCGCTTCGGAGGCCAGCAGCATGGCCCCCAGGCCCACAGCCGAAATCGACAGGAAGATGGCAAACGCCGCCACACGGCCCAGCGTGGCCACCAGCGCCGCGCCAATGCCAGCGCGGATGCCGTTGTTCAGGCCGCAGAAGTTGTTGGGGCCGGGGGTGAGCGCGATGGCCACGGCCACGGGGGCAAAAAGCAGGGCGTCCATGGGGTTCCTTCAGGGGCACGGCGGGAGAAGCGCCAGTGTAGCGGCGCAGGCCCGCCGCCACGCCCGCGGTTCAGCGCAGCAGCGTGATGGCGTGATCCCAGGCCACACCGGGTAACGCTTCGTAGTGGGCCACCACCACCAGGCGCTCGAGATGGCCCGCGGCAGCGGCCAGCGCCGACTGCAGGTGGTGGATCGAAGGCTTGTCCAGCCCCGCCACGGGCTCGTCGAAGAGCGTGAGCGGCGCGCCGCTGGCCAGCCCGCCGGCCATGAGCACCTTGCGGCGGCTGCCGGTGGAGAGCGCATAGAACGGCTTGTCCAGGTGCGGCTGCAGCGCAAAGCCTTCCACGTGCGAGGCGAGTGCCGCAGCATCCCAGGCCGGGTACCGGGCCGGCAGGCCGTCCAGCCACTGCCGCGCGGTCAGCGCGTCCAGCGCCGCGCTGCGCAGGTCGTGCCAGAAGACCCGGGCCCGGTAGGCCTGCAGCGCGCCCCGCTGGCGCACGCCCTGCAGGGTGACCTCGCCCGCCTGGGGCGGCAGCTCGCCCGCCAGCAGGCGCATCAATGTGGTCTTGCCGGTGCTCTCGTCCCCTTGCACCAGCGCCACCCCGCCCGGCCACGCCAGCGAAAGCCCGCCGAGCACCGCGCACTCCGGGTAGGCAAAACACAAGCCATCCACCTGCAACACCACGTTCTCGGCCACCGTGCATCCTCGCGCGTCAAATCAATAGGGAAGGGAAACGCAGGGATTCTAGGGATGCTCTTCACGCGCCGGGCGGCACGGGGGCACGACGCCGCCGCAGCCAGCCTCCGGCCTGGTTCACCACCAGGCCCCCCAGCACCGCCGCCGCCCCCGCCCACTGGAGCGGCGCGGGCGCCTCGCCCAAAAAAGCCCAGGCGGCCCACAGGCCCACCACCGGCACCAGCAGCGAAAACGGCGTGACCCGGGCGGCCGCATGCCGCTGCAGCAGCTGCGTCCACAGCGTGTAGGCCAGCAAGGTGGCCAGCAGGGCCAGGTACAGCACGGCCAGCAGCGAGGCGCCGTTCAGCCCCCGCAGCTGGGCGGCGACGGCGGGTGCGCCCTCGGTAGCCAGCGCCAGCGCGAAGAACGGGACGATGGGCACCAGGCTGCTCCACACGATGAAGGGAAACGGCGCATACGCCCCGGCCTGCGCGGCGCGCCGCGCCACCAGGTTGGACACGGCCCACATGAACGCCGCGCCGAGCGTGAGCACAAAGCCCGCCAGCGTCATCTGGCCCGGGCCCTCGCCGTGAGCCAGGCCAATAGTCATGAGCCCGCCCAGCGCCAGCGTGAGGCCCCACCACTGCCAGGGCTGGGCGCGCTCGCCCAGCAGCGGCGCGGCCAGCAGCAGCGTGAAGAAGGCCTGCGTCTGCATCACCACCGAGGCCATGCCCGCCGTCATGCCCCACTGCAGCCCCAGGAACAGAAACCCGAACTGGCCCAGCCCCTGGGCCAGGCCGTAGCCCACCACGTAGCGCCAGGGCAGCGCGGGCCGCGGCACCCACAGCACAAACGGCAGCGACGCCGCCATGAACCGCAGGGCGCCCAGCAGCATGGGGCTGAGGCCCTGCAAGCCCCACTTCATCACCACAAAGTTCAGCCCCCAGATGACCACCACGGCCAGCGCGCGCAGCAGATCGCCGCGGCTCAATGCGGGGGCCGTCATGCGGAAGCCGACGCAGGACCGGGCACCGCCACTGGCCGCCCCTGGCGCGCGCGCGCCGCCACAAAGGCGTCAAAGGCCTCGGCACTGGTCTTGCCCGGCCGGTAGCCCAGTCCGTCCTTGAGCGCGGTGTTCAACAGCACCGGCCGGTAGCGCAGAAAGTCCAGCTGCTCGGGGCCGTAGCGGCTCAGCCCCAGGGCCGAGCCCACGGCCAGGGCCGCCCGCAGCAGGCCCGCGGGCAGCTCCAGCACGGGCTTGCCCAGGCGCCGGGCGATCTCGCGCAAGGGCAGCGCGCCGTCGCCGGCCAGGTTGTAGCAGCCGGGCCGGCGGGTGCGCAGGGCCTGCAGGATGGCGCCGGTCACGTCCTCGTCCCAGATGAATACGAACGGGCTGGCGCTGCCGCGGATGGCCAGCAGGCGCGGCTTTTCAAACAGCGCGGTGATCTGGTTGTCCACCCGCTCGCCCAGAATGGTGCCGATGCGCAGCACGGTCTGCGCCAGCGCGGGGTGCTGCGCGCGGTACTGCGCCAGCATCTCCTCCACCAGCCGCTTGTGGTGGGCGTAGGCAAAGGCCTCGTTGCCACGCAGCGCATCCGTCTCGCGCAGCCAGGCCGGGTTGTCGGCGTGGTAGCCATAGGCCGCGCCGCTGGAGCTGACCACCAGCTGCTGCACGCCCGCGGCCACGCAGGCATCCAGCACGTTGCGGCTGCCCAGCACGTCCACCGAATACTCGAAATCCCGGCTGGAGCCCTTGCCGGGCGTGACGATGGAGGCCAGGTGCACCACGCTGTCGATGGCCTGCGCAGCCAGTGTTTGCGCGAGGGCTGGGTCGCGCACGTCCTGCACCAGGTAGGCCACGCCCGGCAGCCGGCGCTCGGGCGGCACCTCGCGCACATCGGCCGCGACAACGGCGGCTGCCCCTTCGGATGCCAGCGCGGCCACCAGGCCCCGGCCCAGGAAGCCGTCTGCGCCCGTGATGAAGATGCGGCGCCCGCCCAGCGGCGCTGCGCCGCTCATGCGCGCTGCTCCCGCCCGGCGGTGGGCGTGGGCGCCGGCCGGCGCCCCCACCAGCTGGCGAGCGTCAGGCCGGCGATGATGTCCCAGAAGCCCCACACGCCCGCCACCACGGCCATGCCGCCCAGCCCGCCGAAAAAGCTGAAGATCAGTACCAGGCCCAGGCCCGCGTTGCGGATGCCCACCTCGATGCTCACGGCGCGGCGGTCGTAGTCCGGCAGGCCGCAGGCCCGCGCGCACGCATAGCCTGTGCTGAAGGCCAGCGCATCGTGCAGCGCCACGGCCAGCAGCACCAGGCCCACGTAGTCCAGGAAGTAGCGCCAGTTGCCCGCCACGGCGCCCACGATGAAGCCGATCAGGCACACGAAGCTGAGGATGCGCACCGGCTTTTGCACGCGCTGCGTGAGACGCGGCATCTTTTCGGCGCACAGGATGCCCAGCACGAAGGGCAGCCCGATGATGACCACGATGTGGCCCGCCATCTCCAGCGGGTCCAGCGCAATGCTGCGCAAGAGCGGCGCGGCGGTGGGATGCAGCCCGCCCCAGAACGCGAAGTTGACCGGCATGAGCACGATGGCCAGCGCATTGGAGATGGCCGTCATCGACACCGACAGCGCCACATTGCCCCCGGCCCGGTGCGTGAGGATGTTGCTCACGTTGCCCGGCGGGCAGCAGGCCACCAGGATCATGCCCAGCGCAATGCTGGGGCCGGGCTGCAGCAGCAGCGTGAGCGCAAACGTGACGGCCGGCAGCACGATGAACTGCGCCGCAATGCCCACGGCCATGGCGCCGGGCATGCGCAGCACGCGCCGGAAGTCGGCCACGCGCGTATCGAGCGCAATGCCGAACATCAGAAAGCCCAGCACCACGTTCAGCGCCACCAGCGAGGCGGGGTTGAAGTTCAGGCGTATTTCGTCGACGGGCAACATAGATAACCTTTGAGTTCAGTTCTTCACTGCGTATTGCGAAACACGCAACGCGTGAAACTTTCGCAGCAACAGCGCGGGGCGCCGGGCAAGGGCCGCCCCGCCGCGAGGGCGTCGTCCCCTTCCCCGCAGTGCGCAGCGCTGCGAGAGCGGGGGGAAGGCGCGCGGCGCCTCAGAGGGGCTTTCATTCCAAGGCAGCGGCGGCTGCCCGCACCGCGTTGCGGTAGGTGTCTTTGTGCACGTAGTACGCCATGCGCTCGAGCTGGAGGTACTTGAACCCGCCCGAGAGGTCTGGCGGCGGCCCGGCCTTGGCGCGGCGCAGCGCCTCGGCGCGCGGCGAGCCCTCTGCCTGGGCCTTGAAGAAGCGGGCAATGAGCTCGGCCTGCTCGTAGCGGCCCTGCCAGCCGATGCCGCTGGCCTCGATCATGCCCATCACGGCCAGGTTGTCGAAACGGGGCGAAAAGATGTTCAGGTACAGCTGCGGCGCCATGCCCTGCCAGTTGAGCAGCGCCCGGTCGATGAACGGGTAGTGCAGCTGGTAGCCCGTGGCGCACAGCACCAAGTCGTAGTCCTGCGCGCTGCCGTCCTTGAAGTGCACGGTGTGGCCCTGCAGGCGCGCAATGTCGGGCTTCACGTGGATGTCGCCATGGCCCAGGTGGTGCAGCACCAGCGAGTTCACCACGGGGTGCGACTCGTACATCTTGTAATCGGGCCGCGGCAGGCCAAAGCGCGCAGGGTCGCCAGTGAACCACTGCAGCACCACGCTGTCGACCTTCTGCTTGAGCCACGGCGGCAGCTTGAACCGGCCGCCCAGGGTGTCGGCCGGCTTGCCAAACACGTACTTGGGCACAAAGTAGTAGCCGCGCCGCACCGAGAGGTCCACGCTGCGCGCATGGTGCACCGCGTCCACCGCAATGTCGCAGCCCGAGTTGCCGGCGCCCACCACCAGCACCCGCTTGCCCTTGAACAGTTCCGCGCTCTTGTAGGCACTGGTGTGCAGCAGTTCGCCGTCGAAATGGCCTTCAAACCGCGGCAGGTTGGGCTCGGCCAGCGTGCCGTTGGCAATCACCACGCCGGCGAAGTCGGCCACCTGCTCGGGCCCGCCGCGCTCGGTCCAGGTGATGCGCCACAGCGGCGCGGCGCCCTCGCCCACGGGCTCGACCTTGAGCACCCGGGCGCCGAAGCGGTAGTGCTGGCGCAGGCCGAAGTGGTCGGCAAAGTCGAAGAAGTACTGCCGCATGTCGCGGTGGCTGGGATAGTCGGCCACCTCGGGGCGCATGGGGAATTCGGTGAACTCGGTGGTGTGCTTGCTGGAGATCAGGTGCGCCGACTCGTACACCGTGCTGCGCGGGTTGTCGATGTTCCACAGCCCGCCGACGTCGGTGTAGGCCTCGAAGCCCTGGAAGGCCAGCCCGGCCTTTTGCAGGTTGCGCGCGGCGGCCAGGCCGCTGGGGCCCGCGCCGATGAGGGCGACGGGGCGGCGGGCGTCTGGCGGGGTGGGGGTTGTCTCCGTTGTCATAGGTTATTGCTTTGTCGGTCGTGGGTCGGTGTATCGGGCGGGCGTGGCAGGCCCGGGATGGCGGTGGCGCCGGCCTCGCCCACGCGCGGCTTGCGGGGCTGGGCCAGCAGCAGGCGGTCGTGCAATGCGCCGGGCAGCCCGTTGAGCAGCCGCGCCAGCCAGCCGATGCGCGCCGGCAGCACGATGTGCGTACGCCCGCGCGCCACGCCTGCCAGCAGGGCCTGGGCGGCGGCCTCGGGCTCCATCAGGCCGGGCATGGCAAAGCGGTTGCCTGCGGTGAGCGCGGTGCGCAGGTAGCCGGGGCTCACGGTGCTCACCAGCACCCCGGCCGGGCGCAGTTCGGCGCGCAGGCTCTCCAGGTAGCGGATCAGCCCGCCCTTGCTGGCGCAGTAGGCGCCGTTGCCCGGCATGCCGCGCCAGCCGGCAATGCTGGCCACGCCCACCAGCGCGCCATGCTGCTGCGCACGCAGGGCTTTCACAAAGGGCTGGAACGTGGTGGCCGCGCCCAGCAGGTTGATCTCCAGCATGCGGCGCATCACGGCCAGGTCGCTGGCCTCGGCGGTGTCAAACCCGCCCGCCACGCCCGCATTGGCGATGACCAGGTCGGGGGTGCCGCAGCGCGCCATCCAGTCGGCCGCCAGGGCCTGCAGGGCGGCGCTGTCGGCCACGTCGGGGGTGTACACCGCGCACCGGCCCGGGGCCAGGGCGGCCAGCGCCTCCAGCGTGGGGCGGTGCAGCCCCACCAGGGCCACGGCGGCGCCCTGCTGGATGAGCGCCCGGGCCAGCGCCTGGCCCAGGCCGCCACAGGCGCCCGTGAGCACGGCATTGCGAAAAACGGTGGCGGTCATGAAGGGTGCGGGCAGCGGCCGGAAAAAGGTGTTTGCAGCTTAGCCACGACCTTCAATAATCTCGAAATGATTTATGAATTCGTCTCGAATTCCGGAATAAGCCATGGACACACCGCCCACCCCGCCCAGCCTGCGCCTGTTTGACCTGCTGGAAGTGCTGTGCAACGCGGGCCGCCCCCTGAGCCTGGCGGACGCTGTGGAGGCCACGGGCTGGCCCAAGCCCAGCGTGCACCGCATGCTGGCCCAGCTGGAAGCCGGTGGCCTGCTGGCACGCGAGCCGGGCGGGCGCCGCTACACGCCCGCCCCCCGCCTTCTGCGGCTGTCCGAAAGCGCTCTGGGCGCGGGCACGCAGCAGAGCGTGCGCCATGCGGTGCTGCGCCAATTGGTGGCCGACATTGGCGAGAGCTGCAACCTCACCGCGCTCAGCGGGGCCGAGGTGATTTACCTGGACCGGGTGGAATCGGCCTTTCCGCTGCGGCTGGAACTGCGCCCCGGCACCCGCGTGCCCATCCACTGCTCGGCGAGCGGCAAGCTGTTTCTGGCCCACCTGCCGCCCGCGCAGCGCGCCGCTCTGCTGGGCAGCCTGCCGCTGACGCGCCACACCGCCACCACGTTGACCGACCGCGCAGCCCTGGAGGCCGAGCTGGAGCAGATCCGGCGGCAGGGCTTTGCCACCGACGCAGAAGAATTCGTGGAAGGCCTGGTCTGCGTGGCCGTGCCCGTGCCGACGGGCGGGCCGCGGCAGGTGCGGTGCGCCGTGGCGCTGCAGGCGCCTGCAGCCCGCATGCCGCTGGGCCAGGCGCTGCAGCAGGTGCAGCGCCTGGGCGACGCGGCCCAGGCGCTGGGGCGGACCTGGGGGTAGGCACCGGTAGCGGACTTCGGGGGGCGGGGCCTTGAGGAACCGTCTACCATCGCCACCCCACGGTTGACTGCCCTGCCCCATGACCCTGAACTACCTGGATTTCGACTACAGCGAGGATGCCGATGGCACCGGCACCTT
This sequence comes from Acidovorax sp., assembly GCF_021287135.1. Taxonomy (GTDB): domain Bacteria; phylum Pseudomonadota; class Gammaproteobacteria; order Burkholderiales; family Burkholderiaceae_C; genus Acidovorax. The sequence continues at coordinate 14,149 of NZ_JAJTBB010000007.1, forward strand.
CGATGCCATGGCCAGCGCGGCCCCTGCGCAGCTGGCGGCGCTGCACGCCGAGATCGCGTCCGTGCTGGCCTGGGCGCACCAGCACTGGCCCGGCGCCTGCGGCCCGCTGGACGAAGGCCACCTGTGGCACTACGACCTGCAGGGCACGCAGGAGGTGAGCACGCCGCTGGCGCTGGAGTTCGACGCCGCCGCGGGCCAACTGCACACGTCCCCGGGCACGCCGGCCCCGCCCCGCACCACCCTTGCCGTGACGCTCACCGGCGGGGCGGATTTTTGCGCCGCCCTGCGCGACGCCTTCGGCCTCGAATAGCCCGCCGCGGCACCGACCGCCGCGCTGGCGTTGCCACGGGCGGTCCGCCTACATCGCCCGCACCGGGGGCCGCCTATCCTCGCCAAGGTGCCGCTAGGAGTCTGCGCGGCAGAAGGCATCGAAGCGAAACGCGCGAAAAGCGAGGATCGCGTGGTGCTACCGACAAGCCCAGGGTGGCCCCCTGGGCGCAGGAGGTAGTACCGCGCGAGACCGGTTTATCGCGCGTTGCAGCCGATGCTCCTTCTGCCGCGCAGAC
>NZ_JAJTBB010000076.1 GCF_021287135.1 Acidovorax sp.
CGCCGCAGCGCAGCAGCAGGCCCAGCGGCTTGCGCATTTCGTCGAGCGACACCGCGGCGGCGGCGTGGCCGGGCTCGGCCCAGCGGGTGACGAGGCGGTGCCATTGCTGGCCGATCCACTCTTCCATGTCAGTGCTCCGCGGCGTGGGCCGCATGGGGTGCCGCAGGCGCGGCGCAAGGGGGCACGCCCGCGTTGCGGGAGGTGCCCGAGGGCGATGGCGCGGCCGTGGGCTCGGCCAGGGCCACGGCGTGCCGGGTCTGCAGCGACTCGCGCAGGGCATCGACACCGATGCTCCACTGCAGCAGGGGCTCGCGCTGCTGCGCGGCCTGCGATGCCTCGCAGGACTGCACGCACAGCCCGCACTGCACGCACGAGAACTTGCGCCGCTTGAACTGGCGCGGCGGCAGGTGCATGGGGCAGGCGCGGTCGCAGGCGTTGCCGTGGGGCGCGTCGCAGCTGCGGCAGTGGGCGGGAATGGCCGGCTCCAGCCCCGTGGCCGTGGGCTGGGTGCGTGTTGCAGTCTGGCGCCCGGCATCGCGCGCAAAGCCCACCACGCGGCCGCGCGGGTTGGCCATCCACACCAGGCTCTGGAACAGGCCCACGGCGCAGCCATAGCGGCAGAACAGGTGCCGCGCCAGCAGGAATTCGGCGCTGAAGACCACCGTGCCCGCGATGAGGAACCGCAGCTGCCCCGGCGTGGAGGTGCCCGTGAGCAGCCGGCCCCACACGTCGGCCGGCGGCAGCAGGTAGGTGAGCAAAGTGATGGCCCACACAAAGCCCATCAGCACCGACAGCAGCACGAACACCGGCCACCAGCGGCGCTGGGGCGTGAGGCCCTGGCGCGGCGTGGGCTTGCGGTCCCACAGCGACAGGCGGCCGCAGGCCTTTTGCAGCACGTGGTTGAGCAGCTCCACCAGCGAGAAATGCGGGCACAGCCAGCCGCAGTAGAGGCGCCCGTAGCGCCACGCCACGGCCAGGAAGCCGCCCACCAGCAGCACGGCCGGCAGCAGCGCCCGCAAGAAGAGCCGCAGGGCCATGTCGCCCGGGCCGATCAGCCCCTGGCGGAAGTCGTCGATCCCCAGGCTCCAGCGCTGGCCCAGCACCCAGAGCTGCACCTCGGTGACGTCAAAGCGCAGCAGGTTCAGCGCCGGCGCCAGCAGGAACAGCGCGAAGAAGGCGATCTGGAACGTGCGGCGCTGGCGTTGCATGGGGCGTGGGCATGGGCCAGAAGCGGGGGCGGAGTGCTCAGCCCAGCAGGGCTTGCACCACCTCGCACAGCGCTGCGGCGGTGTCGGCGTCGTCGGTGAGCGCGTCCACGATGGCGGCGCGGCAGGCGGCCGGCAGCGGCACGCCGGAGACGGCCAGCCGGGCCGCCATCACCAGCAGCCGGGTGCTGGCGGTTTCTTCCAGGTCCTGGTCGGTCAGCTGGCGCAGGGCGGTGCCCAGGCGCACCAGCGTGGCGGCCAGAGCGGGGCTGGCGCCGGCCTCGGTGCGGAGGATGGCTTCCTCGACCGCGGGGGCAGGGTAGCCCAGGGTCAGCGCGATGAAGCGCTGGCGGGTGCTGGGCTTCAGGCTCTTGAGCAGGCTCTGGTAGCCCGGGTTGTACGAGATCACCAGCATGAACTCGGGCGGCGCCACCAGCTGTTCGCCGGTGCGCTCGATGGGCAGCACGCGCCGGTCGTCGGCCAGCGGGTGCAGCACCACGGTGGTGTCCTTGCGGGCTTCCACCACCTCGTCCAGGTAGCAGATGGCGCCCTGGCGCACGGCGCGCGCCAGCGGCCCGTCGGCCCACACGGTGCCCTGTGCGCCCAGCAGGTGGCGGCCCACCAGGTCGGCGGCGGCCAGGTCGTCGTGGCAGCTCACGGTGATGAGGGGCCGCCCCAGGCGGGCGGCCATGTGCTCCACAAAGCGCGTCTTGCCGCAGCCAGTGGGCCCCTTGATGAGCAGCGGCAGGCGCTGGCGCCAGGCATGCTCGAACAGCGCGGCCTCGCCGCCCTGCTCGGCATAGAAGGGCAGGGCCGCGGCGGCAACGTGGGAGAGGTCACTGTGGTCCATGGCAGCCTCCGGTGTGCTTGGCTCACGCGGCGCGCGGCGTCTTGCGGCCGGCAACGCCCGACAGGGCCTCTTCCGTCACCGGCTTGCCACCGATGAAGAAGCTGGTGAAGTACAGCAGCTGCCCCAGCAGGAAGGTCACGCCGCCGGCAATGCGCACCCAGTAGAAGATGGCGAGCTGGTCCTGCGTGGCCATGAAGCCCATGGCGTTGGTCTCGGGAATGCGCTGCAGCCACACCTGCAGGATGCCCGCGCCCGTGAGGGCCAGCACCATCACGGCCATGCCGATGCTCATGATCCAGAAGCTCCACATCTCGGCGGCCTGCGCCTTGGTGCTGTTGGCGATGCGCCCGCGCAGCGTGGGCATGGCGTAGCTGATGAGCGTGATGACCACGAGCACGTAGGCGCCGTAGAAGGCCAGGTGGCCATGCGCGGCGGTGATCTGCGAGCCGTGGGTGTAATAGTTCACGGCGCTCAGCGTGTGGATGAAGCCCCACAGGCCCGCGCCCAGGAAGCCCAGCACGGCGGTGCCCACGGCCCACAGCACGGCGGCCTGGTTGGGATGGTCGCGGCGGCGGCGCTGCACCATGTTGAAGGCGAACACCGTCATCATGAAGAAGGGAATGGGCTCCATGGCGCTGAAGATGCTGCCGATCCAGTGCCAGTAGCCGGGCAGGCCGATGAAGTAGAAGTGATGGCCCGTGCCCAGGATGCCGGTCATCAGCGCAAAGGCGATGATCACGTAGAGCCACTTGTCGATCACCTCACGGTCCACGCCCGTGGTCTTGACCAGCACGTAGGCCAGCAGCGAGCCCAGGATCAGCTCCCACACGCCTTCCACCCACAGGTGCACCACGAACCACCAGTACATCTTGTCGCGCACCAGGTTGTGCGGGTTCACGAAGCTGAACAGGAACATCAGCGCCAGGCCCCACAGGCCCATCAGCAGCACCAGCGAGATGGAGGTCTTGCGGCCCTTGAGCACCGTCATGCTGATGTTGTAGAGAAAGCCCAGCGCCACGATCACGATGCCGACCTTGGTCGGCAGCGGCTGCTCCAGGAACTCGCGCCCCATGGTCTGCAGCAGATCGTTGCCCGTCAATTCAGCGAGCTTGGCGTAGGGCACCGTGAGGTAGCCCACGATGGTGAGCGCGCCCGCCACGAGGAAGATCCAGAACAGCACCTTGGCCAGCAGCGGCGAGTGCAGCTCCGTCTCGGACTCCTCGGGCACCATGTAGTAGGCCGCGCCCATGAAGCCGAACAGCAGCCACACGATGAGCAGGTTGGTGTGCACCATCCGCGCCACGTTGAACGGGATGTAGGGGAAGAACAGGTCCCCGATCACGTACTGCAGGCCCAGCGTGATGCCGAAGATGATCTGCCCGGCAAACAGCGCCATGGCTGCGATGAAATAGAGCTTCGAGACCGATTGGCTCTGGTACTTGAGTGTTGGAATGTGCATGGTGTCGGTCCCTCTTCAGCCTTCGATGTTGGGTGGCCACTTCTCGGTGTTGATCTCGCCCGTCCACTTGAGGAACTCCACGAGGTCATCGAGCTGCTGGTCGGTGAGGTTGAACTGCGGCATCTGGCGGCGGTGCGGCGCGCCCGTGGGCTGGGCCTTGATCCATGCCTTGATGAAGTCCGGGCCGCGGCGCTGGACCACGTTGCCCAGCTCGGGCGCAAAGTACGCGCCTTCGCCCAGCAGGGTGTGGCAGCCGATGCAGTTGCGCGTCTCCCAGATCTTCTTGCCCGCCACCACGGCCGGGGTGATGGCCTGGGCGTTGGAGCGCTCGGGGATGCGGCGCTCGCTGTCAAACACAATGGCGGCAAACAGCAGGGCAAAGAACACCGTGCCCCCGTAGAACATGTTGCGGGCCATCTGTTTGGTGAACCCGCTGTGTGATTGGCTCATTCGAAGCCCTCCTTGAAATGGACGGCTATATCCTCCCAATTTGCTCGGCTTTTTTCCTTGAACCGGTTCAAGGAATGCGCAGCTGCCCCCGGGCCCGCCGCGCGGATTTTTTGAGCAAAAATGGCCTCTAGCGCTTGTGCAGCAAGCGCAAGCAGCTATTGATTTGATAGTAAATGACGCAGACGGTGGCGGGCTACTGCGGCCACAGGGTCGCCGCCAGCACCAGCAGCACCACGGCGGCCAGCCAGCCCAGCAGCAGCCGGCGCCACAGCGCGGGGGCGTGGCGCAGCTCCATGTAGTCCAGCACGATGAGGCAGCCCTTGCCGGCGGACAGGGCCATCACCACCACGGCCGCGCCGGCGCCCAGGCCTTGCGCGCCGGCGCGTTCGCCCAGCCAGGTGGTGAGGGCCGTGGCGGCCAGCAGGGCCAGCCAGATGGCGTTGGTGCGGCGGTGGGGGTGTTTCATCCAGATCCTTATCGCAGCACGTAGACCAGGGGGAAGAGCACCATCCACAAGAGATCCACCATGTGCCAGAACACGGCGCCCGTCTCCAGGGCGTGGCACTGCTGCGGCCCGTAGGCCCCGCGCCGCGTGGGCGCCCACAGCACGGCAAAGATGATGCAGCCCACGGCGGCGTGCAGGAAGTGAAAGCCCGTGAGCATCACGTACAGCAGGTAGAACGTGTTCTCGGCCACGTCGATGCCCTCGCGCCACTTGTGCGCGTACTCCAGGCTCTTGAGTAGCAGAAAGCCGCAGCCGCACGCCAGCGCGCCCAGCAGCCAGCGTGCCCCCTGGCGCGAGCGGCCCGCCCGCACGGCCTGCACGCTGCGCGCCGCGCACCAGCTGGCGGACACCAGCAGCACGGTGTTGGTGGCGCCTGTGGACAGGTCCAGCGTGGCCTGGCCTGCCGCGAACAGCGCGGGCTCGCGCAGGCGCGCAAAGGCAAAGGCCGCAAACAGGATGCCGAAGGTGAGCAGCTCGGCCAGCACCAGCAGCCACACCACCAGATCGCCCACCAGGCGCGGCGGTGCGGCGCTGGCCCGGGACATTGCCGCGCCGCTCAATGCGAAGTCCCTTCCGAGCGTGTGATCTTGTTCCACACGTTGTACTTGCCCACGGGCTTGCTCATGGGCAGGCGCTTGACTTCCTTGAACGTGGCGGCGTCGTACACGATGAGGGCGCCCTGCATCTCCCACACGCTGGCCAGCGCCAGGCGGCCGTCGCGCGTGAACTCGATGTGCGCCAGGGTCTTGCCGGGCTCGCGCACGGTGGCCACGGGCTGCAGCGTGGCCTTGTCGATGATGGTGAGCGTGTCCTTGGCCGTGGCGCTCATCATCGAGTCCGTCCAGGCATAGGGCGTGTTTTCATGGCTGCGCATGAAGAAGCCCGGCCCCGGCGTGGGGATGCTGGCCACCGGCTTCCACGTCTTCATGTCGATCACGTCGATGCTGCCGCCCTGCAGGTTGGGCGAGGCCAGCACCGTCGTGCCCCGCCAGGCAAAGGTGATGCCCGAGCCCAGGTGCGGCATGCCGGCAATGGGCAGGTCGGCGATCTTGCGGCGCACGTCCAGGTTGACCACCTGGGCGGTGGCCGGCGCGGCGGCGGTCTTGCCATCCTGCGCAGCGGCCGGGGCTGCGTCCTTGGGGCGCGTGGCGCCCAGCACGTGGCGGTAGCTCTGGTCGAAGAAGAAATCGTCCAGCGGCTCATCCAGCGGCGTGCGGCGCACGCCCAGGTAGCCGGGCTTGGCAATGGCCTCGCCCATCTTGTAGTCGTGCACCAGGCCGTCGTGGATGGGGGCGGCCTCGGGGTCGTACGAGATCTCCCAGATCTCCGGAATGTCCTTGAGCGCCACCACAAAGCTCTTGCGCGGCGCGGCGTCGTATACCGCCGACACGCGCGAGCTGCGCTGGCCGTCCAGCGTGCGCGCGTCGTAGGTGCGCACCAGCTGCAGGTCGCTGTCGAACAGGGCCAGCGTGTGCGGCAGGTAGTTGGCGGCCATCACCCAGCGCCCGTCGCCGCTCACGGCCACGTTGCGCATGTTGAGGCCTGCGCGCACCTCGGCCACCACCCGCAGGCGGTACAGGTCGTATTTGGTGATCCAGCCGTCGCGCGAGCCGAAGTACACGTACCGGCCGTCTGGCGAGAACTTGGGCCCGCCGTGCAGCGCAAAGCGGCTGGCAAAGCGGGTGATGACCTCCAGGCGGTCACCGTCCAGCAGGCTCACATGGTGGTCGCCGCCTTCCACCACCACGAAGAGGTTCATCGGGTCGGCCTGCCACAGCGGCGTGGCCGGCTCGCCATCCGGTGCGGGATGGAACTCGCGCGAGGCGCGGATGTCCGCCTCCGTCCAGCGCGGCGCGGGCAGCACCGGAGTGCGGACAAAGGCGCCAAGCGCCTGGATCTCGGTGGGCGAGAGCGTGCCGGCAAAGGCGGGCATCTGCGTGGCCGTGCGGCCCTGGGCGATGACGCGCAGCGCCTCGGCGGCGGGCAGCCGCGCCAGGCTTTCGGGCAGCAGGGCCGGGCCCATGCCGCCCGTGCGCTGCGCGCCGTGGCAGCTGGCGCAGTGGGTGGCAAAGAGGCTGGCGGCGTTGGTGGTGGCGTTGGCAGCGGGGCCTGGACCGGCCTGCTGCGCCAGGGCCAGGTCCCATCCCATCCAGCACAGGCCTGCGACCAGGGCCGCGCGGGCCGCACCAGCCAGCCAGGTGCGCCAGCGGCGCGGGGGCGTTGCAAGGGCTTCAGGCATGGGCTTGCTCCCGGATGGGGATGGTGATGCGTTGGCGCGCACCGTGCGGCGCGCTGCCGGGGGCGGTGTGCACGCCGATCTCTTCGTCTTCGAGGTAGCAGCCCGGGTCTTCGGCCCAGGCGTTGCCCGTCAGCTGCTGGGCGCGCACCCGGGTGTTGCCGCCGCACAGCGCCAGGTAGCGGCATTCAGCGCAGCGGCCCTGCACCGGCCGGGGCTGCTGCTTGAGCCCGGCCATCAGCGGGTCCGACGTGTCGCTCCAGAGGGCCGAGAAGGGCCGCTCGCGCACATTGCCCAGCGTGTGGTGCCACCACATGGTGTCGGGGTGCACCTGGCCCAGGTTGTCGATGTTGGCCACGTTCAGGCCGCTGGCGTTGCCGCCCCAGGCGGCCAGGCGCTGCGCCAGCGCGGGCGCCCACTGCGGCAGGTGCGCCTGCACCCACCGCAGCAGGAAGGGGCCGTCGGCATCGTTGTTGCCCGTCACGTACTCCTCGGCCAGGCCCGCTTGCGCGGCCTCCCAGGCGCGCTCGAACAGCAGCGTGAGCGCCGCGCGCGTGGCCTGGAACTGTGCGTCCTTGCCGCGGTGGATGTTGCCGCGCCCCGCGTAGTTGAGGTGCGAGAAGTAGAACTTGTCGATGCGCTCCTCGCGCATCAGCGCTAGCAGCGCGGGCAGGTCGTGCGCGTTCATCGCTGTCATCGTGAAGCGCATGCCCACCTTCACGCCGCGGTCGCGCAACAGCTTGAGGGCGTTCAGGCTCCGGTCGAACGCGCCCTGCATGCGCCGGAAGCGGTCGTGGGTGTCGCGCAGGCCGTCCAGGCTGATGCCCACGTAGTCGAAGCCCATGGCCGCAATGCGGTCGGCCAGGGGCGCGTCGATCAGCGTGCCGTTGGTGGACAAGCCGGTGTAGAAGCCCATGTCCCGCGCCCGCGCGGCGATGTCGAAAATGTCCGGCCGCATCAGCGGCTCGCCGCCGGAGAGGATGAGCACCGGCACGCCATAGGCGCGCAGGTCGCGCATCACCGCAAACACTTCTTCGCGCGTCAGCTCGCCCGCGTAGTCGTGGTCGGCCGAGAGGGCATAGCAGTGCTTGCAGGTGAGGTTGCAGCGCCGGATCAGGTTCCAGATCACGACCGGGCCCTGCGGGCCTTTGGGCGGGCGGCTGCGCACGGCCGGGTGGGCGCCGGCCGCCTCGGCGGCGGCGATTTCGCGCAGGTATTGGCTAATCCTGAACATCGTGGGAGCCTTTCAGACGGAGTCCCGTCTTTTTGAGGATGGCTGTGGAGTAGAGGATGTCGTGCGCGCGGCAGGCCGGGCCCAGCAGTGCGGCCACCACATCGGCCTGGCGCTGCACCTCCTCGCGCGAGCGGCCGTGCAGCATGGCGAACAGGTTGTAGGGCCACGCGGGCAGGTGCCGTGCGCGGCGGTAGCAGTGGCTCACGCCCGTGAGCTGGGCCACCTGGCGCGCCAGCGCGTCCACCTCGTCGTCCGCTACATCCCACACGCTCATGCCGTTGGCGGTGAAGCCCAGGCGGTAGTGGTTGGGCACGGCGCCAATGCGGCGCACCAGGCCCTCGTCCAGCATGGCAGCGAGCCGCGTGCGCACGCGCTCGCCGTCCACCCCCAGCATGGCGCCCACGGCTTCGTACGGGCGCGCAACCAGGGGCAGGCCGCTTTGCACGGCAGCGATGAGGGCGCGGTCAAAGGCGTCCAGGGCCATGGCGGTCTCCTTCGGCGGGCAGCAGCGGCAGGCGCAGCTCCACGCGGTACTCGTGCTCCTTGGGGAACTGGAACACCGGCAGGCCCGTGGCCTGCTCGATGCGCTGCGCGGCGCGGGCCACGCCCTCGGCCGACTCGGCGGCCAGCACGAACCACATGTTCAGCTGCGGGTGGTCGCGGCGGTAGTTGTGGGCCACCTCGGGCAGGGCGTTCACCAGGAGGGCCACGTCGTCAAAGCGCTCGGGCGGCACCGCCAGCGCCGCCAGCATGAACTGGCCGCCGGCGCGCTCGATCTGGAACAGCGGCCCGAAGCGGGTGAGCACGCCGCTGGCAAGCAGCTGGTGCAGGCTTTCGATCACCTGGTCCTCGCTCCAGCCCAGCGCCTGCCCCACGGCGGCAAAGGGCCGGTCCACCAGCGGAAAGCCGCCGTGCAGGTAGTCCACCAGTTGCAGCTGGGCGTGTCTAAGCATGGGTGGCCTCCTGCGTGGCGGGGGCGGCGGCGAACCTGCGCGGGCCGCGCTGCGTGAAGCGGCGCAGCGAGAACAGCACCTCGCGCCGGTGGTGGGCCATGCCAGCGTGCTGCGCGGCTTGCTGCACCAGGGCCAGCACTTCGCCGCGCTCCCGCCCGTGCACCATGCAGTACAGGTTGTAGCCCCACTGTGCCGCGCGGGCGCGCCGGTAGGCGAGGGTGACACCGGGCTGGCAGGCCAGCCGCGCGCCGCAGGCGTCCACCTCGTCGTCCGGCACGTCGAACACGGTCATGGCGTTGGCGGTGTAGCCCACCTCGTGGTGGCGCACCACCATGCCGAAGCGGCTCAGGGTGCCCTGGGCCAGCCAGCGCGACAGGGTGTCCAGCACGTCGCCCGTGGTCCAGCCCAGCGCGTCGGCCCAGGTGTCAAAGGGCCGCGGCACCAGCGGCAGGCCTTGCTCTGCCAGGGCCGCCAGGCCGGTTTCGCGCGGGGCCACGGGCCGGGTGGCGCTGCGGGTGATGCCGCCCGCGGCGGCGCCGGGCTGCGCCAGGTCGAACGACAGGTCGATGCGGTAGGGCTGCAGCATGGGCAGGCGCAGCACCGTGAGGCCCGTGTCGTGCTCGATCTGCGCCAGCAGTGATTCCAGCGCGGCCGGCGTGGCGGCGTTGGCCACGAACCAGAGGTTCAGCGCGTTCTCGCGCTCGTAGTTGTGGCTCACGCCCGGGTGGCGCGAGACGGCGGCGGCCACGGTCTCCAGCCGCTCGCGCGGCACGGCCATGGCGGCCAGCAGACCGGCACCGCCCGCACCGGGCGCGAACACGCCGCCGATGCGGCCGAGCATGCCGGCCGCCTGCAGGCGCTGGCAGGCTGCGATCACATCGCCCGCAGGCCGCCCCAGCGCCTGGCCCAGCGCGTCGAACGGCGCGGGGCGCAGCGGAAAGCCGCGCTGCCAGGTGTTGAGCAGGGGCAGGTCGTGCGTGGGGCTTGTCGGCACCATGCTAGAACCCCATGCGCTGCGCGCGCGCCGTCAAGAAGATGCCGCTGGGTGCCTGGGCCGGCAGCGTGGCCTGGGTGGCCAGGGTGGCGGTGTCCAGCACCACCACCTTGTCGTCATCGCGGCAGCTGATCCACACCGACTCCCCGCGCGGGGTGAACTCCATGTGCATCACGGCCTTGCCGGGCTGCAGCGTGGCCGCCACGCGCTGCGCCACGGTGTCGATGACCTGCACGCGGTGGTAGTCGGGCACGGCAAAGTTCACCCACACCTGGCGGCCGTCGGGCCGCGCCATCACGAACACGGGCTGGCCGGCCACAGGGATGCGGCCGACTTCCTCCCACGTGGCGGTGTCCACCACCAGCACCTCATGGCGGCCGATGGCGGGCAGGTAGGCATGGCGCCCGGCCACGGCCCAGCCGCGCAGGTGCGGCATCTTGAACACGGGCAGGGGCTGCTGGCTGCGGCCATAGCCCGCCAGGATGCAGCGGGCCACGGGCTGCTCGGCCCAGGTGTCCACCAGCGCCAGGCCGTCTTCGCCAAACAGCCCGGCGATGTAGTGGCGGCCATCGGGCGTGACCAGGGCGTCGTAGGGCTGGCGGCCGATGCCGTCGATGCGCGTCACGCGCGGCCGGTCGGGGTCGGTGCAGTCGGCAATGCAGATCGCGTCGGCATCGAACAGGCTGTAGATAAAGCGCCGCCCGGGCAGGTCGGCCAGGCCCACCACACGCGAGCGCTGGCCGTCGGCCGTGAGCGCCGGGATGTCGGCCCGCAACGCGAGGGTGGCGGCGTCAAACACCTTCACGCCGCCGGGCGTGTAGTTCTGCGCGGCCACCAGCGTGCCGTCGGCGCTGATGGCGCCGCCGATGGAGTTGCCTGCTTGCTGCTCGCGCGCGGTGATGCGCCGGGTTAGCAGGTCGATGCGCGTGAGTGCGCCGTCGCGGCCAAACACGTAGGCGTGGCGGCCATCGCGCGAGAACACCAGCGAGGCATGCGACAGATCGCCCAGCCCGCCGATGCGGGCGAGCACGGAGCGGTGCGTGGTGTTGACCAGCAGCACCGCGCCGGTGGCCCGCTCCACAACCAGGCCCAGGTCGCCCGTGCCCATGAGGGGGGATTCGGGCGGCTGCAATGTGGCGCAGCCGCTGGCCAGCAGTGGCAGTGCCGCCAGGCCGAGGAGAAGGGGGCGTCGTTTCATGGCGAGGTGCGTGGAGGCCACGGAGGGAAGCCGCCGGCCAGCTGTTCGGCAATCCACAGGGCCTCGGCTTCGGTGACAAAGGTGCGCCAGGGCGGCATGGGCGTGCCCGGGCGGCCGTGAAAAATGGTGGCGGCCATGGAAGAGACGGGTTTGTCCGCCAGGGCCGCAGGCGTGAGGGGCGGGCCCAGCCCGCCGGTGAGGTACATGCCGTGGCACGAGCCGCAGTCCTGCCGCACCATGCGCACCAGTGCGCGCTGGCGTTCGGGCGGTGTGGTGGGCGCCGGGGCCTGCGCAAGGGCCCCGGCGCAGGCCAGGGCGCCCAGCAGGCCGGTCAGTGCGACTGCATGCACGGCAGGCTTTCTAAGACTTCAGAATGAACTCGACCGCGGCCTTCAGGTCGGCATCGTCGATCTTGTCCGGCCCGTTGGGCGACATCGGTATCGGCCCGAACACGCCGGAGCCGCCCTTGCGCACCTTGTCGACCAGCTGCGCCGTCACGTCCTTGCCCTTGTATTTGGCCGCGATGTCCTTGAACGCCGGCCCGACCAGCTTCTTGTCCTTGGAATGGCAGGCCATGCAGCCCGCCTTGTTCATGGCTTCTTCGGGAGAGGCGGCGCTGGCGGCACCGGCGCAAAGCGCCAGGGCTGCAGCAAGGGCCAGAGGCCCTGCGGGATGGTGTCTCATCGTTTGCTCCTGTGATTGGGATGGGTTGCCTGGGCGCCAAACACTGTCATCTGCCTACGCACCCGCGCGGCCTGAGACCAGCAGCCGCCGGGGATCTGGCTTCGCCAGGCCCCTGGCGGCGTCCCCCTCGGGGGGAAGGCGCCGCAGGCGACTCAGGGGGGCATCAATAGATGTCGTGCTGCGTGTTGTAGACGTTGAAGTGCCCCGTGGGCGTGATCAGGCGCGGGTCCTTGATCACGGCCTTGAGCGTCAGCGTCTTGTCGTCCACGATCACCAGCGCGCTTTCCTTGTTCTTGGCGCTCCACACCGAGAACCAGACCTCGTCGCCGGCCTTGTTGAACTCCGGCTGCACCACGCGCTTGGCGCCGTCGTCCTTCAGGCCTGCCCACTCGGCCACCGGCAAGGTCACGAAGCCCTTGTCGAGGTCCTTGATGTCGTAGACCACGATGGACTGCGAGATCTTCGGGTCCGGATTGAGCGGCGCGTCCGAGTACAGGTGCGTGCTCTTGGGGTGGCTCTTGATAAACAGCGCGCCGCCGCCGGGGCCGGTCAGCTTGGCCACTTCCTTGAAGGCGTATTCCTTGTGCTTCTTGGGGTCGGTGCCGATCAGCGAGATCGTGTCGTCACCCAGGTGGCCCGTGGCCCAGACGGGGCCGAACTTCGGGTGCAGCAGGTTGGCGCCGCGGCCGGGGTGGGGGATCTTGCCCACCTCGGTGATGGCGGCCAGCTTGCCTTCCTTGGCGTCGATGGCGGCGATCTTGTTGCTGTTGTTGGCGGCCACCATGAAGTAGCGCTTGCTGGAATCCCAGCCGCCGTCATGCAGGAAGGGGGCGGAGCCGATCTCGGTGACCTTGAGCGCGTCGAGGTTGGAGTAGTCCACCATCAGCGTCTTGCCGGTCTCCTTCACGTTCACCACGAACTCGGGCTTGAAGTGCGAAGCCACGATGGAAGCCACGCGCGGCTCGGGGTGGTATTCCTGCGTGCCCACCACCATGCCGCGGGTGCTCACGATCTTCTTGGGCTCCAGCGTGTCGCCGTCCATGATGGTGTACTGGGGCGGCCAGTAGCTGCCCGCGATGGCCAGCTTGTCCTCGTAGCCCTTGAACTTGGAGGTGTCCACCGAGCGGGCTTCCAGGCCCACGCGGATCTCGGCCACGTTGTCGGGCTTTTCCATCCACAGGTCGATCATGTTGATCTTGGCATCGCGGCCGATCACGAACAGGTAGCGGCCCGAGGCCGACAGCCGCGAGATGTGCACGGCGTAGCCGGTCTTCACGATGTTGATGATCTGCTTGGTGTCGCCGTCGATCAGCGCCACCTCGCCGGTGTCGCGCAGCGTGGTCGAGAAGATGTTCTCGATGTTGTAGTTGTTGAGCTTCTTCTTGGGGCGGTCCTTGGGCTCGACGATGACCTTCCAGGTCTTCTTCATGTCGGCCATGCCGAATTCCGGCGGTGTTGGCGGCTCGTGCTGGATGTAGCGGGCCATCAGGTCCACTTCCTGCTCGTTCATCTCGCCGGAGGTGAGCCAGTTGGGCATGCCCGCGGGCGAGCCGTACGAGATGAACACCTTGAGGTAATCCGTGCCTTTTGCGGTGGTGATGTCGGGCGTGAGCGGCTTGCCCGTGGCGCCCTTGCGCAGCACGCCGTGGCAGCCCGCGCAGCGCTCGAAGTAGGTCTGGCGCGCCTTCTCGAACTCGGCCGCCGTCATGGGCGGGGCCTTGGGGTTGTTGCTCTGGTGCATGGGCTCGTTCACCAGAGGGGAGCCGCCGGCCTGGTAGTTCATTTCGGGTTGCGAGACTCCCTTACCTGCCTGTGCCATCGCCGTGGCCGCAGCCATTGCGAGGGCTGCCAGGGCCAGGTGCTGGACGGTCTTGATTGCTTTCATCATCGGTCCTCTGCGTCATGGGCAGCGAATGGTTGGCGGTGGATGCGGCTGCGCCCTCCGACCCGCGCCACGGCTGTCCTTCGTGACTGCGGGTGCGGCAATGGTCCTGCGGGCGGTGCGGGCTGTCCTTGAACTGGTTCAAGGACGCGCCGCCCGGCCTGCCCGACCATGGGCCCACCCCACACAACCACTGCGAGCCACCACATGAGCTTCATGGACGACCCCCAATGGCTGAAGACGCCCACGCCCAACGGGGCCGGGAACCCGCCGGTACCGCCGGGCCGCGTGACGCTGGTCGGCGCCGGCCCGGGCGACCCGGACCTGCTCACGGTGAAGGCCGCGCGCGTGCTGCGCGAGGCCGGCCTGGTGCTCTACGACCACCTGGTGGGCGAAGCGGTGCTGGCCTTGGTGCCCGACAGCGCGGAGCGCATCTACGTGGGCAAGGAGTCCTCGCGCCACACGCTGCCGCAGGAGGACATCATTGCGCTGATGTGCCGGCTGGCAGGCGGTGGACGCCCGCTGGTGCGCCTGAAGGGCGGGGACTGCTACATCTTCGGCCGCGGCGGCGAAGAGGCGCAGGCGCTGGCCCGTGCGGGCATTCCATTTGACGTGGTGCCCGGCATCACGGCCGCCCAGGCGGCGGGTGCGTGCGCGGGCATTCCGCTCACGCACCGTGACCACGCGGGCACCCTGGTGCTCGCCACGGGCCACCTGCGCGGGGACGACGACACGGCGCTGGACTGGCCGCTGCTTGCGCGCAAGCGCCAGACCGTGGTGTTCTATATGGGCGTGGCCACGCTGCCCACCCTCTGCGCGCAGCTGGCAGCGCACGGCCTGCCGCCGGACACGCCGGCGGCCATCGTCGAGCGCGCCTCGTTGCCCGGCCAGCGCACCCTCACCGGCACGGTCGCATCGCTGCCGGCGCTGGCGGCCCGCCACGGCGTGAAGGCGCCGGCCCTGATCATCGTGGGCGGGGTGGTGGCTTTGCAGCCGGCCTTGGCGCAGGGCGGAGTGCTCGACGCCCGCCCTCGCTGAGCTGGCCGGTCTTTCGCGGCCCCGCTCAGGCGTCCAGCGCCGGGTCTGCCGACGTCTGCCCGCTGCGCCCGCGCCGCCAGGCCTTTTCAATTTCCACAACCACCAGCACCACCAGCGCCGCGCCGATGCACAGCGCCAGCTCGCCGGCTGACAGGGGCTCGGTCTTGAACAGCGGGTTCAGCCAGGGCACGTAGATGGTGGCCAGCTGCAGGGCAAAGGTGAGCAGCACGGCGTAGAGCAGCGGTCGGTTGCTCAGCAGCCCCAGCTTCCAGAGGGGTTCGGATTCTGAGCGGATGGCGATCACATGCGCCATCTGTGCCAGCGTGAGCACGGTGAACACCATGGTCTGCCAGTGCGCGTGCCCGGTGTGCAGCGCCCAGGCCTGCACGGCCAGGCACAGCCCGCCGATCAGCAGGCCCACGCCCAGGATGTGCTGCCACATGCCGTGGGCAAACAGGCTCTCGCGCGGTGCGCGGGGCGGGCGCTGCATGATGCCGCGCTCGGCCGGTTCGGCCGCCAGCGCCAGGCCCGGCAGGCCGTCGGTGACGAGGTTGACCCACAGGATGTGGATGGGCAGCAGGGGAATCGGCAGCAGCAAAAGCGGCGCGAGGAAGATGGTCCAGATCTCGCCCGAGTTGCCCGTCATGGCGTAGCGCACGAACTTGCGGATGTTGTCGTAGATGCGGCGGCCCTCGCGCACCGCCGCGACGATGGTGGCGAAGTTGTCGTCCAGCAGCACCAGGCTCGATGCCTCGCGCGCCACGTCGGTGCCGCCCTGGCCCATGGCCACGCCGATGTCGGCGCGCTTGAGGGCCGGGGCGTCGTTCACGCCGTCGCCTGTCATCGCCACGAAGTGGCCCCGGGCCTGCAGCGCCTCGACGATGCGGATTTTCTGCGCCGGGTCCACGCGGGCGTAGACCTGCACCTGCTCCACCTTGGCCTGCAGCGCGGCGTCGTCCAGCAAGGCCAGCTCGGCGCCGGTGAGCACGGGCGCATCGCTGCTGCCCACAATGCCCAGGCGGTGCGCAATGGCGCGGGCCGTGGCCGGGTGGTCGCCGGTGATCATCACGGGGGTGATGCCGGCGCTGAGGCAGTCGCGCACCGCCGCCTGCGCCTCGGCACGCGGCGGGTCGATGAGGGCGATGAGCCCCAGCAGCTCCAGCTGGTTTTCCACCGCGTCGATGTCGTTGGTGTCCGGCAGCCGGTCGTGGCTGCGGCGGGCCAGCGCCAGCACCCGCAGACCCTGGGCGGCGAGCTGCTGGGCCATGGCCAGGACCTTGGCGGCATCCAGTGCCGCGGCGCCCTCGGGCGTCCAGTGGGTGGTGCACCGGGGCAGCACGGACTCGGGCGCGCCCTTGGTGTAGGCCACAAAGCCGGGCGCGCTGCGGTGGAACGTGGTCATGCGCTTGCGGTCGGAGTCAAACGGCTGCTCCTGCACACGGGGGCTGCGCGCGTCAAGCTGGGCCTTGTCCAGGCCGCCCGCGTGGGCGGCCAGCGCCAGCGCGGTTTCGGTGGGGTCGCCCAGCCAGTGGGCGCCAGGTGTGCCGCCACCGTCCTGCGCCTGCAGCGTGGCGTCGTTGCACAGCGCGGCGGCGCGCAGGGCCTCGGCGTGGGCCGGCCCGGGCAGGGGATCGCCGGGCACCCAGCGCACGCCGTGCGCCACCAGCAGCTCGGCATGCATGCGGTTCTGCGTGAGGGTGCCGGTCTTGTCCGAACAGATGGTGGTGACCGAGCCCAGCGTCTCCACCGACGGCAGGCGCCGCACCAGCGCATGCACCGCGACCATGCGGCGCGCGCCCAGGGCCAGCAGCACCGTGACCACGGCGGGCAGCGCCTCGGGGATCGCCGCCACGGCCAGGCTGATGGCGGTGAGGGCCATGAGCAGCGGCGCCTCGCCGCGCAGCACGCCCACCACGAAGATCACGGCGCAAATGCCCAGCACCGCCAGCGCCAGCCGCTTGCCAAAGGCGGCCAGCCGCCGCTGCAGCGGCGTGCTGCAGTCGGCCGTGTCCAGCAGGGTGGCGACCTTGCCCAGTTCGGTGCGCATGCCGGTGGCCACCACCACGCCCCGGCCGCGCCCGTGGGTTGCCGTGGTGCCCTTGAACGCCATGTTGGTGCGGTCGCCCAGCGCCCCCGCGTCCTGCGCGGCAAGGGCCTCGGTCTGCTTGGCCACGGTGACGGATTCGCCCGTGAGGGCCGACTCATCCACCTGCAGCTGCGCAATCTCGATCAGCCGCAGGTCGGCCGGAATCTGGTTGCCCGCTTCCAGCAGCACGATGTCGCCCGGCACCAGCTCCGTGGCAGACACCACCTGCACGGCGCCGCTGCGCAGCACCGTGGCGTGGGCGGCGGCCAGTTGGCGCAGTGCCGCCATGGCCTGGTCGGCGCGCCAGGCTTGCACGAAGCCAATGACGGCGTTGAGCACCACGATGATGAGGATGACCAGCGTGTCGGTGACCTCGCCCACCAGCCCCGAGATGACGGCGGCGCCCAGCAGCACCAGCACCATGAAATCCTTGAACTGGTCGGCCAGCAGACGCCACCAGGGGCGGTCTTGGCTGGACGCGAGTTCGTTGGCCCCGTGGGCGGCGCTGCGACGCTGGGCCTCATCCGCATGCAGGCCATGCTGCGGGTCGACGCCGTGGTCGCGTGCCACGTCGTGCGCAGGGCGTAGGTGGGGGTGCTGGGGCGCCATGGGCAATTCAGCTTCCGTACAGATAGACCACGTAGGTATTGAGCAGGTAGACCGCCGCCAGTCCCACGCTGACCGCGCCGACCGTACGCAGCAGGCGTTTGTGCGGGCGAAAGAACAGCCCCACCACGGCCAGCCCCATCATCACCACGGCCGATGCTGCCGTGATGGCGTGCACGGGTGACACATGGGCCAGCAGATCGCCGGGGCGATAGAACACATCGTCAATGGCCACGATGGCCATGTTGAAGAGGTTGCTGCCCAGCAGGTTGCCAATGGCCATGTCGAGCGCGCCCAGGCGCATCGCCGACAGTGTGACGGCCAGCTCGGGGAGCGTGGTCACCAGGGCCATGAACAAGCTGCCCACGAAGCTGCGGTTCCAGCCCATGGCGGCGGCCAGATCGACCGCCGCAAACGGCAGCCACATGCCGGCGCCCACCACGATGGCCGCTGCGACGGCGAATCGTGCGCAAGCCTGGCGCAGGCTGGGCAGGGCGGCCGGGGGCAGGCCGTGCAGCGCTTCGCCCCCGCGCGGCGGGCTGGGGTGGGCGCGTTCATATGCGAACACGGTGCGCATGGCGACCAGGTAGAGCAGCAGGATGACGGGCGTGAGCAGGCCCACGCTGCGCTGCGCCGCCGGGCTGGCCGATGCGCCCAGCTGCCCCACCACCAGACCCAGCAGCAGGAAACCCAGCAACACCACGCCAAACGCGCCTGCCAACACATGGCTGTGTGCCGCCTGCGTCCACACCGGGGCCGGCCGGTGCAGCAGGTCGATGACCACCAGGAAAGCGAGGTTGAGCACGCAGCTGCCCAGCGCATTGCCGACGGCCAGGTTGGGGGTCTGGGCGATGGTGACGCTGGTGATGCCCGTGGCCAGCTCGGGAAGCGACGTGACGCTGGCCACCAAGGTCAGCCCGATCCAGCTGCCTGAGAGCCCGGTGTGCTGGGCAATGGCATCGCCGTTGCGCGACAGCTGGTAGCCGGCAGCACCGATCAGAACGGCGCAGACCGCAAACTGGAGCCAGGCGGCAAGCGCCGGCATCTACCGCACCCTCCGCATGGCGCTGCCCCAAGTGCCGGCGGCTGCCAGGGCGCCGGAAAAAGCGGAGGGGCAGGTTGAAGGTGAAGGCATGGGCGTGGCGGTCAGGGGGCCGCAATGCCAATGCATCAGTGCGCGTTGTGCGGCCGGGCTTTGTAGAAGGTGAGGGGGGCTTCGCGGGCCTGGTTGAGCACCTGGCGCTTGATCTTGCCCACCACGTGCATTTCACAGGGCTTGCAGTCAAAGCGCAAGGTCAGCTTCTCCTTGCCGTTGATCAACATCAAGGGCTCGGCCTTGATGGTGCCCTGCACGCCCGTCACGCCCTTGGCCTGCTTGGGGCACAGGCTCATGGAAAAGCGCACGCAGTGCTTGGTGATCATGAGGCTGACTTCGCCTTCCTCCTCGTGCGCCTCGTAGGCGGCATCGATCACCTTCACGCCGTGGCGCACGTAGAAGTCGTGCGCCTTGTGGTTGAACACATTGCCCAGGAAGGAGAGCGTGTCCTCCGGATAGGGCGCCGGCGGCTCCACCGGCGTGGCGCGCGGCAGGCGGGCAAAGTTGCGGGCGCGCTCGGCCTCCAGCGCGGCCACGGCGTCGCGGCGCAGCGCGTTGAGCACCGAGGCGGGCACGAACCAGGGCTGCGACAGCGAGAGCGCGATGTCATGCACCGCGAACACCGTGGCGCCAAAGCGGCCCAGCTGCTCGCGCAGGCTGGCCTCGGCCTTGGCGGCATCGGTGGCGCTCTGGTGGGGCTGCTGTACAGAGGCCGTGCCTACGTTGCCGTCCTCATCGGTCAGGGTGAGGCTGAAGCCTGATGGCGTCTCGCTCAAGTGCGCCCACAGGCCGATGCGGCGGTCGCTGGATTTCTTCTCCAGCGTGCGCACCCAGTCCATGTCGCGGTTGCGGTTGACTTCGGTGCCCTTGCGCAGGTCCTTGAAGCCCTCCACGGGGTCCTTGGGGTAGACGCGCCACTGGGTCAAGCTGCGTGCGGAGACGGGCTCGGCCACGTTGATGGCCATGCCCACCAGCTCCTTGTGCAGGTCGTAGTAGCACAGGCCGTCGCCGTTGTGCAGCACGGTGGCGGGGTCGCTCACTTCCAGCTCGACAAAGTCAGGCCCCACCTTGGTGACCCAGCCGATGGCCTGGCCCGGGTTCTTGGGGCTGTCGAAGGCGCCGATGTCCTGCTTGCGGCCGGTGACGAAGTAGTCGGTGAACTCGCGGTTGAAGTTCTGCAGCGGGTCGGGCGTGAAGGTGAAGGTGGTGCGCCCGCTGGACGAGCGGGAAAGCGGCCGGCCCTCGGCCTCGCGCTCTTCGAGGATTGCGTCGAGCAGCGTGCGGTAGTGGGCGGTGATGTTCTTCACATAGCCCATGTCCTTGTAGCGCCCTTCGATCTTGAAGCTGCGCACGCCCGCGTCGATGAGGGCGCGCAGGTTGTCGCTCTGGTTGTTGTCCTTCATCGACAGCACGTGCTTGTCGTGCGCGATGAAGCGGCCCTGCGCATCCGTCACCTGGTAGGGCAGGCGGCAGGCCTGGCTGCAGTCGCCGCGGTTGGCGCTGCGGCCCGTCTGCGCATGGCTGATGTTGCACTGGCCGCTGTAGGCCACGCACAACGCGCCGTGGATGAAGAACTCGATGTTGGCCCGCCCGGGCGCATCCACCGGCCCCAGGGCCTTGTGGACTGCTGCGATCTGCTGCACCGTCAGCTCGCGTGCCAGCACGATCTGCGACAGGCCAGCGTCTTGCAGAAAGCGCGCCTTCTCGGGCGTGCGGATGTCGGTCTGCGTGCTGGCGTGCAGCTGGATCGGCGGCAGGTCGATTTCCAGCAGGCCCATGTCCTGGATGATGAGCGCGTCCGCGCCGGCCTCGTACACCTGCCAGGCCATCTGGCGCGCGGCCTCCAGCTCGTCGTCGCGCAGGATGGTGTTGAGCGTGATGAAGATGCGGCTGTTGAAGCGGTGCGCATGCTTGACCAGGCGCTCGATGTCCCGGAGGTCGTTGCCTGCGCCGGCCCGCGCGCCAAAGGCCGGGCCACCGATGTAGACGGCGTCGGCACCGTGGTTGACGGCTTCGATGCCGATGTCGGCATCGCGCGCGGGCGAGAGGAGTTCGAGCTGGTGGGGCAGGAGGGACATGGGGCGCGATTATTTCAGTTTCGCCATTCCGCAGGGCGGGGGAGGGGGCATTGGAAGGTTCAGGGGGCGCTGGCCCTGCTGCGCGTGGGGTCTGGTACAAAGCCGCCAACGAGGCAGTGGGCCGCGTCCGGCCGCCGCAGACCGAAAGGAACCCGATGAGCGCTCTGCATTCCCGAAAGCCCACCCAGCTGAGCCTGGCCATCAACGACCTCGACTTCGTCTACCTGCCCACCCGCACCAGCACCGACGCGGCACGGCATTGCGAGGTGGTCTGCACCGTGGACTGCTCGTGGTTCTACTCCAAGGGCGCCAACCATATGGTCTTTGCGCTCGATTGCACCGGCGGCCAGGGCAGCTACAACCCGCACTGCGGCCCGGTGCTGCGCCACGGGCAGAACCTGTTGGCCGAGGCCCGCGGTTTCATCGTCTTTGCGGACGGCGCCGTCATGGCCGAGCGCTGGAACGGCACGGCCATGCCGAGCCTGGTGGCGGTGGCCAACACGTCGGGCGCCACGTTGGACCCGGCCCAGACGCCGGTCTTCACCGTCCGCATCCTGGCGGGCTACCGCGCGGGTCCGTTGGCCGACACCCTGCGCATCACCATCCACCAGGGCATCAGCCTCCTGGGTCCCGTGCTGTTCGAGGGCGAGGTGACGGGCAGCGGATGGGGGTGGGACTGGACGGGCTCGCACCGCGTGGCCCTGGCGGGGATCGGGCCGCATTTCGTCACCCCCAACGATACCGGCTGCGTGGAGGAGCGGGTGCCGCGGGACGCGCCGGAAGCGGTGCTTCCCTTCACGCATTTCAAGCTGCGGATCGCGAAGGGCTGACGGTCCGCGCTGGGCCGCCCCAAAACCGTGCGAAAGGCGACCCGCGCCAGGACCGCGGCGCTGCGCGACCATTAGCCCGGTTAATGGCGCAGCAAATTACTAAGTTTACATATTGATTGCTGCATTGCGGTGCATGCGGTGGCTACGATAGGAAGGTTTGCGCTCCAAACTGGTGCGCCTGGCCTTGTCCTTCATTCTCCGGAGACCTCATCGTGTTTCGTGCTTCCCGCCTGCGTTCCCCCTCGTTGTCCTTGTCCCTGGTGCAGCTGGCTGCTGCCGCGGTGTGTGCGGCTGCGGCCACGGCCGCTGTGGCGCAGGATGTGCAAACCGTCAAGATTGCCCATGCCGGCCCGGTCTCGGGCGGCATTGCCCACATTGGCAAGGACACGGAAAACGGCGTGCGCATGGCCATTGACGACCTCAACGCCCAGAACCTCGTGATCGGCGGCAAGAAGATCAAATTCGAGATTGCTGCCGAAGATGATGCGGGCGACCCGCGCCAGGCCACGGCCGTGGCGCAGAAGCTGTGCGACCAGAAGGTGGCGGGCGTGGTCGGGCACCTGCAGTCCGGCACGTCCATCCCCGCATCGGCCATTTATGCCAAATGCGACCTGCCCCACATCACCGCGTCGGCGTCCAACCCCGACCTGACCAAGCCCGGCCACAAGACCACCTTCCGCCTCATCGCCAACGACAACGCGCTGGGCGCCGCGCTGGCACTGTTCGGCGCGGACCACCTCAAGCTCAAGACGGTGGCCATCATTGACGACCGCACCGCCTACGGCCAGGGCGTGGCGTCGGTGTTCAAGGCCACCGCGCTGCAAAAGGGCTTGAAGGTGGTGGCCGAGGAGTTCACCAACGATAAGGCCACCGACTTCATGGCCATCCTCACGGCCATCAAGAACAAGAAGCCCGATGCGATCTTCTACGGCGGCCTGGACGCCCAGGCCGGCCCGATGCTGCGCCAGATGGAGCAGTTGGGCCTGGGCAACGCGAAGTTCTTTGGCGGCGATGCGCTGTGCACGGAAAAGCTGCCGGAACTGGCCGGCAAGACGCCCGCCCTCAAGAACGTGACCTGTGCCACCGGCGGTGCTTCGGTGGACAAGATGCAGGGCGGCTCCGACTGGAAGAAGCGCTACGACGCCAAGTTCCCGGGCCAGTTCCAGATCTACAGCCCCTACGCCTATGACGCCGCCATGGTGCTGGCCGACGCCATGAAGCGCGCCAACTCGGTGGACCCCAAGGTGTTCACCCCCTTCCTGGCCAAGACCGAGTACAAGGGCGTGACGGCCAACATCGCCTTCACCTCCCGCGGCGAGTTGACCACGCCGGCCGTGACGCTGTACACCTACCAGGACGGCAACCGCGTGGCGCTGAACTGACCTCACAGCCCCTCGGCCGCTTCCCGCGGAAGCGCCCCCCAACGGCCGCCTTGTGCGGCCGTTTGCCTTTACAGTCGGGCCGTGCGCCGGCCCATGGGGAGGCCGGCAGAACACGGACAAGGAGGGCTGGGGAATGCGCGCAATGCTGGGCTTGGTGGGGCTGGTCGTGGTGCTGGCCATCGTGGGTGTGCTGGCCCGCAAGCAGACATCGGCCCTGCGCAACGGTGCCCCCGGCAACATGCCCGCCGCTGCGGCCAACGCGGCCTCCGAGCCCCTGGCCGTGCAGCCCGGCGGCAACGTGCAGCAGCAAAGCCAGCAGATCCAGCAGCAGGTGGAAGGCATCCTGCAGCAGGCCCGCCCCATGCCGGACGAGGAAGGCGCCAAGTAGCCACCGCGAGCGCGCTGCCCTATTTTTTCAAGCGAAATTGGCCTCTGGCGCTGATGTGTAAAGCGCTGGAAGCTATAAAAGTTATAGCATGATTTTCACCCCATCCCCGCTGGACGACGCCCACTGGATGCGCCAGGCACTGGCGCAGGCCCAGCAGGCCGGCGCCGAAGGCGAGGTCCCCGTGGGGGCGGTGGTGGTGCAGGATGGCCAGGTGATCGCCACCGGCCGCAATGCGCCCGTGCAAGGCCACGACCCCACGGCCCACGCCGAGATCGCAGCGCTGCGCGCGGCAGCCCGGCACCTGGGCAATTACCGGCTGGAGGGCTGCACGCTGTACGTGACCCTGGAGCCCTGCGCCATGTGCGCCGGCGCCATGCTGCACGCGCGCGTGGGCCGGGTGGTGTTTGGCGCGCCCGACCCCAAGACGGGCGTGGCCGGCTCGGTGCTGAACCTGTTTGCCGAGCCGCGCCTGAACCACCAGACCGCCGTGGAAGGCGGCGTGCTGGCCGATGAATGCGGCTTGGCCCTGAGCACGTTCTTCCAGCAGCGCCGCCGCGCCCAGCGCCAGCAGGCCCTGGCCGCCCATCCGCTGCGCGACGACGCCCTGCGCACGCCCGAGGCCCGCTTTGCCCGGTTGCCTGGCTATCCCTGGGCGCCGCACTATGTGAGCGACCTGCCCGCCCTGGCGGGCCTGCGCCTGCACTACCTGGACGAAGGCCCGCGCGACGCGCCCCGCACCTGGCTGTGCCTGCACGGCAACCCGGCCTGGAGCTATGTCTACCGCAAGATGCTGCCCGTCTGGCTGGCCGCGGGCGACCGCGTGGTGGCGCCCGACCTGGTGGGTTTTGGCAAAAGCGACAAGCCCAAGAAGGAGGCCTTCCACACGTTCGACACGCACCGCCAGGTGCTGCTGGAGCTGGTGGAGCGGCTGGACCTGCAGCGCGTGGTGCTGGTGGTGCAGGACTGGGGCGGCATCCTGGGCCTGACCCTGCCGATGGCCGCCCCGCAGCGCTACCGCGGCCTGCTGGCCATGAACACGCTGCTGGCCACGGGCGAGGCGCCGCTGTCGCAGGGCTTTGTGGACTGGCGCGACCTGTGCCGCCGCAAGCCTTTGTACGGCGTGGGCCGGCTGCTGGCGCGCGGCAACCCGCACTTGAGCACCGACGAATGCGCGGCGTATGACGCGCCGTTTCCGGACGCGGGCTACCGCGCCGCCCTGCGCGCCTTTCCGCAGCGGGTGCCCGCGCTGCCCACCGACCCCGGGGCCGCGGTGTCGCGCGCAGCCGCGCAGTTCTGGGCGCACGCCTGGCAAGGCCGCAGCCTGCTGGCCGTGGGCGCGCAAGACCCGGTGCTGGGCCCGCCGGCGATGCAGGCGCTGCGTGCCCAGGTGCGTGGCTGCCCCGAGCCGCTGGTGCTGCCCCAGGCCGGCCACTTCGTGCAAGAGCACGGCGAGGCCGTTGCACGGCACGCTGTGGAATACTTCGCCGATTGATGCATTCCGCGGCGGCGCGTTGGCCTGCCGGCGGTTCCGCCCCTTTCCCCCCTATCTGGAGCAGGCGCAGCGCGCCTGAACGCTTTGCAGCACGACCACCACCTCGACCACGACTCCGCGCACTGCGCGCACGACCACGGGCCCCAGCACATCTACATCTACTCGCCGGCCAGCGCCATCCGCGACAAGGCGGCTTTCAAGCGCGGCATTGCGCGCCTGAAGGCCCTGGGCCACGAGGTGGAGGTGGACCCCGACGCCCAGGCCGTGCACACGCGCTTTGCGGGCGACGACGCCACGCGCCTGGCCGCCATCCACCGCGCGGCGGCCAGCGGGGCCGACGTGGCGCTGATCACGCGCGGGGCCTATGGCCTCACGCGCATCCTGCCCGGCATCCGCTACAAGGCCGTGGCCAAGGCGATTGCGGGCGGCATGAAGTTTGTGGGACTGAGCGATTTCACGGCCTTCCAGAACGCGGTGCTGGCGCAGACCGGTGCCACCACCTGGGCCGGGCCCGCACTGATCAGCGACTTTGGGGTGGAGGGCGAGCCCGACGACATCATGCTGGCCTGCTTCGATGACCTGCTGACCGGCCACGGCGAAGGCACCGGCTGGACGCTGGGCCGCGAAAAGCCCCGGGCCGACGGGCGCCCGGCCGTCCCCGAGGTGTACGTGAAGCAGGCGCAGCTGTGGGGCGGCAATCTGGCCGTGCTCACCGGCCTGGTGGGCACGCCGTATTTCCCGCAGGTCAAGGGCGGCATCCTGTTTGTGGAGGACGTGAGCGAGCACCCCTACCGCATCGAGCGCATGCTCACGCAGCTGCTGCACGCGGGCGTGCTGGCGCAGCAAAAGGCCGTGGTGCTGGGCCAGTTCACCGGCTACCGTCTGGCGCCGCACGACAAGGGCTTCAAGCTGCAATCCGTGGTGGACTGGCTGCGCACGCAGATCAAGGCGCCGGTGCTGACCAACCTGCCGTTTGGGCATGTCGACACCAAGGTGCTGCTGCCCGTGGGCGCGCAGGTGTCGTTGTCGGTGGAAGGGCGGGACGCGCTGATCTACTGGGGACACCAGCACTGAGAACGCCAGCACGTTCTGAGCGTCAAGGATGCGGCACGGTCCCGTGTGCGGGCCGCGGGGCGGTCGGCAACTGGCCCTGAAAGAGCCGGGTGATGCGTTCGACCTCCGCCTGCGCGGATGCGGCCCCGCGCAGCGGCGCCAGAACACCCTGCAGGTCGCTGCGCAGGTACCACAGGGCTTCGATGTCTGCGGCATAGCGCAAGCGCATGTTCATGCGCGCCACTTCGCAGCCCGCCAGGCCCGACAGGGTTTGCAGCATGGCCGTGCGCACCACCTCCAGGCCCTGGTGGCGCACCCATCCCGTGGACGACGGCTTGTCACGGCCCAGCAGGTCGTGCAGGCTGTTGCGGAGGTTGGGCTTGATCCAGCGCATCGGAGCGATCGGGTAGGAAGACGGGCTGTCAAAGTAAGTCGGCGCGAGGCGCGGCGCAAGAGGCATGCTCCTGTTTTTGCGTAAAGACAACAAACCCGGGGCAGGGGCCGTGCAGTTTTTCACGCCTGCCGGGGGGTGCCGGGGGAGAGGGCGCGCAAGAAAGGGGGGCCGCTGGTCGGGCCCCGGGGCCGTTCGTGGGCCGGGGCCGCAGCTTTGTGTGCGCCCGCGGAAGGCTTGGACTAAACTGAATAACATGGTGTTACTTTCAGGCCGTTGCCCATGACTGTGTTATCGACAATGGTCTTTGCAGACATCTCCGGCAGCACCGCCCTGTTTGAAGCGCTGGGCAACGAGCGCGCCACCGAAGCCATCACGCAGATGACCCGCCGCATCGGCGACGCCCTGGAGGCCTGCGGTGGTCGGGTGGTCAAGACCCTGGGGGACGGCGTGCTGGGCATTTTTGGCGACGCCGCCGGAGCCGTTTCGGCCACCGCCACACTGTTGCGGCAGCAGCACGAGCGCCAGGGC
Source organism: Acidovorax sp. (assembly GCF_021287135.1). Classification (GTDB taxonomy): domain Bacteria; phylum Pseudomonadota; class Gammaproteobacteria; order Burkholderiales; family Burkholderiaceae_C; genus Acidovorax. The sequence goes on from NZ_JAJTBB010000076.1 coordinate 26,622, forward strand.
CGGTGGCCCCAGCCCGTGCGCATGGAATTGCGTGTCGGCGTGGCCAGCGGCGAGGTGGTGGAGGTGGACGGGGACTGCTATGGCGATGCCGTCAACGTGGCCTCGCGCCTGTGCGAGCGGGCCGGGGCGGGCGAGATCTGGGCCACCGAGACCACCGTGCTGCTCGCCGGGGCGGCGCCGGAGGTCTGGTACCGCAAGATGGGCCTGCTGGAGATCCGGGGCAAGTCCGAACTGCAGATGCTCTACCAGGTCGAGTGGCGCGAGGACGAAGCGCCCGACTCCCTCACCATGCAGGCCACGCTGATGAGCAGCTTTGCGCCCGAGGACTCGGTGCTGGGCAAGATCCAGTTTTCCTGGCACGGGGTGGACCACACGTTTTCCTCGTCTGACGTGCCCGTGCTCCTGGGCCGCGCCACGCATGCGCAGCTGTGCATCAACGACCCGCGCGTGTCGCGCCTGCATGCGCGCATTGACTGGCGTAACGGCGGCTTCGTGCTGACGGACATGAGCAGCTTTGGCACCTGGGTGCGGTTCGAGGGCAGCGATTCGCTGGTGCGGCTGCGCCGCGATGGCTGCCAGCTGCACGGGACCGGCGAGATCGCCCTGGGCGTATCGTTCATGGAAGCGAGCGCGCCGGTGATCCGCTTCCACGTGGCGGGCGCCAGCGTCCACCTGGTGTGAGCCGCCCGCACCCCCGGTGCGGTGCCGGCAGGCACCGCCCAATCCACCGCCGCCCGTGCGCGGCTTGCAGAACCTCAAACGCACAGGAGACAGACTGAACATGGCATGGATGAAAAAGACGGCCGTTGGCCTGGTGGCCGCCGCCCTGCTGGCCGGCGCCGGCGCGGCGCTGTACGTGCAGCGCAGCTTTGCACGGCTCGATGGCGGGCTGGCCGTGGCGGGCCTCGCCCAGCCCGTGCAGGTGTTGCGCGACGGGGCGGATGTCACGCATGTGCGAGCCCAGTCGCCGCAGGACGCCTGGTTTGCCATGGGCTTCGTGCATGCGCAGGAACGGACCTGGCAGCTGGAGTTCAACCGGCGCGTGATGCACGGCCAGCTGTCTGAAGTCTTTGGCCCCGCCACGCTGGAAACCGACAAGCTCATGCGGGGCCTTGACATCTTGGGCGCCGCGCGCCGCCAGTACGAAGGCCTGCCGCTGTACGCCCAGGAGGCGCTGCAGGCCTACGCCCGCGGCATCCAGGCGTTTCACAAGAACCGTCCGCAGGCCTTGCCGCCCGAGTTCCAGGTGCTGGGCGTGCAGCCCGGCGGCGCCGAGGGCGCGGTATGGACGCCGGAGGACAGCGTGGGGTGGGCCCTGATGATGGCGCTGGACTTGGGCGGCAACTGGGGCAACGAGTTTGCGCGGCTGTCGGTGGCGCGTACGCTGGACACGGACCGGCTGTGGCAGCTGATGCCGCCGTACCCCGGCGAGCAGCCCGCGGCCGCGGCCGATCTGGCGCAGCTGTACCGCAGCCTGGGCGTTTACCGCCCCGCGGGGGCCAGCGGCCCGGCGGCGGCCTCCGGCGCCCATGGCACCGCCAACGCGCAGGCGGCGGGCTTTCTGGACCGGCAGATCGGTGCCGGCATGCTGGCCTGGGCCGATGAGCTGGCGCGCAACGCGGGCACCAACGAAGGTAAGGGCAGCAACAACTGGGTGCTGGCCGGTTCGCGCACGGTCAGCGGCAAGCCGCTGCTGGCCAACGACCCGCACCTGGGCCTGTCGGCCCCGGCCATCTGGTACTTTGCCGGCCTGCAGGCCCCCGCGGGCCGCGCATCGGACGGAACCCCCATCGCGGCGATCGATGCCGTGGGCGCGACCCTGCCGGGCCTGCCCTTTGTGGTGCTCGGCCGCACCGACAAGGTGGCCTGGGGATTCACCAACACCGGCCCCGACGTGCAGGACCTCTACCTGGAGCAGATCAACCCGGCCGACGCCACGCAATACCGCACGCCGCAGGGCTGGGCGCCGTTCACCGTGCGCCAGGAGACGATCCGCGTCAAGGGCCAGGCTGACGTGGTGCTGCAGCTGCGCAGCACCCGCCACGGCCCCGTCCTGAGCGACGTGCAGAAGTCGCACGCGGACGTGCTGGACCTAGGCAAGTATGTGCTGGCCCTGCGCTGGACGGCGCTGGATGCCGACAACCAGACCGTGGTGGCGGGCCTCAAGACCAACCAGTCCAAGACGGTGGACGAGCTGTTCGCGGGCCTGGCGCACTACCACTCGCCCATGCAGAGCGTGGTGGCGGCGGACGACCAGGGCACCATCCGCTTCAAGGCCGCCGGCCGCGTGCCGGTGCGCGACGCCGCCAACGACATCCGCGGGGTGGCGCCATCCCCCGGCTGGGACGCGCGCTACGACTGGAAGGGCTGGCTGCCCTACGACCAGACGCCGCAGGACGACGGCGCCAAGGGCTGGATCGCCACCGCCAACCAGCGCGTCACGGCGCCCGGCTACCCGCACTACCTCACGCAGGACTGGACGCTGCCCTACCGCTACGAGCGCATCGCGCAGCTCATCGAGGCGACCCCCCGGCACGACGTGGCCAGCATGCAGGCCATCCACCGCGACGTGACGTCGCTGGCCGCCCGGCGCCTGCTGCCGTACCTGCTGCAGGCCCAGCCGTCCCATGCGCTGGCGGCCGCTGCACAACAGCAGCTGCAGGGTTTTGACGGGGTGATGGACGCGCAACGCGCCGCGCCGCTGATCTTCGCGGCCTGGACGGACGAGCTGGCGCGCGGCCTGCTGGTGCCGCGCATCGGCCAGGAGCGGTTCGACGCCACCTACGGCAAGCGCGACTACCGCGCCGCCCTGGAGGGCATCCTGGAGCGCAACGACGCCTGGTGGTGCCAGCCGAAGACCTGCGCCGAGCAGTCCTCGGCGGCCCTGGGGCGGGCGCTGGACCGGCTGCAGGCGGACTACGGCGCAGACCCGGCCCGCTGGCGCTGGGGCGTGGCCCACCCGGCGCTCAGCGCCCACCGGCCCTTCGGCAGCGTTGCCGCGCTGGCGCGCTTTTTCGACGTGAGCGTGCCGTCCCACGGTGACGCCTACACCGTCAACGTGGGCCAGTACAACGCGGGCGAGGCCAAGGGCCCGTTCGTGAACCGGCATGCTCCTTCGCTGCGGGCCGTGTATGACTTGGCTGACCTGGAGCAGTCGCGCTTCATCTACCAGACCGGCCAGAGCGGGCTGGTGTTCTCGCCGCGCTACCGCGACATGAGCGCCACCTGGGCGGAAACGGGGTACCGCGCATTGCAGCGCCGGCCCGGCCGCTGGGCGCACACGTTGGCGTTGAACCCGGCACCGGCTGCGCCGTAGGCGGCCGGCACGGCAGGCGCACTCGCTGCGCCCGCCGCGTTGCGGGTGCGGCGCAGGCGGCGGAATTTTTGATTGAAATGGCCTCTAGCGCTTTGTAGATAAGCGCTAGCAGCTATAAATTTGATAGCTTTTGCTGGCCCGATGCTGGTGATGGCACGGGCCGCCAGGGCCCCCGGTGCGGCAGGCTGCCCCGCGGGTTTGCCGCGCTGGCGGTTGCCCCCAATAATGCGGAATCTCGACCTTTCCGAAGCTCCGTGCTTCCGCCCGCCATGTTTGATCGCCTTCGCAAAGTCTTCAGCGCCCCCGGCGCTCCCGCTGGCGGGCCCGTTACCAACAAGGAGGTGGCCCGCTGGGCGGCAGCGCAGCAGATTGCCATCGTGCCGCACGCAACGGAAGGGCACTTCGATCTGGGGGGCGATGTCGGCGGGCAGGCCTGGCGGCTGGAAAGCGGCACGCCCACGCGCGAGTATGTGCGCGGCCTGGAGCTGCGGGGCCGCGCCGACGTGGGCGCCGACCCGGATGCGGCCGTCATGGTGCTCAACCGCTGCCTGCGGGAGGCGCTGGAGGGCCGCGCCTACAGCGCGATCACCGACACCCTGCAGACCCGCGTGGATGCCAGCCTGCCCGAAGAGGTGCGCTGGCTGGCGATGTACGAAGAGATGGCCTGGCCGGGGCTGCCGGCCTCGTTTCGCCAGCATTTCGCCGTGGTGGCGGAGCGCATGGAGGTCGCGCAGCGCTGGGTGCATGCGCCCGTGGTGTCGCAGCTGCTGAACTTCCTGGAGGGGGAGCGCAGCGCCGTGCGGGCGCAGACGCCGTTGCTGCTGATGCTGGTGCACGGCCGGGTGTTCCTGCGCATGGAGCGCGCCGAGCGCAGCCTTGCCGAGATCGCGCACGCCACGCAGATGCTGCTGATGGCTGCCCAGGCCGCTATGCAGAACCTGCCCCCGATGTCCGTGGCCGGGCCGGACGACTTGCCGCATGCCGGCTAGGAGTCTGCGCGGCAGAAGGCATCGAAGCGAAACGCGCGAAAACCGAGGATCGCGTGGTGCTACCGACAAGCCCAGGGTGGCCCCCTGGGCGCAG
>NZ_JAJTBB010000005.1 GCF_021287135.1 Acidovorax sp.
CAGGCCAATGTGTACTTTGACGGCAAGTGCGTGAGCCACGGCATCACCTTCCCCGATGGCACGAAGAAGTCGGTGGGTGTGGTGCTGCCCTCCACCCTGACCTTCAACACTGGCGCCCCCGAGATCATGGAATGCGTGGGCGGCGCCTGCGAATACAAGCTGGCGGACTCCGACACCTGGGTGAAGTCGGGCCCGGGCGACAAGTTCAGTGTGCCCGGCAACTCCAAGTTCGACATCCGCGTGACCGAGGCCTACCACTACATCTGCCACTTCGGCTGATCTGGCTCAGCGCAATCCACCAGAGCAAACCACGGACACCTGCACATGGCCACCATTCTCCAAAACCTGCCCACCGGCCAAAAGGTCGGCATCGCCTTCTCGGGCGGCCTCGACACCAGCGCTGCGCTGCACTGGATGAAGCTCAAGGGCGCCATCCCCTACGCCTACACCGCCAACCTGGGCCAGCCCGACGAGCCCGACTACGACGCCATCCCCCGCAAGGCCATGGAATACGGTGCCGAGAAGGCTCGCCTGGTGGACTGCCGCACCCAGTTGGCCCACGAAGGCATCGCCGCCCTGCAGGCTGGGGCCTTCCACATCAGCACCGGCGGCCTGACCTACTTCAACACCACGCCCCTGGGCCGCGCCGTGACGGGCACCATGCTGGTGGCCGCCATGAAGGAAGACGACGTCAACATCTGGGGCGACGGATCGACCTTCAAGGGCAACGATATCGAGCGCTTCTACCGCTATGGCCTGCTGACCAACCCCTCGCTCAAGATCTACAAGCCCTGGCTGGACCAGCTGTTCATCGACGAGCTGGGCGGCCGCGCCGAGATGTCGGCCTTCATGACCAAGGCGGGCTTTGGCTACAAGATGAGCGCCGAGAAGGCCTACAGCACCGACAGCAACATGCTGGGCGCCACGCACGAGGCCAAGGACCTGGAGTTCCTCTCCAGCGGCATCCGCATCGTCAACCCCATCATGGGCGTGGCCTTCTGGAAGCCTGAAGTGGACGTGAAGGCCGAGGAAGTGTCCGTGACCTTCAGCGAAGGCCAGCCCGTGGCGCTGAACGGCCAGGAGTTCAACGACCCGGTCGAGCTGATCCTGGAAGCCAACCGCATCGGCGGCCGCCACGGCCTGGGCATGAGCGACCAGATCGAGAACCGCATCATCGAAGCCAAGAGCCGCGGCATCTATGAAGCCCCCGGCCTGGCCCTGCTGCACATCGCCTACGAGCGCCTGGTCACCGGCATCCACAACGAAGACACCATCGAGCAGTACCGCATGAACGGCCTCAAACTCGGCCGCCTGCTGTACCAGGGCCGCTGGTTCGACCCGCAGGCCATCATGCTGCGCGAAACCGCCCAGCGCTGGGTGGCCCGCGCCGTGACCGGCACCGTGACGCTGGAACTGCGCCGCGGCAACGACTATTCGCTGCTGAACACCGAGTCGCCCAACCTGACCTACGCGCCCGAGCGCCTGTCGATGGAAAAGGTGGAAGACGCGCCCTTCAGCCCCGCCGACCGCATCGGCCAGCTCACCATGCGCAATCTGGACATCTCGGACACCCGCGGCAAGCTGGGTGTGTACGCCAAGGCAGGCCTGCTGTCGCTGGGCGGCAATGCGGCCCTGGCGCAACTGGAAGACGGCGCCAACGCCAAGAAATAAGCCAAAAAATAGGCAAAAAATGGCTCTAGCGCTTATGCAGCAAGCGCTAGCAGCTATCAAAAAATGAGCAAACCGCCCGGCTTTCCAGCACGGGCGGTTTTTTATTGGGCCGCCAGCCCGGGGTTCCCAGCCGTATCAGGCGGCGGCCGGCGCGGCGTCGCGCCGCGCGAGGGTGCGCACGATGGCGGCCAGTGCCACGCCGTAGGCCGGCACGAACAGCAGCAGGCTCACGCCCAGCTTGATGGCGTAGTCCACCCAGGCAATCTCCACCCAGTGCGCGGCCATGAAGGCGTCGGGGCTGCGCCAGAACGCGATGGCAAAGAAGGCCGCCGTGTCCAGCGCCTGGCCGAACACCGATGCGGCCGCGGGCGCCAGCCACCAGGCCTGGCTGCGCTGGCGGATGCGGTCGAACACCTGGATGTCGAGCAATTGCCCCAGCACATACGCGGCAAAGCTGGCAAATGCGATGCGGAAGACAAACGTGTTGAAGTCCGCCAGCGCCGCCCAGCCGCTGAAGCGGCCTTCGTGGAACAGCACGCCCACCACATACGATGCCAGCAGCGCGGGCACCATGGCCCGGGTGATGACGCGGCGCGCATGCGCCTTGCCGATCAGCCGCACCGTGAGGTCCGTGGCCAGAAAGATGAACGGGAAGCTGAACGCGCCCCAGGTGCTGTGAAAGCCCAGCAGGGTGATGGGCAGCTGCACCAGGTAGTTGCTGGCGATGACGATGGCGATGTGCAGCGCCACCAGAACGGAGAGGAAAAGCGGCACACGCGAGCGCGTGGCCTGAGACAAAGGCATGGTGGTCCTTTTTGGTGAATGGGGGCGAGGGAACCCATGGTGGCGAAATTGCCGGGGGCGAAGTGTACCCACTTTGGCAAAGGCCCGCGCGGGCCGTGCCTGCCGCGCGGCGGTGTTTTTGAGCAAAACAAGCCTCCAGCGCTTATACAGCAAGCGCTGGCAGCTATCAAAACAAGAGCATCAAACCACCACGGGCTCCGGCTCCAGCCGGATGCCGAAGCGCTCGTACACGCTGGTCTGGATCGCTTTGGCGAGCGTCATCACCTCGCCCCCGGTCACGCTGTCGGCGCCGCAGCCGCGGTTGACCAGCACCAGGGCCTGCTTTTCGTACACGCCCGCCTTGCCGATGGTCTTGCCCTTCCAGCCGCAGGCGTCGATCAGCCAGCCTGCCGCCAGCTTGATGCTGCCGTCGGGCATGGGGTAGTGCACGATCTTGGGGTCGCGCGCGATGATGTCCGTGCACTGCTCCGGCGAGACCGTGGGGTTCTTGAAGAAACTGCCGGCGTTGCCCAGCACGGCGGGGTCCGGCAGCTTGGCCCGGCGAATCTCGCAGACCCAGTCGAAGATCTGCTGCGCGCTGGGCTGTTCAATGCCCGCCTCCACGCGCCGGCGCTCCAGGTCCAGATACCCCAGCACCGGCTTCCACGGCTTGGGCAGCCGAAAGCGCACATGGGTGATGACCGCCCGCCCGCCCAGCCCCATGCCGCGCGGAAGGCCCTGCGGGCCGAGGGCCTCGGACGGGCTGTGCTTGAACACGGAGTCGCGGTAGCCGAAGCCGCATTGCGCGGCATCCAGCGTGAACGGCTGGCCGGTGACCAGATCGATGGCATCCAGCGAATCGAAACGGTCCTGCAGCTCCACGCCATAGGCGCCGATGTTCTGCACCGGCGAGGCACCCACCGTGCCCGGAATCAGCGCCAGGTTCTCCAGCCCGGGAAAGCCCTGCTCCAGGGTCCAGGCCACGCAGTCGTGCCACACCTCGCCCGCGCCCGCCTCCACGATCCAGGCCTTGGGCGTTTCCTCCACCAGCCTGCGGCCCTTGATCTCCATCTTGAGCACCACGGGCTTCACGTCGCCCGTGAGCACGATGTTGCTGCCGCCGCCCAGCACGAACTTGGGTTGCGGGGCCAGTGCGGCATCGGCCAGCACGGCATGCACGTCGGCCGCGGACCGCACGCGCACGAGCGTGTGCGCGCGGGCCGCGATGCCAAAGGTGTTCCAGGGCTGCAAAGGGGCGTTTTTCTCGACTACCATTGGCCCGATTGTCGCACCCGTCCCCCCCGGCGCCTCGCGACGCATCCCCCAGATTCCCCGAGAGAAGAGACCGCCATGCCATCTTTTGACACCGTCTGCGAAGCCAACCTGGTTGAAGTGAAGAACGCCGTGGAAAACACGGCCAAGGAAATCGGCACGCGCTTTGACTTCAAGGGCACCTCCGCCGCCATCGAGATCAAGGAGCGCGAGATCACGCTCTTCGGCGATGCCGACTTCCAGCTCCAGCAGGTGGAGGACATCCTGCGCAACAAGCTCACCAAGCGCAATGTGGACGTGCGCTTCCTGGACGTGGGCAAGCCCCAGAAGGTGGGGGGCGACAAGGTCAAGCAGGTGGTGAAGGTGCGCAACGGCATCGAAAGCGAGCTGGCCAAGAAGATCCAGAAGCTGCTCAAGGAAAGCAAGCTCAAGGTCCAGGGCGCCATCCAGGAAGACAAGGTGCGCGTGAGCGGCGCCAAACGCGACGATCTGCAGGCCGCCATGGCCCTGATCCGCAAGGACGTGACCGACGTGCCGCTGTCGTTCGACAACTTCCGGGACTAGATATGCCCCCCCTGCGTCGCTTCGCGCCTTCCGCCCCGTGGCGTGGCAGGGTGAGCGTTTGCCTCCGTGTCGTATCGGCCCTGGCGGCCGTGTGCCTGTCACCCCTCTGGGCGCACGCCCAGTCGGTCGGCATTGCGGGCATGCTGGGCAGCAAGGCGCTGCTGGTGGTGGACGCGCACCCGCCGCGGGCGCTGGGCGCGGGGGATGAGTTCCAGGGCGTCAAGGTGCTGTCCGTCGGCAAGGACGAGGCCGTGGTCGAGGTCAAGGGCGCGCAGCGCCTGCTGCGCCTGGGCGAGGCCCCCGTCAGCGTGGGCAGCCGCGGCGGCAGCGGCAAGCGCGTGGTGCTGGTGGCGGACAGCCGCGGGCACTTCATCAACAGCGGCACCATCAACGGCCGGGTCATGCAGTACATGGTGGACACCGGCGCGTCCACGGTGGCCATTGGCCGGCCCGACGCCGACCGCATGGGGCTGGACTACCAGAAGGGCCAGCCCGTGCGCATGAGCACGGCCAACGGCGTGGCCCAGGGCTGGCGCATGCGGCTGGACTCGGTGCGCATTGGCGACGTGGAAGTGCTGGGGGTGGACGCCGTGGTCACGCCGCAGTCCATGCCCTACGTGCTGCTGGGCAACAGCTTTCTGACGGCGTTCCAGATGACCCGGGTCAACGACCAGATGGTGCTGGAAAAGCGCAACTGAGGCATTTTTTTCGCATGCACGCCCATCTGTCTGCCCATGCCCCCGCGGGCTCTGTCCCGGAAGGGGAATACGAAGACCTGCTGAGCCTGTGGGCCGACCTGGAGGCGGGCCTGTCGGTGCTGCTGTCCCGCCCCCTGCAGGTGCAGGACTTCCCGGCGAAAGTGCGCCAGTTCGACGGCTGGCTGCAGGACCTGGTGGCGCACGATATCGACGCCGCGCTGTACCTGATGTTCCAGCTGGCCGCCACGTCCACCGTGGGCTACAGCGCGTCGCACGCGCTGGTGTGCGGCACCTTGTGCCACATCATGGCCCACGAGCTGCAATTGCCCGCGCACGAGCGCGACAGCCTGGTGCGCGCCGCGCTGACCATGAACATCGGCATGACTGCGCTGCAAGACGAGCTGGCCGAACAGCGCGAGCGGCCCTCCGCAGCCCAGCAGGAGGCGATCCGCAACCACCCCGAGGAAAGCCAGGCGCTGCTGGAGCGCCTGTTCATCAGCGACCCGCTCTGGCTCGATGTGGTGGGCCAGCACCATGCCGCCGTGGCCGACCGGGTGCCGCTGGCCGGCCAGCCGCCGCAGGACCGCCTCACGCGCATCCTGGGCACCATCGACCGCTACGCCGCCATGATCAGCCCGCGCAAATCGCGCGCGGGCCGCAGTGCCACGGACTCGGTGCGCGCGCTCGTCGGGCAGGAAACCGACCAGCGCGACGAGGTGAGCTATACCCTGGTGCGCTCGGTGGGCCTGTGCCCGCCCGGCACCTTCGTGAAGCTGGACAACGGAGAAACCGCCATCGTGCTGCGGCGCAGCGAAAAGGCCAACCACCCGCTGGTGGCCAGCCTGCTGGACCGGCACGGCCACCACCAGGCGCAGCCGAACCTGTACCAGACGGCCACCGGCAAACCCCGCATCCAGTCCGCCCTGGCGCGCTCTGCAGTGAGCCTGGAACTCAACCACCGCACCATGGTGCGGCTGGGCCTGTACGCCGCGCAGCACAGCGCGGGCCTGCGCGGGCTGCTGACGGGCCCCGGGGCGCTTTGAGGGCGCTTTGAGGGCGCTTGGATGGCGCGCTGACAGCGCCCGCCCCTGAACCCGCGCCGGCAGCTCTACCGTCGCGGGGCCCTCGCCGGGCTTACTTGGCGGGCTTGCTGCCGTCCTTGGCGGCCGCGGCCTTCTTGCTGCCCAGCCGGGATTCCTTGCCCTGCACCAGGCGGCCGATGTTCTCCCGGTGCCGCCAGGCCAGCAGCAGGGCCATGACCACGATGGCCGCCGCGATGGGCGTCTCGGCATTCCAGGCCACGCCGTCCACCAGCAGGTAGTACACCGGCGCAAAGGCCGCCGCCACCAGCGACGCCAGCGACGAGTACCGGAAGAAGAACGCGATGATGAGCCACGTGGCCGCCGTGGCCAGCCCCAGCCAGACGCTGATGCCCAGCAGCACGCCCAGAGCGGTGGCCACGCCCTTGCCCCCTTCGAAGCGGAAGAACACGGGCCACAGATGGCCGAGGAAGGCGGCCAGCCCCACCAGGGCCACGGTGCCTTCGCCCAGCCCGTAGGGCTTGCCCCACCAGGCCACCAGCGCCACGGGCAGCCAGCCCTTGAGGGCGTCCAGCACCAGCGTGATGATGGCCGCGGCCTTGCTGCCCGAACGCAGCACGTTGGTCGCGCCCGGGTTCTTGCTGCCGTAGGTGCGAGGGTCCGAGAGGCCCATCACGCGGGTCACGATCACGGCAAACGAGAGCGATCCCAGCAGGTAGGCGGCCACGGTGGCCAGGAGGGAATACACGACGGCGGTCAAAAGGGGCTCCTTGGGGATGTTCTTGGGGCGCCGGCAGGTCGCGGCGCGGCGGCCTATTCTGCCAGCGCGCAGTGCACCGGCCGGGCGTCCAGCAGCTGCACGCACACCTGGGGATCGATCTGCACCAGATAGCCCCGGCGCCCGCCATTGAGGGCAATGCGCGGCAGTTGCAGGATGGTGTCCTCGATGTACACCGGCATGGCGCGCCGGGTGCCGAACGGCGACGTGCCGCCCACCAGGTAGCCGCTGTGGCGGTTGGCCACCTCGGGCTTGCAGGGCTCCACGCTCTTGGCACCGATCTGGCGCGCCAGGTTCTTGGTGGACACCTTGCAGTCGCCATGCATCAGCACGATCAGGGGCTTGGCATCCTGGTCCTGCATGACCAGCGTCTTGACCACGGTGTGCTCGTCAAGCCCCAGCTGGCGCGCGGATTCCGCGGTGCCGCCGTGCTCCACGTAGTCGTAGGGATGTTCGGTGAACGCGACGCCATGCTTCTTGAGCATTTGCGTGGCGGGGGTTTCGGAAACGTGCTCTTTCTTGGCCATGGTGTGGCGGTGTTGTAAACGATCCAGGGCGCAATGGTATCGGCGGGGCGCCGTCAGCCGGCGGCCGACCGCCGGCGCCCGCCCACCTTGCGCTTGCCGTAGCGCTCGATGGCCCCGACCAGCGCCTGCGCGAACTGCTGCACCAGCGGCGAGGGTTCACGGCCCTCCAGGCCCAGGACCTGCAGGCGCCGCTGCTGCAGCTGGGGCTCTTCAAACGCCAGGGCCACCAGCGCCCCGCTCTCCACCCCCGGGGCCGCCGTGAGGTAGCTGGCCAGCACGACGTCCCGCGCGCCCAGCAGGGGCAGCAGGGCCGAGGAAAAGTTGCTCTCCACCGCCGGCGCATAGCGCAGCCCCTGCACCGTGCAGCTCAAGTCGAACAGCCGGCGCCCCGTGGTGCCGGCGCCGCCCAGCAGCAACGGAAACTCCACCACATCCGCCACCCGCACCGCACGCCGCCGCGCCAGCGGATGGTGCACCGACACCACCGCATGCACCGGCGCCACGGCGGAATGCAGCACCTGCACGCCCTTCTCCGGCGCCATGCTGTATTTCAGCGCCAGGTCGGCCTCGCCATGCAGCAGCAGGGCCGACACCTCCTCGGGCTCGGCCACCCGCAGGTGCAGGTGCACGCGGGGGTGCTCCGCGCGGAACGCCGCCATCACGCGGGGCAAAAAGCTGGCGGCAAAGCCTTCGGTGCAGGCCACGCGCACCTGCTGGGCCTGCTGCTCCGCCAAGTCTTGCAGCTGCTGCACCAGGCCCAGCGCCTGCCCCTCCTGCGCGCTCAGGTGCGCCAGCAGGCGGGCTCCCGCCGCCGTCAGCGCCATGCCGCGCGCCTGGCGCTCGAACAGCGCAACGCCCAAGGCGTCCTCCAGCTTGCCCAGCTGCCGGCTGACGGCCGAGGCCGCCACGTGCTGGCGCTGCGCAGCCTGGTTGACGGAGCCCGTGCGCGCCACCTCCAGAAAGTAGCGCAGCGGCAAGCTGAACAACGAAAAATGAGCTGCCATGGGTATTGCCTCCAGCGCAATGGAAGATTGCCAATTCTCTATGAATGAGAACGCAATGGGGCGCCGCGGCGGCGTGATTTCGGGCTTCAATAAAAGCCGTGCCGCGCCGCCGCTGCAGGCCAGCCCCGGCTGGCAGCGCCTTTACGGCCTTTGAACTGGAGATCCGCCCATGAAACGCAACCACTTTCTGGCCCTGGGGGCCGCCGCCTGCGCCGTCCTGCTGTCCGGTGCCGGGCCCGCGCACGCACAGGGCGCCGGCACCGCCCGCTGGCCCCAGCGTACCGTCAAGCTGGTGGTGCCGTTTCCGCCCGGCGGAGGCACCGACGCCGTGGCCCGCGCGCTGGCGCAGCAGCTGGCCCAGCGCCTGGGCCAGCCCACGGTGGTGGACAACAAGCCCGGAGCCTCCACCATCATCGGCACCGACAGCGTGGTCAAGGCCGAGCCGGACGGCCACACGCTGCTGGTGTCCGGCTCGACCAGCTACACCGTGAACGCCGCGCTGCGCCCCAAGCTGCCCTATGACCCGCTCAAGGACCTGGCGCCCGTGGCCATCGTCGCGCGGGCTCCGCTGGTGCTGGTGGTGAACGCCAGCGCGCCCTACAAGGACCTCGCCGCGCTGCTGGCCGCGGCCAAGGCCCAGCCCAAGTCTGTCCACTACGCCACGTTCGGCTCGGGCTCGGCCCCGCACCTCGTGGGTGCCCTGCTGGAGCAGGCGGCCGGCGTGCGCTTGCAGGACGTGCCGTACCGCGGCAGCGCGCAGGCCATGATCGGGCTGCTGGGGGGCGAGATCCAGTTCGCCATCGACACCGTGGCCAGCGCGGCCCCCCCATGTGCGTGCCGGCAAGCTGCGCGCCCTGGCCATTGCGGGCAACGAGCGCGCACGCGCCCTGCCCGGCGTGCCCACGGTGGTGGAGCTGCAACTGCCGGGCGCCGCGTTCGACGGCTGGTACGCCATTGCCGCGCCCGCCCGCACGCCCGCGCCGGTGCTGGCCCAGCTCACCAAGGCGGTGGAAGGCAGCCTGCGCGAGCCCCACCTGCAGGAGCAGATCCGCAACCAGGGAATGGAGCCGGTGTTCATCGGCGCCCAGCGCATGGCCGCCATCATGGACGACGAGATCGGCCGCTACCGCGCACTGGCCCACCGCGCGCAGATCGTGGTGGACTGAGCCGCCGGGCCTTCCACGCATCGCCCTCCCCCTTTGACTTCCGAGCCCCGCCATGACCCGCGAACAACTCATTGCCGCCGTACAGCGCCACTTCGACCAGGGGCACTACGCCACCGACCTGGCCCGCCGCATTGCCTGGCGCACCGAAAGCGATACCGGCCAGGTGGTGCCCGCGCTGCGCACCTACCTGACCGACGAAATGGCGCCCAGCCTGCAGGCGCTGGGGTTTGACTGCCAGGTGCTGGACAACCCCGACGCGCGCGGCGGGCCGCTGCTGCTGGCCCGCCGCGTGGAAGACCCGGCCCTGCCCACGGTGCTCACCTACGGCCATGGCGACGTGGTCAACGGCCAGGAAAGCGCGTGGCGCGAAGGCCTCTCGCCCTGGGCTCTCACGGTGGAAGGCGAGCGCTGGTACGGCCGCGGCACCGCCGACAACAAGGGCCAGCACACGGTGGTGTTCACCGCCCTGGACCAGGCCCTGCTCGCGCGCGGCGGCAAGCTGGGCTACAACGTCACGGTGCTGCTGGAGATGGGCGAAGAAGCCGGATCGCCCGGCCTGGCCCGCTTTTGCGAGGAACACCGCGAGGCCCTGCGCGCCGACCTCTTCGTGGCCAGCGACGGCCCGCGCATCAACGTGGAGCGCCCCACCCTCTTCCTGGGGTCGCGCGGCGCCATCAACTTTTCACTCACGGTGCGGGCCCGCGACAAGGCCTACCACTCGGGCAACTGGGGCGGCGTGCTGGCCAACCCGGCCACCGTGCTCAGCCACGCCCTCGCAAGCCTGGTGGATGCCCAAGGGCGCATCCTGGCGCCCGGGCTGCGGCCCGCCAGCGTGCCCGGCAAGCTGCGCGCTGCGCTGCAGGACGTGGCCATCGGCACCGGCGCGGACGACCCCGCCCTCACGCCCGGCTGGGGCGAGCCCGGCCTCACCCCCGCCGAACAGCTGGTGGGCTGGAACACGCTGGAGGTGCTGGCCCTGGGCGCGGGCAACGCGCAGCGGCCGGTGAATGCCATTCCCGCGCAGGCCGTGGCGCACTGCCAGCTGCGCTTTGTGGTGGGCACCGACTGGAAGAACGTCGAGGCCACGCTGCGCCAGCACCTCGACGCGCACGGCTTTGGCAGGGTGGAGATCGCGATGGGCATGTTCTGCGGCGCCACCCGGCTGGACCTGGACAACCCCTGGGTGGACTGGACGCTGGCTTCCCTGCAGCGCAGCGCCGGCCAGCCGGCCACGCTGCTGCCCAACCTGGCCGGTTCGCTGCCCAACGACATCTTTGCCGACCAGCTGGGCCTGCCCACGCTGTGGATCCCGCACTCCTACCCCGCCTGTGCCCAGCACGCGCCCAACGAGCACCTGCTGGCGCCCGTGGTGCGCGAGGGGCTGGCGGTGATGGCGGGGCTGTTCTGGGATCTGGGCGAACCCACCGGCGTGCCGTGGAAGGAAGGCGCGCTGGCGGCACAACGGGCCCTTTGACGACCTACAGACCGCGACCTGGTGCGCGCGGCCTGAAAAACTGGCGCTACCTGCGCGAGGGCCGCCGCGCAAGGGCCGCCCCGCCGCGCTGGCGGCGTCCCCCCTTAGGGGGGAAGGCGCCGCAGGCGACTCAGGGGGGAACTTCTACAGCGCCGGGTCGCGCACTTCCCAGCGGATGGCGTCAATGGCCTGCAGCACCTCGGGCGAGAGCTGCGTGCCCCAGGCGTCCAGGTCTTCATCCAGCTGCGCCAGCGACGTCACCCCGATGATGGTGCTGGCCACCTGCCACTTGGTGTAGCAGAACGCCAGCGCCAGCTGCGTAGGCGTCAGACCGTTGTCACGGGCCAGCTGGTTGTAGCGGCGCGCGGCGGCCAGCGCCTCGGGGCGGCCCCAGCGCTGCTTGCGCACCGATTCGTAGCGGGCGATGCGGGCGCCTTGGGGGGCGCCGGGCTCGGTGGGGGCGTGCTGGTCGTACTTGCCGGTCAGCAGGCCAAAACCCAGGGGCGAATAGGCCAGCAGCGCCACGTTGAGCCGGTGGCAGGTTTCATCCAGGCCGTTTTCCCAGGTGCGGTTGATGAGGCAATACGGGTTTTGCACCGTGGCCACGCGCGGCAGTCCGTGCTGCTCGGCCAGGCGCACAAATTCGTGCACGCCATAGGGCGTTTCGTTGGACAGGCCGATGTGGCGCACCTTGCCGGCCTTCACCAGGCCGGCCAGGGCTTCCAACTGCTCGCGGATGGACGTTTGCGATGTCTCCTTGGCCGGGTCGTAGTACAGGTTGCCAAAGGCTGGCACATGCCGTTCGGGCCAATGGATCTGGTAGAGGTCGATCACGTCCGTCTGCAGGCGGCGCAGGCTGCCTTCGCACGAGGCCACGATGTCGGCCGCCGCCATGCCCTTGCCTTCGCGCACCCAGGGCATGCCGCGCGAGGGGCCGGCCACCTTGGTGGCCACCACCAGCTTCTGGCGCGCGCCGGGGTTCTTGGCAAACCAATTGCCGATGATGGATTCGGTGGCGCCAAAAGTCTCGGCCTTGGCGGGCACGGCGTACATCTCGGCCGTGTCGATGAAGTTCACGCCGCGCGCAAGCGACTGGCTCAGGATGGCATGCGAGTCGGCCTCATTGACCTGCTCGCCGAAGGTCATGGTGCCCAGGCAAATGGGGGTGACAAGCAGGTCACTCTGACCCAAGCGGACGATGTTCATGCG
>NZ_JAJTBB010000018.1 GCF_021287135.1 Acidovorax sp.
TCCGAACGGAGCTGCGAAGCAGCGCAGTGAGTTCTGCGGTGGCGCCCCCTGACCGAGCACCGCAGGTTGCCCGGAGCAGAGCGGAGGGACGCAGCCTGTAGGGTCGCCCTTTCTTTGGTTCCTTTCTTTCGGCGACGCGAAAGAAAGGGACTCGCCGCCGGGCGATTCCCGGCCTCCGCCCTCAGCGAAGGCATGCTGCGCAGATAGGCGAGTGAGCGGCAGTGCTCCGGCTTCGACAAGCTCAGCCCGAACGGTTTTGGGGTAGCGCCCCGGCTTCGACAGGCTAAGCCCGAACGGGTCGGGAGGCGCCGAACTTCGATAGGTTCACCCCGAGCGGATAATCGTCAAAGTCACTACAAAAACAATAGCTTCCAGCGATTGATGAATAAGAGCTGGAGCCAAAAAACACCTCAAAAATCAAACCCACCCTGCATCCACCTTGAACTCCTGCGCCGTACACATCGCCGCATCGTCCGACGCCAAAAACAGCACCATCCGCGCAATGTCGTGCGGCCGCAGCTTGTCCGGCAGGCACTGGTTGCGCGCCAGTTCCTTTTCGCCTTCCGCGTCCAGCCACAGCTTGATCTGCCGCTCCGTCATCACCCAGCCGGGTGACACGGTGTTGATGCGGATGCGGTCCTGCCCCAGGGTCTTGGCCAACCCGCGGGTGAGGCCGTTCACCGACGATTTGGCAATCGCGTAGCAGGGGTAGCCCGTGCCCTTGCCCTGCCAGCCGGTGGAGCCCAGGTTGATGACCGAGCCGCCGCCCCGCTTGCGCATGCCCGGCACCACCGCCTGGATGGCGAAGAACGCGGGACGCTCGTTGATGGCCATGCGTTCGTCGTAGTAGCCGGGCGTCACGGATTCCAGCGTGTGGCGGTCGTCGCTGGCCACGTTGTTCACCAGCACCGCGAAGTCGCTGCCCAGGTCGGCCGCTGCGTCGGCCACGCAAGCCTGCAGGGCGGCGATGTCGCGCACATCGCACACGCGCCACCACGGGCGGGGCAGGCCGGCGTCGGCCAGGTGCTGGGCCAGGGCCTCGCTGGCCTCGCGGGCCACGTCCACAAACGCCACCCGGGCGCCTTGCTCGGCAAACGCCGCCACG
Organism: Acidovorax sp.; assembly: GCF_021287135.1. Classification (GTDB taxonomy): domain Bacteria; phylum Pseudomonadota; class Gammaproteobacteria; order Burkholderiales; family Burkholderiaceae_C; genus Acidovorax. The sequence continues at coordinate 1,106 of NZ_JAJTBB010000018.1, forward strand.
ATGGCGGCGCCGATGCCGCTGCCGCCGCCGGTCACGAACACCGCACGGCCTTGCAGGCTGGGGAAACGCGCCAAGCCCTCAGGGGCGCCCGTGGCGTCGGTGGAAGACGAAGAGGGGGTGAAAAGCTTTGACATATAAATATTGCAATCAATTAATGGCAAAAAAATTCATTTCAAGCATCAATTGGCGTTGATAAGATGCCGCTCGTCAAGTGCCTGGCGGCAGGCCGACGCAAAAAAAGAGACGGAGACACGCGTGCGACCTTTGCTGGAGACCCCCCTTTCCCCGCCGCTTCCGCCCGCAGCTGCAGCAGCCGTCGCAACCGGCGCCGTGCGCTGCGTGCTGACCCCGGGCAATGCCCTGGGGGAAGGCGTGCTGTGGTCGGTGCGCGAGCAGGCGGTGTATTGGGTGGACATCCTGCAGCGCGAAATGCACCGCTGGGACCCCGCGACCCAGGCCCACCAGCGCTGGTCCTTTGCCGAAGAGATCTCGGCCCTGGCCGAGCGGGCCCACGCCCCGGGCTTCATCGTCACGCTGCGCCGCGGCTTTGCGCTGTTCGACCCGGCCGCCGACGCGGCCCCCCGGTACCTGCACCAGCCCGAGCCGGAGCGCACCGGCAACCGCTTCAACGATGGCAAGTGCGATGCAGAGGGCCGCTTCTGGGGCGGCAGCATGGACTTTGCCTGCGAGGCCCCCACGGGCGCTCTCTACAGCTACACCCCTGCGGGGGCCTGCACGCGCCATGACGATGGCTTTGCGGTGACCAACGGCCCCACCTGGGCGCCCACCGCCCAGGGCCCGGCCCTGTTCTTCAACGACACCGTGCAGGGCGCCACCTACCGCTACCGCTGGGACCCGGCGGCGGGCGCCTTGAGCGACAAGACCCTGTGGAAGCACTGGCCCGCCGCTGACGGCGTGCCCGATGGAATGACCACCGATGCCCACGGCCGGCTGTGGATTGCGCACTGGGGCGGCGGCTGCGTGACCTGCCATGACGCCGACACGGCCCAGGAGCTGGCGCGCATCCCGCTGCCCGCCAGCCAGGTCACCAACTGTGCGTTTGGCGGCGCGGACCTGCGCACGCTTTACATCACCTCCGCGCGCACGGGCCTGACCCCCGCACAGCTGGCGGCCGAGCCGCTGGCCGGCGCGCTGTTCGCCGTGGACACCGACGCGTGCGGCGTGCCGGCCTCGCTGTTTGGCGGCTGAGGCTGCCTGGTCGCGCGATCGTCGCGTGAATCGCCGCGACACGGCCGCGCTTCCCCATCCCTTTGCACTTTTTTGAAGAAAGCCCCACTGCATGGCCGACGTTTCTTCCTCCCACCCCATCGTCTGGCTCCGCCACGCCGGGCAGCACCTGGGCCTGGTGCCCACCCTGGGCGGCAGCGTGGCCGCCTGGCAGCTGGACGATCCACGCAGCGCCGCCGGCCGCGTGGACCTGTGGCGGCCGTGGGATGGCGTGACGCCCGACCTGTACCGGCTGGCCTCGTTTGCGATGGTGCCCTGGTCCAACCGCATCAGCGGTGGCGGATTTGAGCAGGCAGGGCGGTTCCATCCCCTGCGGCCCAACCGGGCGGGCGAGCCGTATCCCATCCATGGCGACGGCTGGTTGCAGCCCTGGGAGCTCACCCAGCCCGCCGCCGACACGCTGCAGATGGCGCTGCGGTCGCAGCAGTTCGACGGCAACCCCTGTGACTACCACTGCGTGCAGACCTTCCGCCTGGTGGAGGGCGGGCTGGACCAGTCGGTGGAGGTGCGCCATCTGGGCACCGAGCCCTTGCCCTATGGCCTGGGGCTGCACCCGTGGTTTCCGCGCACGCCCGGCACGCGCATCACCGCGCCGGTGCAGACCGTGTGGCTCAGCGGTGCCGACCCGCTGCCCACCCGCCACACGGACCAATTCCCTGCGGGGTGGGACCTGAACGCGGGCATCGCCGCCCAGGGCAGCCTGATCGACAACGGCTACACCGGCTGGGGTGGCACCGCGCGGATCGAATGGCCCGAGCGCGGCCTGGGCTTGGCCGTTCACATGCCCGACTTTGAGCGCGATGGCGGCGCGGCGCACCACTACTGTCTGGTGTACCGCCCGGAGGCCGGCTCCGCGTTTTGTTTCGAGCCCATCACCCAGCCCATCGACGCGTTCCACCTGCCACAGCGGCCCGGCCTGCGCACGCTGGCGCCGGGGGAGTCGATGGCGCTGCGCGTGCAGTGGCGCCACTACCGCCTGGGCGCCACGGCGTAGCCACTGCGCCCAGCCGGCGGCACGGTCAATCCGTGGGGGTGCCGCCCGCCGCAGGCGGGCTGGCCTTGGCCGCATCGTCGCGGTCGCGGGCCCGCTGCTCGTCCACCAGTTCCTGTTCCGCCGGGCTGGTGACCTCGTGGCCCGGGGCCGGCGGTGCGGCCGGCGGTGCGGGCGTGCCGTCCTTTGCCGCAGGGCGCGAGTCCCGGCGGGAGATGCCGCCGGGCTCCACCGTCACCCCCTGGGCGGCAAGGTGTTCCAAAGGGCTGGGCCCCACGTTGGGCCCCTCGGGCCCCGCAGCGGCGGGGGCCAGCCGGGGCGCCGCGGTAGGTGCTGCAGATCCGGCGGGCTGGATGGGTTGGATGGGTTGGGTCATGGCCGAAACTCCTTTCATGGATGCGGACTCAGGCGGCCCGGCGTGTGGCAGGCGCCTCGCGCGCCAGTTCGGTGCCCGGGGCCCAGCTCCAGGTGGCAGAGGCGTTGCGCGAGGGCGAACCCGCTGCATTGACGTCCTGGCGGTATTGCAGGGACGACGGGCCTTCCTCCTCCGTGCCCACAAACTGCGTGTCGCGCTTGCGCAGCGCGGTCTCGTTTTCAACCACATGCCGCACGAACCCGCGTTGGCTCTGGAACTCGATGAACCGGGGGACCAGGCCGTCGCCCAGCACTTCCGCCGGGTCGCGGCGCTCGAAGTCCTTGAACAGCTGCAGCGCCACCTGCAGGTGGCCCAGCTCATAGTCCAGAAAGCGCTCCCACAGCGCGCGCAGCCGCGGGTTGGTCTCCTGCGCGGCGCAGCCCGCATAGTTCCATACCTCGCAGGCCTCGCTGATGAGCAGTTTTTCCAGCGGTGTTTCGTGCGGGTTCAGCATGGAGCCGTAATGCGTGATGTGCTGCGACTCCACCGAGGCGATCTCGGCGTACAGCTGGCGTGCCAACGGGTCGGCGAACAGCGGGCCAATGTTCATGTAGTAGTCGTGCGTCTGGTACTCGCCGCCCGTGAGCGTCAGCGCGTGCAGCTTGGTGCTCAGCGCTGCGTCCGCCCCGTAGGGCTCTAGCAGGTCGTGTTCGGGGGCGCGGTGGTGCTCCCAGGTGGGCCGGGCGGGCACGATGTCGGTGTAGCCCTGGGTGATGTTGTTCGCGTCCTTGCCTTCCAGGCGGTCGAGCAGCGCGCTGTAGCGGTACAGATGGTCAAAGTCTTCCAGCAGTGCGTAGCGGTAGCCCTGGGCCAGGTAGGGGTCGGGCTCCAGCTGGGCCACGGAGGCCGTCACCTCGATGGCCGTCTGTTCGTAGCCGATGGTGGTTTCCAGCGGCGAATGGTCGGCGCCGATCAGCCAGTTGATGGTGGTGGCCTGGTGCTGCTCCACACGCAGCAGCTGGGCCAGCGGCACGCGGGCTTCGGCGTTCATGCGCAGCGCAACCTGCTTGGTGCGCAGCGCGTCCAGCTCCAGCCCGTTCATCAGGATGGCCCGCACGCGCGTGAACGCGTCGTCGTCCAGCTTGCTGATGGGCTTGCCCACCATGTCTTTCCACGACATGCGCTGGCGCTCCAGCGGCGTGCCCTTGTCCTGCAGAAGGTTGATGGTCATCGGTAGCTCCTTGAGGGTGGCGTCAGGCCGCGGCGGTGGGGGTGGGGGACGACACCAGGGCCGTCAGCCAGCTCTTGATCGTGACCAGGTGCTCCTGCTCTTCGGCCAGGGCGCGCTGGAACTGTTGCACCAGGTCGTCTTCGCCGGCCTCGTCGGCCAGGGCGATGAGCAGCTCCCAGCCCGCGTTGTCGGCCAGTTCGGCCATGAGCAGCGCGTTCAGCGACTGGGCCAGCGTGGTGCGCGGGTCGGTCACCACCTGCAGGATGCCCATGGAGGCCGTCGCACCCACATCCGCGCAGGGCGTCTGCGCCGTCGGGTCGCCGCCCAGGGCGCGCACGGCCTCGGTGAGCATCTGGAAGTGCTGGTGCTCTTCGTTGCGGATGCGTTGCAGGGTGGAGGGCACATCCTCGCCGCCCGCATCCAGCGGGACGGCCAGCGGCGGCACCTCGCCTTCTTCCGCCAGCGTGTCGTACTTGCACATCAGTGCGTCGTACAGCCGGGTGCCGCTGCGTTCGAAGGCCAGGCGTTCGCCGAGCTTGTCCAGCAGCACTTCGGGCCGCTCGCCGATGAGCTTGTCGAAGCCGGTCTTGAGCATGCCCTGCACCGTGACGGGGGGCGGAATGGAGCCCACCGCTTCGGAGTCAAGGATGTAGAGGCTGCGATCAGCGTCTGCGAGTGTGGTGTCAACGGGTTCGCCGGGCGCCCAGCGCGCGTTGGCTTCGAGCATGGCGCGAACGCCGTCCTCGGCCGTGGCAGCGCCGGTGCGGTTGTCGCCGGTGGTGGTGGCTTGCATGGCAGGTCCTTCAGGGGTTGGAGTGGAGGAATAAGTCCCACTGTTCAACCCCTGGCCACGCGGCCTTGTAGGACGGCAGGCTGCCCGCCGGTCGTGACGGGCAGGCGCGGGTGTCAGCGCTTTTTAGTGTCGACCTCACCAAACACCGCCTGTCCGGCGCGGGAGGAAGGCTTTTGCGCCGGGCGGTCTTCCGTGGCGCCCAAGCGGTGGCCGGAGGCATCCACACGGTCGGCGGGGCCGATGACCTGCGTTTCGCCGCCGGGGCGGTTGCCATAGACATCGACGCTGTGAGCGTCTTCATCCTTCAAGCCGTATTGGTCGTAGTCGGGCGGGGGGCGTTTTTGGGCCATGGAGTTTCCTTTCCTGCAAACGCGCTCTGAAGAGCGCGGAGACGGCGTGCTTGCCATGCAGCCAGTGTTTATCCAGGAAGGCGTGCGGGCCTGTGGGGTGCGCCCCGCTGCGCATGTAGGACAGACCCGCGGCGGGCCCTGTGCAGCACCGATCAGGGCGTTTGGCCGGACTTTGCGGGTGTTACCTGACTTCCGGCGGGCCGTGGTGCAGGCACACTTGCAGGCTTATGAATGTGATCGACCCGCGCACCGCCATCGTCCTGCTCAGTGCCATGAGCGCCTTGATGGCCCTGGTGCTGTACGCCCTCAAACGCAGTTACCCGGCCAGCATCGGCGGGTTGGGCAGTTGGGCGCAGGCCCTGGCGGTCATTGTTGCGGGCGGCATCCTGGCGGCCTCGCGCGGGCAACTGCCCGAGGTGTTCACCACCATGGTTCCCAACTTCCTGCTGGGCTGGGGGGTGTACGGGCTGTACGCGGGCTCGCAGCGCTTTCACGGGGTGGCGCCCGACAGCCTGCGCTGGCTGGGCATCGTCGGGGCCGTGGTGCTGGCCACCGCCTGGTTCACCTGGGGCGACCCGGACTACGCCGCGCGGCTGCGGCTGATGGTGGCGCTGATGGCCGTGGTGTTCTCCCTGCACGCCGCGTTCATCATCCGGCGCGGGCTGGGCAGTTTCTCGCGCGGGCTGGTCGCCACGGTGCTGGTGTGCATTGCGGCAGTGCAGGTGGTGCGGCTGGCCTCCACCTTCGTGTGGCCGCCGGGAAACACCATCCTGGACGCGTCTGCGCTGCACGCGTTCTTCATCGCCACCTTTTCCGTCTCCGTCCTGCTGTTTTCGGTGGGCGCGGTGCTGATGGCCGGCGACCGCCTGCGGGCCGAACTGGAGCAGCTGGCCACCCGCGACTCGTTGACGAACACGCTCACCCGGCGCTACATGGACGAGGCGTGCGCCGCAGAGCTGGAGCGCAGCCGCCGCAGCGGGCAGCCGCTCGCGTTCCTGATGATGGACCTGGACCATTTCAAGGCCGTCAACGACACACACGGCCATCAGGTCGGCGACCGCGTGCTGGTGGAGTTTGCCGCCAAGGTCCAGCGGCAGCTGCGCAAGTCCGACCTGCTGGGGCGCTTTGGGGGCGAGGAGTTCGCGCTGGTCCTCCCCAACACCTCGCGCGAAGCCGCCCTGCAGGTGGCCGAGCGCATCCGCGCAGCCTGCGTGCCCCAGGCGGGCGAAGTGGGCTGCACCGTCAGCATCGGCCTGACCCTGGGCCAGCCCGAGAACGACACCCTGGACAAGCTGCTGGCCCGCGCAGACGCCGCGCTGTACCAGGCCAAGAACACGGGCCGCAACCGGGTGGCCGTCGGCTGACCATCACGACGCAGGGCGGCGCGTTCCCGGCGTCCCGGGGATGCATGCAATCTTTGGACTTGTCTGCACGGGGCGCGGGTGGAACCATCCGCCGCCAGGACATGCGCCAACCCTGCAGCAGCTGCGCAGAGCAGTGAGAGGCGCATTCCGCGCGGCCCGGCGTACCGCCGGGTGTTGAAACCCATTTGCAAGGGGTGAGGAATGACGACCGATCCGCAAGCCGCGCTGTACGCGCGCGCCCGAATGCCCGCGGCCCGCCGCCGCGGAGCTGCCGTGAACTCTGGTTGCGCCGACGGCGGGAGGCTGCCATGCTGACGCCCGCCGCCCTGAATCCGTCGGAGGCACCGGGCGCCGCGCTGAGCGCGCAGCGGGCCCTTGCCGAACTGGCTGCGCAGGCTGCCCTGGTGCCGCAGAATGCCCCCCGCCTGCTACCGGGGCGCACGGATGAGGTGTATGTGGAGGTGGCGGTGCGCCCCGCCGAGCGGGCGCAGAAAGCGTTCAATGGCGAGTCGGGCCGCCTGCTGCACCACGCCACCGTGCGCGGCATTGATTTGCGATGGCCGGAGTCGCGCGCCTTTCATGCCCAGCTGGTGGACCGCAGGGACCTGGCCCGCGTGACCATCTACACGGACACGCTGACCCTCCACGGTCCGATGAAGCTGCCCGGCGCTGATGTCACGGTGCACGCCCGCGTGGTGGATTTCCGCGGCCCGGATGCCCGCATTGACACGACGCCCGCAGGGCACGCCCAGCCGCGGGCCTCCGGTTCGTCCGAAGACGGCGACGACGGGCAGCGGGGCGGCCACATCCAGCTGTTGGCTGGCGAGATCCGCCTGGATGGCCGCTTGGCCGACGCGGCCTCCCTGGCGCAAATGCCTGCGTTGCGGGCGAACCCGCTCACTGCGCCAGCGGCTCCCTATCGGCTGCTAGCCCATGGAGGGGCCGGGCAGGATGGCGCGGCGCCGGTGCGCACCGGGGAGCCGCCGGCCCACCTTGCCCCGATAGAGGTCGGGGCGCTGCACGAGGTCATCCGCTCGTTCGGGCTGCTGCATGGAGACCCGGACGACTACGCGTTTCCCGACCTGGACCGCTTCAAGAAGGGCCAGGTGGTGCACGTCAATTTCATGACCGTGAACGCCTTTGCGCTGCAGCAAACGCCGCCGACCGTGACTACCACCTGGCTGCCGGGCGGGTCGCCCACGTCCAAGACGTTGTTGCCCGGGGTGCTGGAATCCCTGTGGGACGCGGTTCCGCGCGGCCGGAAGGTTCCGGGCGCGGGGCGGCCGGCCCGGGCGGGCGGCAAGCCGGGCAACGGCGGGCGTGGCGGAGACATCACCGTGTCCCTTCCCGTGCTGGCCCGCAGCGACGGCGGGCCTGGCGGCAAGACCGCCGGCCTCGCGGCGGACCTGGGTGGCTTGCCATCGCCGGCCTGCCACGCACGGGTGCTCGCGGCACGCAAGATCTTCGGTCAGCCCCTGGTGCCGCCGCGGGTCTCGTACGAGGAGGTCACCGCCAAACCGTCGGCGGCAGTGCCCGAGCAGTCCGGCGGCCGGGGCGGGGCGGGCGCTGTCCGTGCCGAGAGCGCCTCCGCGTGGTTTTCGCCGGAAATTCTGGGGCCGCTGTTGCGCCTGGCGCAGGATTGGTTTGCCCTGGGATACCGGGACAAGGCGCTGGAAGCGCTGGCGCCCTACGATTTCGTGCGCCGCGGCCCGGTTCCTGCGGCCGGTGCGGGCGCCAGTCCCGTCGTGCAGCTGCTGGACCTGGGCAGCCGCCTCGGCGCCAACCTGGACTACTTTGGCCACCCGCCGGGGTGGGTGCCCCGCCTCAATGCAAGTGCGCTCTTCTCGGTGCTGGACACCCAGCTGGGGGCCAACGTGGAGCTGCTGAACTGGTCGGGCGCGGTGCTCAAGGACTGGGACGCAGTGGTGGACCGCGAGCAGGTGCTGAGCATGACCCAGGAGTCGCTGCTGGGCGAGCAGGAAGCGCTGTGGAAGGAGATCACCGAGGCGCGGGCCGGCCTGGCGGCGGTGGAGAAGCGCTTGTCCGACGTGGACCGCCAGGCGGACGGCATTGCCCTGCAGATGGCCAGCTTCCGGCAGACGCTGCAGATGAAGGCCTGGGCCGACGCCGAGCGGGACCGCATTCTGGCGGGCGCATCGGCTGTGCTGGCGGGGTTGCTGGAACTGTGCCCCGTCGGGCAGCCCTACGTGGGCGCGGTGGCGGGCGTGTTCAAGGCCGTGGAAGGCTATGCCCTGGACGACAAGCACAGCATTGCCAAGCTGGGGCAGGGCATCGCCACCCACCTCGGCACCTACATGACGGAGCACAAGGAGCTGTTCGCTGCGGATGGCAACGCGAACCTGCGCCGGAATATCCTGGACGCGCGCCAGCGCGTGCGCCAGCTGGACGATCGCATGGCCGAACTGGGCCAGACGATTGACAGCAACGCCCGCGACCAGGCCTTCCGCAAAAGCTGGCCGGCGCGTGACAAGGCCCTGAACGCGCTGGACGCCTTTGACCGCAAGCGCCCCAAGGGAAACCCTGCAGACCGCGAGCCGCTGGCGCGCGAGGTGGCCCTGCAAAATGCCGCCTGGCGGGAACTGGTGCTCAAGGACGAGCAAAGCGGCTACGAGGCGCAGCGCAAGGGCATGGCCCGCAGCCTGGAGCGCCACAAGGAAGATCTGGCCGAGCGCGACGCGGCCACGGCGCGCACCCTGCAGCAGCTGAAGGTTGCGGCCAATGGCGTGTCCGACCTGCTGCGCGGCATCAGCCACCTGTCTTCCAGCATGCGGCCCGACGATCCGGTGATTCTGCAGAAGGTGGACGCGCTGATCGCATCGCTGCCGCCCGACTCCGGCCTGGGCGAGCAGTACCGCAAGCTGGTGGCGGTCGCTTCGGAGATCAGCAACCGGCGCGGTGAACTGGCCAGCGCGGTCCTGGCGCAGGCAGGCCGCATCTCCACCGCGCTGTCCGGCCTCGCCGCCGGACTGGCGCAGATGGCGCAGGTCAGCGACCAGCGCCGCGATGTCGTGGCCAGCACCCTGGGCGCCGAGATGCGCAGCACGTTCGAGGCGATCCAGGCGCGTTCTGCCTACCGCATCGAAGCCCAGCTGAGCGCCTTCATCCGCGCTTACCAATACGAGTACCTGCAGGACGTGGGCCAGGATTTCAAATCGCTGGGCGCCCTGCTGACCCGCACCGCGGCCTACCGCCTGCGCCGGGTCCAGCCCGGCAGCCCCCTGGCCGGCGACCCGCAGCGCGCGGATGACCGCACATTCACCACGCAGCTGATCCGCAATGCCTACCTGGAACTGGCCGAGGGGTTGCTGCGCCAGCGGCTGCAGCGGCCGTCCATGACGCTGTACTCCAGCGTGCTGCCGCTTACCGCGGCACAGCGCGCGCAGCTGGCGGTGACAGGGCGGGTGCGGCTGAATCTGGTGGCGTCGGGGCTGGTGCGGCTGGACGACGTCAAGCACCGCATCCGCGGTGTCGAGATTGCGCAGATGGCCCTGACCACGGCCGATCCGTCCAACGAGGTCCGGGTGACGCTGAGCCACTCGGGCTTCTCATTGCTGCGCGACTGGCAAGGCGCGTATTTCGGCTTTCGTGCCGGGCCGGGCGAGGAGCCCATCCTGTGGAACTGGCGCTACCAGGCCGCCGGCGTCGCCCTGGGACGGCCCGCCTGGACCCCCGAAGTGAGTGCCACGGACGATGCGCTGCTGCAAGAGATCCTGAAAAAGCTGTCCCCGGGCGGGGCGGCGCCGCTGCTGCGCGAGTATTCCCCGTCCAGCTTTGGCGACTTGCAGCTCACGCTCAGCATCGGCGGCGTGGGCACGAAGCTCGCCGACGTGGTGCGCTCGGTGGATCAGCTGGAGTTCAAGTTCCTCTTCGAGCGCGAGCCGCAGGCGCTGGAGGCGTTCGAGGCGAAGAAGCTCCACGCAGCAGCTGCGCCGCCACAGGTCCAGGCAGCGGGGTGAAGCCTGGAGGTGGTTGATGAGGAAATCGCCGGATAGCGCCTGCTGGACTGCGCAAGGCGCTATCAAAAAAATAGCGATCTGGGCGCAGTCCGCTAGGCCTTCTTGACCTCGATGTGGTACAGGCCCCAGGGGCACTGGGCGAACCGTTCCTTGACGGGCTTGTCCTTGAACGCGGGCAGCACGTCCGCGTCGTACACCGCCCACTGGGGGCCCAGGCCGCCCAGGGCCATGGGCTGGCCGTCGATATGGGTGGCCACCAGCATTCGCCAGGCCTGGACGTCGGCCATGCTCACGGTCACGTTGTAGCCGTCCACCGCGCGCAGCACCACCTGCACGGGGCTGCCGGCCGGCACGCCGGCCGCCGCGAGCACGGTGGTGAGCAAGGGGCCCTTGAGCGTGTGGGGCTTGCTGTCGTATTCCAGCGTGGGCTTGATGGTCACCTGCGGCATGCGGTGCAGGGCGGCGGCGTCCAGTGCGCAGGCCTCGCTGAACTGGATGCCGTGCTTGCCCATCATCTGGTCGATCACGGGGTCGAGCGCCCCGCGGTTGGGCCGGGTGATGGCCCCGCTGAGGGTCAGCAGCGCCGGCCCGCCGGACGCCTTGGGGCCGGGCGCCGCCTGGCTGGCGCCGCTGGCGGCCCACAGGCCCGCCAGGCCCATGCCGGCGCTCACAAAGCTGCGTTTGTTCAGGGTTTTGCTTGTCGTCGTCATGCCGTTCTCCTCGCTGGATCGTCATCAAAGCGCGGATCATAAGGATCCTCTTCACGAATCGTCGCGCCGTGTGCATCTGCGGACTCGGGCGGTCTGCTGCGCAAGCAAATCCTCGCAATAGCACCTGCTATTGCTGCGTCTTGCGTCTTGCAGCCCCTCCCGATCCGCAGCGCACACTTGCCGCTCGATTCGTGCAGAGCATCCTTAGCGCAAGGCCGCCGCCTGTGCCAGCGCGCAATGACCGGGCGCGCACGCGGCGGCGCGCCGCCCCCCACAATCGGCGTCCATGACGTCCGATTCCACCATGCTGCGCCTGCTGGGGCTCGCAGCCTTCACCAGCATGGCCTCCATGCGCGTGTGCGACCCGATGCTGGTCGCGCTTTCCCATGAGTTTCACGTCACCACGGGCGATGCCTCGGCCGTGGTGGCCGCCTTTGCCGTGGCCTACGGCGTGCTGCAGCTGGTGTACGGCCCGCTGGGCGACCGGTGGGGCAAGGCGCAGGTGACCACGTTTGCCGCCGGCGCGTGCGCGCTGTTCAGCGCGGCGACGGCGCTCGCGCCGGGCTTCGCGGTGCTGGTGGCGGCGCGGGCGGGCATGGGGGCCACGGCCGCCGGGATCATTCCGCTGGCCATGGCCTGGATCGGAGACCAGGTGCCCTACGAACGCCGGCAGGAGACGCTGGCGCGCCTCATGGGCGCCACCGTCACCGGCATGATGGCCGGGCAGTGGTTTGGCGGCTTCGCCACCGAGACGCTGGGCTGGCGCGCGGCCTTTGCCGTGCTGTCGCTGATGTTCCTGACCGCGTCCGTGCTGCTGTGGCGGCACCTGCGGGCCACTGCCGCTGCTGCAGCAGCGCAGGGCGGCCCGGCGCCCGCGAAGCCGCCGTTCTCGCTGGCCGCCTACCTGGGGGGCACGGCCGCGCTGCTGCGCATGCCGCGCGTGCGCTGGGTGCTGGCCGTGGTGGCCATCGAAGGGGCGCTGGCCTTTGGCACGCTGGCCTTCGTGCCGGCGCGCATGGTGTCGGGCTACGGCCTCTCGGCCGCCGCGGCCGGGGGCGCCATGGTGCTGTACGGCGTGGGCGGCCTGGCCTACAGCCTGCTGGCGCGGCGCTGGCTGGCGCTGCTGGGCGAGCAGGGCCTGGCGCTCACGGGCAGCGCGCTCATTGCGACCGGGCTGGTGCTGCTGGCCTGGTCGCCGCAGGTGGGCTGGGCGGTGCTGGGCTGCTTCACGGCCGGGCTGGGGTTCTACATGCTGCACAACACGCTGCAGGTGCAAGCCACGCAGATGGCCCCGCAGGCGCGGGGCACGGCGGTGACGCTGTTTGCGTGCCTGCTGTTCCTGGGGCAATCCACGGGCGTGCTGCTGGTGGCTTTCAGCGTGGACCGGGGCTGGCTGCCGGCCGTGTTCACGGCCGCCGCGCTGGGCGTGCTGGTGCTGGGCGGCCTGGTGTCGCGGCGGGTGCAAGGGCGCGTCGCCGCAGCCCCTGCGTGACCGAACAGGCGACCGGCGGCTCAGTCGCGGGTCTTGTCGCGCACCTTGACGTGCGCCTCGTACCAGGGCTTGCTGCGGTTGACCACCGCCACCACCAGCAACATCACCGGCACCTCGATCAGCACGCCCACCACCGTGGCCAGCGCCGCGCCGGAATGAAAGCCGAACAGGCTGATGGCGGTGGCCACGGCCAGCTCGAAGAAGTTGGAGGCGCCGATGAGTGCCGAAGGGCAGGCAACGCTGTGCTGCTCGCCCACCGCGCGGTTCAGGCCGTAGGCCAGCGCCGCGTTGAACAGCACCTGCACCAGGATGGGCACGGCCAGCAGGGCGATCACCAGCGGCTGCTGCAGGATGGCCTGGCCCTGGAAGGCGAACAGCAGCACCAGCGTGGCCAGCAGCGCGGCAATGGACCACGGCCCGGTGCGCGCCACCGCCGCGTCGAAGGCGGCCTGGCCGCGGCGCAGCAGCCGCCGGCGCAGCCACTGGGCCAGCACCACCGGCACCACGATGTACAGCACCACCGAGGTGAGCAGCGTGTCCCATGGCACGGTGATGGCCGACAGGCCTAGCAAGAAGGCCACCAGCGGCGCAAACGCCACGACCATGATGCTGTCGTTGAGCGCCACCTGCGACAGCGTGAACAGCGGGTCGCCGCCCGTGAGGCGGCTCCACACGAACACCATGGCCGTGCAGGGCGCGGCGGCCAGCAGGATAAGCCCGGCGATGTAGCTGTCGATTTGCTCGGCGGGCAGGTACGGGGCAAACAGCTGGCGGATGAAGATCCAGCCCAGCAGCGCCATCGAGAACGGCTTGACCAGCCAGTTGACGAACAGCGTCACGCCAATGCCGCGCACATGCTGGCGCACCTGGGCCAGCGCGCCAAAGTCCACCTTCAGCAGCATGGGGATGATCATCACCCAGATGAGCAAGCCCACCGGCAGGTTGACGCGCGCCACCTCCAGCGCACCCACGGCGCGGGCCGCGCCGGGCAGCCATTGGCCCAGCGCGATGCCCGCCACGATGCACAGCAGCACCCAGACGGTGAGGTAGCGCTCGAACACCGCCATGCCAGCGGCCGGGGAGGGGGGCAACGCGTTGGCAGCAGGGCGTTGCAAAGGGTTTGGTTGCAGGGGCATTTCAGTTATCCATTGCGCTGCGCGCCACTCGCAATGCATGAAACTGGCGCGGCCCAAACCAGTGCACCCGTGGAACTGGCTTTGCCAGGCCACCGGGCGCGTCCCCCTCCGGCGCAGCCAGAGAGGGGTGAAGGCGCGAAGCGACTCAGGGGGTGTTTCATCTCATTGCGCGGGCAGGTTGCGGGCCGTGGCTTGCAGCGCGGTGGCGGCCAGCTTGTCGTCGGGCAGGTTCACCAGCAGCTCCAGACGCCGCTTGATGGCGTGCAGGGTCTTGCGGAAGGCCTCGGCCTTGTCGGCGTCCGGGGCATCGCCCCCCGACGGGTCGGCATAGCCCCAGTGCGCCGTGGCGGGGTGGCCGGGCCAGATGGGGCAGACTTCGCCCGCCGCGTTGTCGCACACGGTGATGATCAGGTCCATGGGCGGCGCGCCGGGGGCGGCAAACTCATCCCAGCTCTTGCTGCGCAGCCCTTCGGTGGGGATACCCGCGTGGGCCAGCGCCTGCAGGCCCAGCGGGTGGGGCTGCTGGTTTTCGCGCGGGCTGCTGCCGGCTGAATAGGCCTTGAAGCGGCCCTGGCCCATGGCGTTGAGTAAGGCCTCGGCCAGGATGCTGCGGGCGGAGTTGTGCGTGCACAGAAACAGCACGTTCAAAGGAGTGCGTGGGGTGCTCATCGTGGACCTGGGCTCAGCAGCATTTGCGGGGGGTGTTGGCGGTGGGGCCGCAGCAGGCGGCCTTGCCCGCCTCGGGAGCGGAGGGCTTGCCCGTGGGGCAGCAGGCCGCCTGGGCCGCCGCGGGTGGCTGCGCAGCGGCTTCGTTGAATACGGGGATGTTGCCCAGGGTGTGGAAGTGCTCCCAGGCCACGCCCTGCGGGTCGGTGATCCAGTGCTTGTCGCTGCGGGCATAGCAGCAGGTGGTGGTGCCTTCGTCCAGCAGCGCCATGTCGGCGCCCTGGGCGCGGGCCTTGAGCTCGGCCAGTTCACCCGCCTCGTCCACCTGGAAGCCCAGGTGGTCCACGCCGGGCGTGGCGCCGCGGGTGGAGATGGCGAAGTTCACGCGCGGGTCTTCGAGCATCCATTTGGCGTAGTCGGCTTCGACCCGCGCGGGCTCGGCCGCGAACAGCCGGGAGTAGAACGCGATGCTTTGGGCCAGGTCATCGACATGCAGGTGGACGTGGAATCGCTTCATGGGGTTTCCTATCGGGGTGGTGTTGGGGACGGAGATCAGCACTGGCAGGGCGCGGCGGCGGCGTCGGCCAGGCATTCGGCACCCTGGCAGCAGTTTTCGGTCAGGTAGGTGAGCAGGGCGTTCATGGTGGCAAACGATGCCCGGTAGACCAGGTTGCGCCCCTGGCGCTCCTGGCTCACCAGCCCCGCGTGCGCAAGCTCTTTGAGGTGGAAGGACAGCGCGTTGGGCGCAATGCCCAGCTGCTCGGCCAGCCCGCCGGGTGTCAGACCTTCCTGGCCGGCCACCACCAGGGCGCGGAACACGCGCAGGCGTACTTCCTGGGCCAGCGCGGCCAGGGATCGGAGGGCATCGGTCTCTTGCATGGTTCAATAATACAAGAAAAGTTGAATTATTGAAATGTGCCTCCTTGGCACCTCTGGCGCGCTTTCGCGTATTCGCGATGAAAAGCGGATTTTGTGAGGCGTGGAAGACGCTGCGAGCTATGGAAAAGATAGCAATCCGCAGGGGCCTGCCACATTCTTCATAACCCCAGCATCTAACCAATCGATTTTTCAATCGTTCGTGAACTTACGATTCGCCGATACAGTCGCCCCTCTTCTCCGCTTTCACCTACGCGCCAGCGCCTCCCATCGTGGGCGCGCCGCGCACTGCATTCATGATCGATTTACGGGGTATCACCCAAACCTACCAGGGCCCACAAGGCCCCGTCGAGGCCCTGCGGGGCATCGACCTCGCCATCCAGCCGGGCGAAGTCTTCGGCATCATCGGCAAGAGCGGCGCGGGCAAAAGCTCGCTGGTGCGCGTCATCAACCTGCTCAACCGTCCCACCACGGGCCAGGTCATCGTGGGCGGGCGGGACCTGACCCAGCTGCCCGAGGCCGCACTGCGCGAGGCGCGGCGCGAGATCGGCATGGTGTTCCAGCATTTCAACCTGCTGTCGTCGCGCACGGTGTTTGACAACGCCGCTTTGCCGCTGGAACTGGCGGGCATGGACAAGGCCGCCATCCGCGCGCGCGTGAGCCCGCTGCTGGAACTGGTGGGCCTGGCCCATCTGGCCGACCGCTACCCGGCGCAGATCAGCGGCGGCCAAAAGCAGCGTGTGGGCATTGCGCGGGCGCTGGCCAGCCGGCCCAAGGTGCTGCTGTCTGACGAAGCGACCTCCGCGCTGGACCCGGAAACCACCCGCTCCATCCTGGACCTGCTGCGCCAGGTGAACCGCGAGCTGGGCCTGACGGTGGTGCTCATCACGCACCAGATGCAGGTCATCAAGCAGATTGCCGACCGCGTGGCCGTGATCGAGGCCGGCCGCATCGTGGAGCAGGGCCGGGTGCTGGACGTGTTCACCCGCCCGCAGCAGGCCATCACCAAGAGCCTGATCGACGAAATCCTGCCGCAAGAGCTGCCTGCCAGCGTGCTGGACCATGTGCGCAAGCTCGCCGGCCAGCTGGGTGCAGGACGAACCGGCCAGCTGCTGCGCCTGTCGTACGCGGGGGACAGCGCCTACCAGCCCATCCTGTCGCAGCTGATCCGCCAGTATGGGGTGGACATGAGCATCCTGCACGGCCAGGTGGACGAGATTCAGGACGAAACCTTTGGCTCGCTGGCCGTGTACGCCAGTGGCGAGGCCGACAGCCTGCGGGGCGCCGTGGCGCACCTGCGCGCGGGTGGCGTCGAAGTGCAAGAAGTGGCTGTGGCCGGCTGAGAAGGATCAGAAATCATGTTCGACAACTTCACGCCAGCCATGCTGGATCTGTTTGCTTCGTCGTTGTGGGAGACGCTCATCATGGTCGGCATCTCCGGCCTGGTGGGGGGGCTTCTGGGGGTGCCGCTGGGCGTGTTCTTGCGTCTCACGGACGACGGTGGCGTGCTGGAGAACAGCCCCGTCAACAAGCTGGTGGGCTGGCTGGTCAACGCCGTGCGGTCCACGCCCTTCATCATTCTGCTGGTGGCCATCATCCCGTTCACGCGGCTCATCACGGGCTCGTCCATTGGCACGGCCGCGGCCGTGGTGCCGCTCACCATCGCCGCCGCGCCCTTCGTGGCGCGCCTGGTGGAGGCGGCCCTGCGCGAGGTGGACCCCGGGCTCATCGAGGCCGCCCAGGCGATGGGCGCCACCACCGGCCAGATCGTGTGGAAGGTGCTGCTGCCCGAGGCGTTGCCCGGCATCGTGGCAGGCCTGACCATCACCTTCGTCAGCCTCACGGGCTACTCCGCCATGGCCGGTGCCATTGGCGGCGGCGGCCTGGGGGATCTGGGCATCCGCTACGGCTACCAGCGTTTTCTGCCCGAGATCATGCTGGCCGTGGTGCTGGTGCTGATCTTCTTCGTGCAGGCCGTGCAGAGCCTGGGCGACTGGGCGGTGCGCCGCTTGAGCCACCGGTAAGGGGCGCGCCGGTTGCTATTGAAAGAATAGCTGCTTGCGCTTGTTGCGCGGGCGCAAGCAGCCATTTTTATTCAATATTTTCCCATTCGGTCCCGGCGAAGAGGCCACTCAAGCCGGCACGCGGTAGTGGTAGCTGTAAGCGGTCTTGAACCCCATCGATTCATACAGCCGCAGCGCCGGCGTGTTCTGCGCGCGCACCTGCAGGTAGGCGCTGGCGGCCCCGGCGTCCGCGGCCCACTGCAGCAGGGCCTGCACCAGCGCCCGCCCGCGCCCGCCGCCCCGGTGTTCGGGCGCCACGGCCAGGTCGTACAGGCCCACGGCGCCGCGCTCCAGCACGCCGAGGCCAAAGCCCACGGCGCGTCCCTGGTCGTCGTGCTGCAGCGCAAACGCGGCAGGGTGGGCAATGTTGTCCAGCATGCTGTTGTGCAGCGCGCGGTGGTGCAGCGGCACGCTGTTGGCGGCAGCAAAGCCCTCCAGCCAGGCATGGGACGGGCTGGTGCTGATGAGGGTGCTGCCATCGGGCTGGGCCACGCCGTCCCGGGCCAGCGGCCGGTGCAGAACCAGCGACGGGTCGAAGTGCTGGTAACCGGCGTCTGCCAGTTCCTTGTCGGCTTCGGCAGGGGCCAACGGTGAGATGCGGAACACTGCAGGCAACCCGTGCCGCGCATACAGCGCCGCGGCCGCCTCGCGCACGCCGTCGAACGGAGCGCCGGGCACCAGCGCGTTGACCGAGTTGGCGCGTTTGGTGTACCCGCCCGACAGCCGGAACACCCAGCCTTGGTGGAACACCGTCTGGCGCGCCGGCCAGGCGTTGAAGGCGCGTTCTTCCAGGTCGCGCAGGGCGTTCAAGGGCACGGCGGGGGCGGGGGGGGTCGTCGTCATGGGCGCGGCGTTTTTGTTTGCTATTCAATGTATAGCTGCTTGCGCTGATGGGTCGGGCGCAGGGGGGCATTTTGACCTCAAAAGCAGGCGTTTCTTCCGCGCCATGCGCTGCAGCCGCTTGACCTGCCGCCTGGCGCCGGCGGCGTGATGGGGTTAGCGTACGGCTCTCGCCCTCCGTCTACCCAACGCCTTTTTATCCACCGTCTTTCCCATGAAATTCCGTTCGCGCACCTTCTCCCTTTGGGCGGGCTCCGTGCTCGCACTGGCAGCGCTGTCCGGCGCCGCCGCTGCCGCCCCGGCGTCGCAGGACTGGTCCTTGTCCGACGATGGCGCCTATGTGCTCGACCTGCGTGCGGGCCTGGCCTGGCCCCGGTGCGTGGAAGGCATGCAGTGGAATGGCAAGACCTGCACCGGGCAACCCGCGCTGCTGGACCGCTCGGCGGCCAATGCCCTCGCAGCCGACCGCTGGAAGGCCGAGGGCGTGGGCTGGCGCCTCCCGCGCGCGGCCGAACTGCAGCGCCTGGTGGACCGCAGCCTGTCGCCGCCCGGGCTCAACCCCCAGCTCTTTCCGGCGGCGCCGGGCCAATGGCACTGGTCGTCCACTGCCAACGTGAGCCCGCTCAACGGCAACCAGTACAACTACAACAACATCGCCCAGGGCCGCTCCGGCGACGGCGGGCGGCAGGCCGCCATGCTCAACGGGTGGGCCGTCAACCTCAGCACCGGCGAGGCGCGGGGCGACGCGGCGCGCAGCAGCAAACTGCCGGTCCGGCTGGTGCGGCCCATCCCGGTGGCGAACACGGCCAAGTAGCCGCCCGCGCGGCAAGGCCGATGCCGCGCCGCGGCGGGCGCCGGCAGGTCCTGTGTGTACATTCCATCTCCGATATCCCTAAATACCGGAGACACCTGCCATGACCTTGCCGCTGCACCCCCTGGACGCCGATCTTTTTGCCCGCGCACAGCCGCTGCTGGACGACGAGTGGCTGGCCCGCGACGCGGATCTGGCGCCGGTGCTGCCCACGGTGCTGGCCCGCAACGTGGGGCAGGACTGGCACAAGGCGGGCACCTTCCGCCACCACCTGGTGGGCGTGGCCCGGTCGCTGACCGTGTGGCAGCAGCCCCGCGACGTGCGCCTGCTGGGGCTGCTGCACAGCGTGTACGGCAATGCGTTCGTGGACCTGGTGAAGTTCGACCCCGCCCGGGAGCGCGCCCGCGTGCGCGAGATCGCGGGGGAATCGGCCGAACACCTGGTCTACCTGTTCTGCACCCAGTCCCGCACGCAGTTCGTGCAGCGGGTGCTGGCCCACGGCATGGAAGGCGACGGCAGCCTGGTGCTGCACAAGGACGGGCAGGACCATCGGCTCACCCCCTACGAGGTGGCGGCCTTCATCATCGTGAGCATGGCCGACACCATCGAGCAGTGGTTCAGCTGGCAGGACGACATCTTCTCGCGGTTCCCCGACGTGCAGCACCGCCACCAGAAGGCGCACTGGGCGGCCTCCCTGTGGCCCGGGCCCATGCGGCCGACGGGGCGCATGGTCCACCAGATCAACGGGCTGGCCAAGGCGCTGCAGCACCCCGGCCTGAAAGACCGGCTGCCCCTGCCGCCGGTGTTTGCCCACTGCACGCAGCACCTGTCCGCGGCCAACGAGGCGGCCGCCGCCTCGCTGTACTGGTCCGTCATCCAGCAAGACCAGCCGCTGGTGGACCTGGACGTGGCCACTGGCGTGCTGGAAAGCGCCGTGCGCCACAACCCCTGGGTGGGCGAGCCGCAGATGGTGCTGGCCCAGCTGTACCTGTCGGCCGGCCGCCGGGACGATGCCCGGGCCGCCGCCGAGAGTGCCCTGCACCTCTTCAGCGCCTGGGGCAACTCCTGGGACAAGCGCGTGCAGTGGGACGCCTGGGTGGCCTGGACGCGCATCCTGCTGCAAGGCGCCACGACGGAGGGCGCGTGGCCGGAGCGGCTGGACAAGCTGAACAACGTGGCGCTGAAGGGCTGAGGCCGGGCCGCAGCTCCCTATTGCACCTTTATGCGAAAAAGTTGGAACGAAATGAAAACGTATTCGTTACTGTTTTAACGGGAAAACCCTAGGATGCCAGCCATCTCTCAACGAAAGGTTTTTCCGTGAACAAGCGCACTCTGCTGCAAACTGGCCTGGCCCTCGCAATCACCGCGGCTTTCTCCGCGGGCGCCATGGCGCAGGACAAGCCCATCAAGGTGGGCGTGACCGGCGGCCCCCATGCGCAGATCTTCGAGCAGGTCAAGAAGGTTGCCGAAAAGGACGGGCTCAAGATCCAGGTCATCGAGTTCAGCGACTACGTGCAACCCAACGCCGCCCTGGCCGCCGGCGACCTGGACGCCAACAGCTACCAGCACAAGCCCTACCTGGACGCGCAAATTGCCGACCGGGGCTACAAGTTCGCGGCCGTGGGCTACACCGTCAATTTCCCCATCGGCCTGTATTCCAAGAAGGTCAAGAAGCTCGAGGACCTGAAGGAGGGCGCCAAGTTCGGCATTCCCAACGATCCCACCAATGGCGGGCGGGTGCTGCTGGTGCTGCAGGACAAGGGGCTGATCAAGCTGCGCGACGGCGCGGGCCTGAAGGCCACGCCGCTGGACGTGGTGGGCAACCCCAAGAAGCTCAAGTTCGTGGAACTGGACGCCGCGCAGCTGCCGCGCTCGCTGGACGACCTGGACGCCTCGGCCATCAACACCAACTTTGCGCTGTCGGCCGGCCTCAACCCGGGCAAGGACGCCATTGCCCAGGAAAGCGCCAAGAGCCCCTACGTGAACCTGATTGCCGTGCGAGAGGCCGACAAGGACAAGCCCTGGGTGGCCAAGCTGGTCAAGGCCTACCACTCGGAGGAAGTGCGCAAGTTCATCCAGACCGAGTTCAAGGGCGCGGTGCTGCCGGGCTTTTGAGCCCTGGGTCCGGCGTCTGCGCCGGGCTTTTGTTTGAATGAAAATGGCTTCCAGCGCTTGCAGGTAAAGCGCTGGAAGCTCATTTTTTGATAGCAATCAAAAGGCGGCGCCCCGCAGCCGGTTGCGCCGAGAAACGCGTGGCTTGATGGGGTTATGGCCTGCGCCTACCATGGGCGGTCCGGCACGCCTTGCCACCCTCAGGACAGGAGAATTCCATGGCCCAGCTTCACATTGCCGTCGTCGTCGGCAGTCTGCGCAAAGAGTCGTTCAACCGCAAACTCGCCACCGCACTGGCCCGCCTTGCGCCGGCGGACGTGACGTTCACGCAGGTGCGCATCGACGACCTGCCCTTGTACAACCAGGACGATGACGGCCAGCAGGCCGCGCCGGTGCAGCGCCTCAAGCGCGAGATCCAGGCCGCCCAGGGCGTGCTGTTCGTGACGGCCGAGTACAACCGTTCCATTCCCGGCGTGCTCAAGAACGCGATCGACCACGCCTCGCGCCCTTACGGCCAGAGCGCCTGGGCCGGCAAGCCGGCAGGCGTCATCGGCGTGTCGGTGGGCGCCATCGGCACCGCGCTGTCGCAGCAGCACCTGCGCAACGTGCTGGCCTACCTCGACATGCCCACGCTCGGCCAGCCCGAGGCCTTCATCCAGGCCAAGGAAGGGCTGTTCGACGCCGACGGCAACGTGGGCGAGGGCAGCCGCCAGTTCCTGCAAGGCTGGGTGGACCGCTACCTCGCCTGGGTGCGGGCCCACGCCGCCTGAAGAAGACGGCCCCGGTCGCTCTGAAGGCGTGGACGATCTCGCAGGGGAGATCGTCCACAGGTTCTCAGGCGGCCTGCGCCACCTGGGCCTGGTTGGCGGCCACGCCCGTGTGGGCCTGCACGTCCTGCTCGGCACTGGCCAGGGCAGCCGCCTTGGCGTCCGGGCCCATGCCCACGCCTTCGGCCCGCACGAAGCGCACGTCGGTGATGCCGAAGAAGCCGAACACCACCTTCAGGTAGCTCTCCTGGTGCTCCATGGCCTGGCCGCCTTCGCTGGTGGAATACACGCCGCCGCGGCTGGAGGCCACGATCACCGTCTTGCCGCCCGCCAGGCCCACGGGACCCTTGTCGGTGTACTTGAAGGTGCGGCCTGTTTGGGCAATGCGGTCGATCCAGGCCTTGAGCTGGCTGGGGATCGAGAAGTTGTACAGCGGCGCGCCGACCACGATCACGTCCGCTGCCAGAAACTGGCTCACCAGCGCCTCGGACAGCGCATTTTCCTGGCGCTCGATCTCGGTGGCGGCCGCCTGGCCGGTGCGGAATCCCAGGGACTGGGCCGCCAGGTGCGAGGGGGCCTGGACGGCCAGGTCCAGGTACTCCACCTGCGTGCCGGGGTGGCGGGCCACCCACGCAGCCACGGTGGCCGCGGTCAGTTGGCGGGAGACCGATTGTTCGCCGGTGATGGCAGAGTCGATGTGAAGCAGACGCATGGAAAAACTCCTGGTTGGGGCTCTGCCCGATGCGGCAGAGCCATTGACTGGAATTTTGGGCGCGCACGCCGTTGTTGATAAGCCGGTGAAGTTGCGATAGATTGTTCTATTCATAGGACGATCCACGCCATGCAAGACCTCAACGACATGCTGTATTTCGCCGAAGTGGTGGAGCGGGGCGGTTTTGCCGCTGCGGGCCGGGCCCTGGGCATCCCCAAGTCGCGCCTGTCCCGGCGCGTGTCCGACCTCGAAGCCCACCTGGGCGTGCGCCTGCTGCAGCGCACCACCCGCCGGCTGTCGCTCACCGAAGTGGGCGAGGCGTATCTGCGCCACTGCCAGGCCATGCGCGAATCCGCCCAGGCCGCGGCCGACACCGTGGCCCAGGTCCAGACGGCCCCGCGCGGCACCATCCGCGTGAGCTGCCCCGTGACGCTGGCGCAGACGGTACTGGCCGAGCTGATGCCGCCTTTTCTGGCCGCGTACCCGGAAGTGCGCGTGGAGATGATGGTCAGCAACCGCGCGGTGAACCTGGTGGAGGAGGGCATCGACGTGGCGCTGCGTGTGCGGCCGTCGGTGGACGACAGCGGCAGCATGGTGGTCAAGCGGCTTGACCATGCCACGCAGATCCTGGTGGCCAGCCCCGAGCAGCTCATCCGCCAGGGCACGCCCGAAACGCTGGACGACCTGGCCAAGCTCGACAGCATTGCCATGTCCGCACCCGACGGGCGCTCCACCTGGAACCTCATCGGCCCGGGCGGCGTGCACCAGGTGGTGCACCACACGCCGCGCTATGTCGCGGACGACCTGCTCACCCTCAAGTTCGCGGTGCTGGCCGGCACCGGCATCTGCTGGTTGCCCGACTACATGTGCCAGGACGAGATCCGCGACCGCCGCCTGGTGCGGGTGCTGCCGGCCTGGGCGCCGGCGCCTGCCATCGTGCACGCGGTGTTTCCGTCGCGACGGGGGCTGTCGCCCGCCGTGCGCCGCTTCCTGGACTACCTGGGCGACGCCATGCCCGGCCACAGCAGCCAGGTGGCTCGCCAGGCCCGCCAAGGTGGCGGCGCCGCGGCGCCAGCCCACTGACAAAGGCCTGTCGTGGCCCGGAGCCGGGCCGAGAAGCTGGTTCTTCCCAGCCGTTTTTGGCCCACAATGCAACCAATTGCAACTGTTCGGGCCAGCGCGTAGGATTCCTGTGCCGCCCGGGGATCCACCGTGAGCTCTGTCCACCCTGTCGACCAGCACATCCAGCAAGCCCGCATGCACCCCGCCGTGCGGGCCATCGTGATACCGCCGTGCCCGGAATCGCTAGTGCGGCTGCAGGCCATCATCGCCGCACCGGAGCTTGACGCCTCGGCGCTGGAGCAGCTCGCTTCGTCCGACGTGGCCATGGCCGCAGCGCTGATCCGCCTGGCCAACAGCCCGCTGCACGGCCTGGCCCAGCCGGTGCAAACCGTCGGGATGGCGCTCACCGTGCTGGGGCTGCAGCCGGCCGTGGAACTGCTGTCGGCGTTCATCACGCGCAATGCGCTGCAGGTGCGCTCGCCGCTGCTGGACCATTTCTGGGAAAGCTCGCAGCGCCGTGCCATTGCCTGCGAACACATCGGCCACCAGCTCTACAGCTTCGACCCCGGCCTGGGCTACAGCTTCGGGCTGTTCTGCCATGTCGGCATGCCGGTGCTGGTGAAGGCGGTGCGGGGCTATGCCAGCACCGTGACCGAGGCCCTGGCCCGCAAGGACCGCACCTTCACCCAGACGGAAAACGCCAACCACCGCACCGACCACGCCGTGATGGGGGCCATCGTGGCCCGCACCTGGCACCTGCCCGGGGACGTGGCCCAGGCCATCTGGCTCCACCATGATTTCTCGTGCCTGCAGGATGAGCGCTTTGCCCCCACGGTACGCCACCTCGTGGCCCTGGGGCTGCTGGCGGACTTCCTGGTCAACCAGCACGACAGCCTGGCCCCCACGCGCGAATGGCTCCAGCACGGCGCGGCCTGCAGGGACCATCTGCACGTTTCGCAGGACGAGCTGGACCATTGGATCGATACCTTGCACCCGGCTTTCGAGGCGGTGAAGTTCTAGGAGTCTCTGCGTTCAACGGGCTTTATGGTTTATCGTTTTTATCATTTATTGGTTATATATCGTATTTTTATCAAAATATGTGATAAATTTGCGGTTTTGAGTGGGTGTGTGTCCGCGCCCCCTTTGCGCTGAGCGGGGTGGTGGCAGGTCCGGGGGCGGGCCTTCCGCCCCCAGGAGTCCAAACGATGAAAAACTTGAAGATCTCTACGCGCCTGGCGGGCGCCTTTGCATTGCTGGTAGCGCTGCTGCTGGCGCTGGCTGCGGTGTCGATCGCGCAGCTGGGTTCGCTGCGCGACGACGCAGCGGAAATCACCGGCAACTGGCTGCCCAGCGTGCAGGCCATCGGTGCCATCGATGCCGAAGCAGCCAACCTGCGCCTGACCATCCTGGGGCACGTGCTGAGCACGGACGAGGCGGCCATGGCAGGCCTGGACAAGCAGATCGAACAGCGCCGCGGCAAGCTGGGCGAACTGCGCAAGCGCTACGAATCCCTGATCAGCAGTCCGGAGGAGCGCAAGCTCTACGACGAGTTCGGGGCGGCCTGGAAACAGTACACCGACGTGAACAACAAGGCGCTGGAGGCTTCGCGCAAGAACGACAACGTGGGCGCGACCACCATCATGATGACCGACTCGATGCCGCTGTACCTCAACGTCAAGGGTCTCCTGGAGAAGCTGGTCCAGCTCAACGCGGAAGGTGCCGCCCAGGCGGCCAAGGACTCGGCCGCAGGCTACGTCGTGGCGCGCAACACCGTGATCGCGGTGTCTGCGGCAGCCCTGGCGCTGGCGCTGGCAGCGGCGCTCTGGCTCATCCGCTCCATCACGGCCCCGCTGGCCACGGCGGTGGCGGTGGCAGACCGGGTGGCGGCCGGTGACCTGTCGGGCTCCATCGCGGTCAGCTCCCAGGACGAGACAGGCCAGTTGCTCAGCGCGCTGCAACGCATGCAGCAAAGCCTGGTGAACACCGTGAGCAGCGTGCGGCAAAACGCCGAAGGCGTGGCCAGCGCCAGTTCGCAAATCGCCTCGGGCAACAACGACCTGTCCGCACGCACCGAACAGCAAGCCAGCGCGCTGGAAGAAACCGCCGCCTCCATGGAAGAGCTGGGCTCCACCGTGCGCCAGAACGCCGACAACGCCCGGGCCGCCAACCAACTGGCC